>NZ_JBIBKS010000020.1:0-161893 GCF_042959345.1 Streptomyces sp. NPDC007905 | reverse complement strand
TAGAGTGCGGTCACGAGGGTGTCCAGGTTCGTCGTCACAAACGATCATGGACACCCTCTCCTCGCGCCCGCAGGCATTTGGAAAGACTCGTCTAGAAGGCGGGGCGCTCGGGATCCAGGTGGGCGCGCCCCTCCGTGGGGGAGGAGGCCTCCGCGAAGTGCCTGCGCGGAATCCGCCCGGCCAGCCGGGCCAGGCGTCCCGCCTCGACCGCGTGCTTCATGGCGGCGGCCATCGTCTCGGGCTCCTGCGCCCGCGTGACGGCGGAGGCGAGCATCACCCCGGCACACCCCAGCTCCATCGCCAGCGCCACGTCCGACGCCGTACCGGCCCCCGCGTCCAGGATCACCGGCACGCGCGCGTGCTCCACGATCAGCTGGAAGTTGTGCGGGTTGCGGATCCCGAGCCCGGACCCGATCGGCGAGCCCAGCGGCATCACCGCCGCACAGCCCACGTCCTGCAGCTTCCGGGCGAGCACGGGATCGTCGTTGGTGTACGGCAGCACCGTGAACCCGTCGTCGACCAGCGTCTCCGCCGCCTCCAGCAGCTCCACCGGATCCGGCAGCAGCGTCCGCTCGTCGGCGATGACCTCCAGCTTGATCAGGTCGGTGCCGAGGGCCTCGCGGGCCAGCCGGGCGGTCAGCACGGCCTCCCCGGCGGTGAAACAGCCCGCCGTGTTCGGCAGCACCCGGATGCCCAGCTTCTCCAGCACCGAGAGCACCGAGCCGTGCACCGCGGGATCGACCCGCCGCATCGCCACCGTGGTCAGCTCCGTGCCCGAGGCGACCAGCGCCCGCTCCAGCACGTCCAGGCTCGGTGCGCCGCCCGTACCCATGATCAGCCGGGAGCCGAAGGGCACCCCACTGAGGACGAAGGGATCGTCGGCCATGGCTCAGCCTCCCTGCACGGCGGTGAGGACTTCCACACGGTCGCCCTCGGCGAGGGCCGTGGTCGCCCACTGCGCGCGCGGGACGACGGTTTCGTTGACGGCGGCGGCCACCCCGGAGGGCGCCGCGGTGAGGGTCTCGACGAGGGCGTCCAGCGCGGTGCCCGGAGCGACCTGCCGGCGCTGCCCGTTGACGGAGATGTTCATGCCGGCTGCTCCACGAGTACGGCGCCGAAGCGCTTCGGCGTGAACGGGCGGGCCTCCTGAGGCAGCTCACCGCCGACCAGCAGCTCGGCCATGACGTCCCCGGTGACCGGCGTGAGCAGCACCCCGTTGCGGTAGTGCCCGGTGGCCAGCAGCAGCCCGTCGAGCCCGGAGGGGCCGAGCAGCGGCGCGTTGTCGGGGGAGCCGGGACGCAGACCCGCCCGGGTCTCGGTGAGGGGCAGCTCGGTGATCCCCGGCACCAGCTCATGGGCGTCGCGCAGCAGCTCGTAGACGCCGCCCGCGGTCACCGTCGTGTCCCAGCCCAGCTCCTCGCTGGTCGCGCCGACGACCAGCTCACCGTTCTCCCGGGGCACCAGGTAGACCTGGCTGCCGCGCACCACGGCCCGCACGGTGCGGCTCAGGAAGGGCGCGTACCGGCGCGGCACGGTCAGCCGCAGCACCTGTCCCTTCACCGGCCGTACGGGAGGCAGCACGTCGTCCGGGACGCCCGTCAGACGTCCGCTCAGGCTCCCGCCCGCCAGCACCACCTGACCCGCGCCCAGCCCGGTACCGTCCGCCGTGGTGATCCCGGCGGCCCGGTCCCCCGCGACGTCGAGCCGCTCGGCCCACGACCGGTGGAACACCACCCCGGCCCGCTCGCACGCGGTCACCAGGGCCGACGCCAGCCGCCGCGGGTCGATCTGGTGGTCGCCGTCGACCCGCAGCCCGCCGCGCACACCGGGCGCGAGCATGGGCTCCAGGCGCCGGCAGTCCCGCCCCGACAGCCACTCCGACTCCAGGCCCGAACGCTGCTGCAGCGCGTGCAGTTCGCGCAGATGCGCGCGGTCGTCGGCGTCGAGCGCGACGGCGAGCGTGCCGCTGCGCCGGTAGCCGAGGTCGTGTCCGGTCAGCTCGGTCAGCTCGGCCGCGAAGTCCGGGTAGCGGCGGGCGGATTCCATGTTCAGGGCGAGCAGCGTCTCCTCGCCGTAGTGCAGTTCGGTGACCGCGGCCAGCATCCCCGCCGCGACCCGCGCGGCCCCGCCACCGGGCTCCGGGTCCACCACGGCCGTGGCGAGCCCCCGCTGCGCGGCACGCCAGGCCGTGACCAGGCCGATGATTCCGCCCCCGATGACGAGGACGTCGGGTGTACGTGACGACATGGGCGTCCAGCCCCTCCCTTCGCCGGCATGACCCGGATCAGGTTCGTACGGTCGGAGGCCGCCAGCCTCCCTCTCAGCCCGGTGCGTCCGGGCTCCCGCGAGTGCTTGTACGGTGGCCACCCTAGCCCGCGGAGTACGTCGCCTGTAAGGGAGCCCCCGGCCATGACCCGCTCGCTCGACGGACTGGTCCTGGCCCCGGTGGCGGACCAGGCCCCAGGTCAGGTGGGTACGCGCACCCGGTTCGCGTACCACGAGAAGGACGGGGAGATCTGGGCCGAGTACGCCGGCGGCGACGTCGTACGCGGCCATCTGGTCGGCACCCGGGAGGGCGACCGGCTGGACTTCCGCTACGTGCAGCTCAAGCGGGACGGCACCACCTCCTCGGGGCACTGCGTGGCGACGGCCGTGGAACTGCCGGACGGGCGGGTGCGCGTGGAGGAGGCCTGGCGGTGGGAGTCGCAGCCGGGCGCCGGGACGAGCATTGTGGAACAGGTCACCGAGCACGCCCCCTGACTGACGTTTTGTCAGTTGTCTATGGTGATCGAGTGAGCGAGCAGACACCGCAACAGGGCACGTCACAGGGACGGCACGTGGTCGTCGTCGGCGCGGGCATGGCCGGGGTGCAGACCGCGGTCGCCCTGCGGGAGCAGGGCTTCACGGGCACCGTCACGCTGATCGGCGCCGAGCCCCACCAGCCGTACGACCGGCCGCCGCTGTCCAAGGCCGTGCTGCTCGGCACGGCCGAGGGCTCAGCCTTCGACATCGACTTCGAGGCCCTCGGTATCGAACTGCGGCTCGGCTGCGAGGCGCTGGGCGTGCGCCCCGGCGACCACGAGCTGGGCACCGAGGCGGGACCCGTCCCGTACGACGTCCTGGTGCTCGCCACGGGTGCCGAACCGATCCGGCTGCCGGGTGCCGAGGGCGTGCCCGGCGTGCACCTGCTGCGCACCCTGGACGACGCCGAACGGCTGCGGCCCGTGCTCGCCCGGCAGCACGACATCGTGGTCGTCGGCGCCGGCTGGATCGGCGCCGAGTTCGCCACGGCCGCCCGCGAGGCCGGCTGTGCCGTGACCGTCGTGGAGGCCGCCGACCGGCCGCTGGCCGGCGCCCTGCCCGCCGAGGTCGCCGCGCCGATGACCGTTTGGTACGCCGACAGCGGCGCCGAGCTGCGCACCCACGCGCGCGTGGAGCGCGTCGAGCCCGGCACGGTGGTGCTCGGCGACGGCACACGGCTGCCCGCGGGCGCCGTGGTGGTCGGCATCGGCGCCCGGCCGGCCACCGGCTGGCTGGCCGGTTCCGGCATCGAGCGGGGCGCGCACGGCGAGGTCGTGGCCGACGCCCACCTGCGGACCTCCGCCGAGGACGTGTACGCGGTCGGCGACTGCGCCTCCTTCCCCTCGGCCCGCTACGGCGCCCGGCTTCTGGTCCACCACTGGGACAACGCCCTGCAGGGCCCGCGCACGGTCGCCGCGAACATCCTGGGCGAGATCCCCATGGCCTACGACCCGGTGCCGTACTTCTGGTCGGAGCAGTTCGGCCGGTTCGTCCAGTACGCCGGCCACCACCCCGCGGCCGACCGCATGGTGTGGCGCGGCGACCCGGCGAGCCCGGCCTGGACCGTCTGCTGGCTGCGCGAGGACCGGCTGGTGGCTCTGCTGGCCGTGGGCAGGCCGCGCGATCTGGCCCAGGGCCGGCGGCTGATCGAGACCGGCCGGCGCATGGATCCCGAGGCCCTGACCGACCCGGCGCGGCCCCTGAAGGAAGCCACCGTCGGCTAGGCGCGTCCTCCCGCGTGGACCGGCCTGACTTCCGACTGTCAGTGGGGGATGGCAGGCTAGTTTCCGTGACCGAGATTGACGCAAAGATTGATGCTCTCGTCCCCGCCTGGCTCACTCTCCCCGATATCGCCGAAAAGTTCGGCGTCGAGGTGACGCGTGTGAGGCAGCTGGTCAAGGAGGGCCAGCTCATCGCCGTACGCCGAGGTGAGAACCGGGCGCTGCACGTCCCCGCCGCCTTCATCGACGGGGACAAGGTCGTCAAGGGCCTGACCGGGACCCTGACGCTCCTGAGGGACGACGGCTTCACGGTCGAAGAGATGATCGAATGGCTCTTCACCCCCGACCCGACCCTGCCCGGCACCCCCGCGCAGGCCCTGAGCGAGAATCGCGGCACGGAGGTGAAGCGCCGCGCCCAGGCGCTCGCCGTCTGAACCGACCCGCACCTCGGGTGGCGTACCGGCCGCGGCCCGTACGCCACCCCCTCGCACACCCATGGACACCGACCACGGGGGGACCCGCTCATGTCCGACACCGCCCGCGGCAGGCTCGTCGACGCCCGCCTCTACCTCTGCACGGACGCCCGTGAGCGCCAGGGCGACCTCGCCGAGTTCCTGGACGCGGTCCTGGCCGGCGGTGTCGACATCGTGCAGCTGCGCGACAAGGGCATGGAGGCCGCCGAGGAGCTGGAACACCTGGAGGTCTTCGCCGACGCCTGCGCCCGGCACGGCAAGCTGCTCGCGGTCAACGACCGGGCCGACGTCGCCCACGCCGCCTCCGCGGACGTGCTCCACCTCGGCCAGGGCGACCTGCCGGTCCCCGCGGCCCGCGCGATCCTCGGCGCCGACGTCCTGATCGGCCGCTCCACGCACGCCGTGTCCGAGGCCGCCGCGGCCGCCGTCCAGGACGGCGTGGACTACTTCTGCACCGGCCCCTGCTGGCCCACCCCCACCAAGCCCGGCCGCCACGCCCCCGGTCTCGACCTGGTCGGGTACACCGCCGCCCTGGGCACCGACCGCCCCTGGTTCGCCATCGGCGGTATCGACCTCGGCAACCTGGACGAGGTGCTCGACGCGGGCGCCCGCCGAGTGGTCGTGGTCCGCGCGATCACCGAGGCCGACGACCCGGGGGCCGCGGCGGCGGAGTTCGCGAAGCGGCTCCGGCAGGCTTAGGGACGCTCCGGGACGGGGCGCTGTCCAGGTTTTTGTCCAATGGGTGGACGGGGAAGCGACAATTCGGGCAAATTTCCGGCATTCGGTTGGGGTGCCGCCCACCCCTGGCTAACCTGCGGGTATGGCCCTCGGAACCGCATCCACCAGGACTGATCGCGCACGCACCGTGCGTGACATCCTCGCCACCGGCAAGACGGCGTACTCGTTCGAGTTCTACGCGCCGAAGACCCCCAAGGGCGAGAAGAGCCTGTGGAACGCACTGCGGCGGGTCGAGGCCGTGGCTCCCGACTTCGTCTCCGTGACCTATGGCGCCGGCGGCTCCACCCGAGCGACCACCGTCAAGGAGACCCAGCAGATCGTCGTGGACACGACGCTCACGCCGGTCGCCCATCTCACCGCGGTCGACCACTCCATCGCCGAGCTGCGCAACATCATCGGCCAGTACGCGGACGCGGGCATCCGCAACATGCTCGCCGTGCGCGGCGACCCGCCCGGCGACCCGATGGGCGAGTGGGTGCCGCACCCGAGGGGTCTGACGTACGCGGCCGAACTCGTCCGGCTCATCAAGGAGTCGGGCGACTTCTGTGTCGGTGTCGCCGCCTTCCCGGAGATGCATCCGAGGTCCACGGACTGGGACACCGACGTCGCCCACTTCGTCGACAAGTGCCGTGCGGGGGCCGACTACGCCATTACGCAGATGTTCTTCCAGCCGGAGTCGTATCTGCGGCTGCGCGACCGGGTGGCGGCGGCCGGCTGCGAGACCCCGGTCATCCCCGAGGTCCTGCCGGTCACCAGCGTGAAGATGCTGGAGCGGCTGCCCAGGCTCAGCAACGCCGTCTTCCCGGACGCCCTGAAAGAGCGGATCCTCACAGCGAAGGACGATCCGGCGGCGGTACGCTCCATTGGCATCGAGTTCGCCACGGAGTTCTGCGCCCGGCTGCTGGCCGAGGGAGTGCCCGGAATGCACTTCATCACGCTCAACAACTCCACGGCGACCCTGGAAATCTACGAGAACCTGGGCCTGCACCACCCCCCGCAGGCCTAGACCGGCCGCACCGCGATACGACACACTGCGTAGCGGTCACTGGGAGAGGGGCGTACATGGGCTGGACGGTCCTCTACATCGCGTTCGGCGTCGTCGCACTGTGGTTGCTCGGCGAGGTGCTGCTGCAGTACAAGGCGCGGCTGCGCTGGCGGCTGCTCGCCTTCGGCGGCTTCCTCGGTGTCGTACTCGGCGTGCTGATGCCGTCCGTCATCGTCATCGGTCTGGGTGCGATCGCGTTCGCGGTCGGCCAGACCTACGTCACCCTGTCCTTCCGCCGCGGCTTCGCCGCCGGCTGGGCGGTCAAGCGCCCCGAAGCCGAGGCCGAGGGCGGCGGCAGCAAGCGGCGGCGCGGCAAGGCGGACCGCCACGACCCGACCCTCGAGGTCTCCGACCTGGAGGCCGCCGACGGCGGAGACGACCGGGACGCCGGCTACGGCCGCGAGCATCTGGCCTACGGCGACGACGACCGTGACGACGTCTTCACCCCGGCCCGCTCGCCCGAGCCCAGCGCCGCCGAGAGCACCGCCGTCTACGAGCCCCAGCCCCTGCCCGACGACACCGGCTCCTACGGCGTCTACGGCGACACCGCCTACGCGGCCGCCGCCCAGCACCAGGCCACCGACCAGAACTACGCCTACGACTACTCGGGCTACGCCCAGCAGAGCTACGGCTACGACAACGGCCAGCAGGGGTACGCCAACTACTCCGACCCGTACATCGGCACCCAGTCCTACGGCGGGACCACGTACGGCACCGGCTACGAGCAGCAGCAGTACGGGCAGCAGGGCTACGGTCAGGACCCGTACGCCACCGGCGGCTACGGCGAGACCCCGGCCGACGGAGTCTGGGTCCCGCAGCAGCGCAGCGAGACCTACGGCGGCGAACTCCCGCAGGAGGAGCCGTACCCGTACCAGGGCAATGGGCAGCAGCCGCAGCCGGGCGCCGGGTACGACGAGCAGTACCGCTTCTGAGACCTACTCCCGGCTCACTGCGAGCCCCGGAACTCTGGGCCCTCCACGATCAGCCCCGCCACCAGCGCACCGGACATACCGGCGTGCGGAAGGCCCCCGCCGGGGTGGGACCAGCCGCCGACGGTGAAAAGGCCGGGCAGCTCGGTCGTGTTGCCGGGGTGCAGCAGGTGTCCGGCGCCGGCCGCGAGCGCCGGGGCCGGTATCGCGCCGCCCGCCGCGCCCGTGGCCTCCTCGATGGAGGCGGGGGTGCGCACCTCCCTCCAGAGAACGCGGTCCCGCAGCCCGGGCACGGCACGCTCGGCCACGGCGATCATGGCCTCGGCGCGCTGTTCGAAGACCTTGCGGTCGGCCCAGCCGTCTTCCTGGGGCTGGGCGGGGACCGTCGAGGTCAGGACGATCGACTCCTGGGCGGCGTCCGGGACCAGCGCCGGATCGTCGGGCCGCAGCACCGTGACGGTGGGGCGGGCCGCCATCCCGCCCGGGCCGCCGAACAGCAGGTCCCGTTCGGCCTCACGGTCCTCCGCGTGCACCACGGTCCGGTGGGCCGCACCCTCCGGCCGCCCACCGCGCAGCGCCAGCAGCACCGTCAGCCGACTCGGCGCCCCGCGCCGCGGTGCGACCTCACCGGCACCTCGCACCGCCGCGCCCGTGACCAGCCGGCCGAGGGCGTCGGGGGCGACACCCGCCACCACGAGGTCCGCCTCGGCAACCGTCCCTCCCCCGGAGCCCAAAGCCCGGGAGGTGCCCCCAGCCAGCTGCACGCCCGCCGCACGGCCGTCCTTCTCCACGATCCCGGTCACCTCGGCGCCGAAGACGAACTCGACCCGCCGCTGCACGCACCGCTCGTACACCGCGCGCGCCAACTCCCGGATGCCACCGCGCACATACCAGGTGCCGAAGGCGTGCTCCATGTACGGCAGCACGGCCGCGCTCGCCGGAGCGGTCCGGGGATCGAGGCCATGGGCGAGCGCGTGGCTCTCCAAGAGGGCCGCCAGCCGCTCGTCGCGCAGCTCCCACTCGCCGATCTCGGCCAGCGTGCTCGCACGCCGGGTGCGCAGCAGACGCTTGTGCGGCACGGCCGGATACGGCTCCCGCTCCGCCAGCACCTGCCAGTTCGGCCACAGCGGCTCCTCCAGCAGTGGCCGGCGCGTGCGGTCCCAGGCCTCCCGGGCCCGCACCAGGAAGTCGCCCCAGCGCTGCCCGGCCCCCCCACCCAGCGCCTCGTCAAGGGCCGCGACCACGCCCGCGCGAGAGGCGTTCGGCAGCGACACCTCCGTGCCGTCCGCGAAGACGTGCCGCGAGGCCGGATCGACCTGGACCAGCTCGACGCACTCCTCCAGCGGCTCCTTGCCGGTCTTGACGAACAGATCACGGTAGACCGCGGGCAGGGGCAGCAGCCCGGGGCCGGTGTCGAAGGCGAAGCCGTCCCGCTCGAAGCGGCGCACCGCACCGCCGTACGTCTCCGTACGCTCGTACACCGCCACCCGGTGGCCCGCGACGGCCAGCCGGGCAGCGGCCGCCATCGCGCCCATCCCGGCGCCGATCACCGCAATCCGTGCCATGCCTGCGACTTTATCGACCGTCACTGACAACGCGGCCCGCGGGCGGTCCGTGCGCGGTCAGCCCGGTGGTCCGGACACCGGCGAGGCCGGCCGCCGCTCCTGCCGCCGCCGGGCCCGGCGCCGCAGGAAGCGCCGGATGCGGGAGACGAGGAACACCAGCACCACGAGCCCGGAGACCAGCAGGGTGCCCGCGACGACCGCCGCGGCCTCCGGATGGAACATGGCGAACGAGACGACGCCGGCCACCCCGAGATCCTCGGCGAGGCTCAGGACGACGTTGCTGAAAGGCTCCGGCGAGGCGTTGACCGCCATCCGCGTCCCGGCCTTCACCCCGTGACTGGCCAGTGCGGTGGAACCGCCGATCAGCCCGGCCGCCACGTCCGACAGCGAGCCGCTGTGCCCGGCGAGCAGCGCCCCGACCCAGGCGCCCGCGAGCGGCCGGACGACCGTGTGCACGGAGTCCCACACCGAGTCGACGTACGGGATCTTGTCGGCGACCGCCTCGCACAGGAACAGCACGCCCGCCACGATCAGCACCTCGGGCCGCTGCAACGTCTGAGGCACGTCGTCGCTCAGCCCTGTCACGCCGAACAGGCCGAGCAGCAGCACCACCGCGTAGGCGTTGATGCCGCTGGCCCAGCCACTGGTGAACACCAGGGGGAGTACCGACACGGACGTGATGGTAGCCAGGCGGCGGGCCGGCGTCGTGGGCGCGCGCACGGACGCGTGAGTATCCGTACCTAGACCGCGAGATGAGTACGCGCGCGGATGGGCCGCGGCCTGGGTCAACGGGAGAGTGGAAGCACGGCAGGGGGCGCGGCCCGGCACCGCCGGCACGGGGCGGCGGAACGGCGCCCGCGCCCTGGCCGCTCCTTCCGCCGATCCGTCGGCGGAAGCGAGGCACGGGGGACCCGGGGCAGACCACCACGGGGGACCAACGGGGGAGAGGGAAACACAAGGAAAGACCGTACGAGGAAGCACGGGGGAGTACGGGAAGCACGGGGGAGTGGGAAGGCGCCGGTCCGGCAGCGGACCGGCGCCTTCTCCGTGCCCCCGGCGGGCTCAGCCCTTCCCGCTCACGCGTCCCTGGAGCAGCAGGGACAGGGCCGCGTGAACGTCGTCCAGGGAGCGCTCCGGCTGGAAGGACTTCCAGTCAAGGGCGGCCACCAGGACCATGCCGACCAGCGCGGCCGCGGTCAGCTGGACGTCGATCTCCCCGCTGAACTCGCCGGCCGCCACACCGTCGCGCAGCACCCCCTCCACCACGGCGACGGCCTCCTGCCGTACCACCATCAGCGTGGACTGCCAGGCGCGGTTGGTGCGCCACAGCTCGGCCACGTACAGCTGGGTGAAGGCCGGGTAGCGGTCGATGAAGACCAGGCCCGCGCGGACCATCGCGTCCAGGGCGTCCACCTTGCTGCCGCCCTCGGCCGCGGTCCGCTCGGCCGCCTCCCGCAGGGAGGCGGTGAGGAGGCGCACGCCGTGCCGCAGCAGTTCCTCGAAGAGGACCGACTTGCTCGCGAAGTTGTAGTAGACCGTGCCCTTCGCGACCCCGGCCCGCTCGGCGATCTCGTCCACCGTGGTGGCGGAGAAGCCCTGCTCGGCGATGAGCGTGACGGCCGCCTCGTAGAGCTTCTGCCGGGTGGCCTCGCGGCGCGTGCTGCCGCCGGACGTGGCGCTGCTGCTTTCCATGGCCCCGATTGTCACAGGTACGCGCGCGTGCAGGGGCCTCCCGGGGATCACAGGCTCAGTTCCGGGTGCAGCCGGTCCAGGGTCCACACCTGGCGGCGCCGGGCCGTGAGCGCGGTCAGTGCGAGGGTGCCCGCGGTGAACGCGGCCAGCACCCCGCACGCCTGCCACACCGGGCCGAGCCCGCCGCCCGTGATCAGCCGGCGCAGCGCCTCCACGATGTAGCTCATCGGCAGGAAGGGGTGGATGGCGTTGAAGAAGCGCGGGCTGGTCTGCACCGGGTAGGTGCCGCCCGCCGAGGTCAGCTGGAGCATCAGCAGGGCCAGCACGAGGATCCGGCCCGCCGCCCCGAAGCGGGCGTTCAGCCACTGCACGATCGCCGCGAAGCATGCCGCCACGAGGAACAGGAAGCCCACCGTCCCGGCCGCCCGTGCCATCTGCAGGCCGATCGCCCAGTGCAGCACGGACATCAGGGCGGCCGTCTGCAGCACGCCCACCGCGGCCACCGGCAGCCAGCCGGCCAGCGCGATCCGCCAGGCCGGCGAACCGGCCGCCAGGGCACGCCGGTTGAGCGGCGGGATCAGCATGTACGCCACCATCGCGCCCACCCACAGGGACAGCGGGATGAAGTACGGGGCGAAGCCGGTGCCGTAGTTGGGTGCATGGTGCAGGTCGTGGGAGGCGAGCTGGACCGGGTCGGCCATCACGCCGGTGCGCTGGTCGCGGTCCTTCTTGTCGTAGTCCGGGATCTTCTTCGCGCCGTCGTGCAGACCGCCGGACAGCTTCCCGGAGCCGTCGACCAGCTTGTACATGCCGCCGTTGAGCGTCTCGGCGCCCGACGCTGCCGTGCCGATGCCCTTGTCGAGCTGGGCCGCGCCGGTACTGGCGGTGCCGAGCCCGGTGTGCAGCTTCTTGGCGCCCGCGGCGACCCGGGCCGCGCCGTCGTTCAGCTTGTTGATCTTCTTGACGGCGTCGTTCACGTCCTCGTAGAGGTGCGGCGCGCGCTCGGCCAGGGCCTGGGCCTGCTCCTGGAGCGTGCCGAGGTTGGCCTGCATCGTCTTCAGGTCGCCGTCCTGGTCGGCGATCAGGGTGTTGAGGTCGTCGGCGACGGTGGCCACGTCCGCGGCCGCCTGCCTGGCCCTCTTCAGGTCGGGGCAGACCGGGTCCGGGACGACGGCGGTCTCGCAGCGTGCCTTGTAGACCTCGTCCAGGGCGGCCGAGGACGCGTGGGCGGTCCTGGCGGCGCCCGGCGCGAGCTTCACCAGGACGTCGAGGTTGTGGCGCACCGCCTTGGCCGAGTCGGCGACCAGCCGAGCGGTGTCCCCGATGGTCTTCCCGTTGTCCTTCAGGAACGGTCCGGCCTTCGCGTAGACGCCGTTGACGTTGTCCGCGAGGGTCCGCGTACCGTCCGCGACCCGCTGCGAGCCGTCCTCCAGGTCGCCCGCGCCCCTGGTGAGCTTTGTCAGGCCCGTGGAGAGCTTGCCGCTGCCGCTCTTGGCGTCCTCCAGGCCGTCCGCGAGGTCCTTGGAGCCCTTCTCCGCCTTGCCGAGGCCGCCCTTGAGCCGGTCGGCACCCTTGGCCGCCGTCACGGTCTTGTCGTGGATGGAGGAGAAGGAGATGAAGATTTTGTCCAGGAAGGTGCGGGACGTCTTGGTGGACGCGGCCGAGCGGACCTCGTTGAAGACCGTCCGGGAGATCTGGCCGACGATGTAGTTGTTCGCGTCGTTCGTGCGCACCCGGAGCGCGCCCGTCTGCGGGGAGTCGCCCGAACTGGAGGCGATCCGCTCGCTGAAGTCGGACGGCATCGTCAGCGACAGGTAGTAGGTGCCGTCCTCGACACCGCGGCGGGCCTCGGCGTCGCTGACCCGGTGCCACTCGAAGGTCCGGCTGTCGCTCAGCCCGTCCACGATGTCGGCGCCGGCCGTGACCCTCTTCCCGCCCGCCGTGGCGCCCTTGTCGTCGTTCACCAGGGCCACCGGGATGCGGTCCAGGCGACCGTACGGGTCCCAGAAGGACCACAGGTACAGGGCGCCGTAGAGCAGGGGAAGCACGAGCAGCGCGACCAGGGCGGCGCGCGGCAGCTTCCCCCGCCCGAAGCGCCTCAGCTCAAGCGCGGCCAGCCTCGGCGAGCGCATCGGCCTCCTCCTTCGGGTCGCTCTTGTCGTCGCTGCGGCCGGTGGGAACCGTCTCGTCGCTTCCGTGGGTGGAGACGGGGACGCAGTCCTCGGGGGCGGTGCGGCACACGGCCACGACCGTCGTCCCCGCGCGCGTGAGGGAGCGCAGCAGGTTCCAGACCTCGGCGCGTTCGGCGTCCGAGAGCTTCATGTCGACGTCGTCCACGCCGAGCAGCCGGGGCCGGCCGAGGAGGGCCAGCGCGATCGACAGGCGCAGCTCCTCCAGCCGCTCCAGGTCGCGTACGGCCGTCCGGGAGCCCTTGGGGAGCGTCTCCAGGTCGAGTCCCGCGGCGGCCAGGGCCGCGTCGACGCGCAGCCGCGCCTCGTGGGTGCGCTCCGCTCTGGGCCGCAGCACCTCGCGCAGCGAGTCGCCGAACCTGCGCTGCAGCAGGGCCCGCTCCCGCAGGTGCTCCCCGACGGTCAGGGCCGGTTCCAGGTCGGTGACACTGGCCACGTTGGCCACGGCGCCGACCCGGCGCACGGCCGCCATGTGCCGGGGGAGTTTGAACCCGCCCACCGTGGCCACTCCCTCGGTGGGCTTCATCCGTCCCGTGAGTGCGAGCAGCAGACACGTACGGCCGGAGCCGGACGGTCCCTCGATCGCGATCAGCGAGCCGGGCTCCGCATCGAGGGTGATGCCGCGAAAGGCCCACCCCCGCGGCCCCTTGAGCCCGAGACCCTCGGCTGTGACGTCCACGCCGTCCACAAGCCCCCCTGTGCATTATTTGAACTGACTGGTCAGTGCAAAAATACGCCCGAACCTACGATCGAGGCAAAGGCCCAGGTCAGAACGGATTGTCAGTGCCATACCTCACGATGGGCACATACGGCACCCGTGCCGTCACCCAGACGACAGGAGGTTCGTCATGGCCAATCCGTCCGCAGCCGCCGCCCGCCGGCGCAGCGCCACCGGCCCTGCCCCCTCACTGACCGGCCCGGCGAGCGATGTGCACCCCGTGCTCCGCCGGGCCACGGCCCCGCCCGCCGTTCTCGACCTGCTCGCCCAGGCCCGCGCCGGACTCGAGGAGGCCGACCGCCTGGAAACGCCCAACGAGCGCTATGCGACGGCCCACCTCGCGGCCCTGCGCACCGCTGCCGCCGTGCTGGCAGCCCGCGGCCGCCCGGAGACCTCCACGCGCCGCCGGGCCCGCATCCGCAGTGCCTGGGAGGTGCTTCCCGAGATCGCCCCCGAACTGACCGAGTGGAGCGCGCTCTTCGCCTCCGGTGCCGCCCGCCGCGCCCGCGCCGAGGCGGGCATCCAGGGGGCGGCCGGGCAGCGGGACGCCGACGACCTGATACGCGACGTGGCGATGTTCATCCGCCTCGTCGAGCGCATGCTGGTGCTCCAGCCCGTCCTGCCCCAGCCCCGCCAGGACACCGACGAGCCGCCGGGCCCGAGAGCCCGCGGTGACCTCCCGGACGCGGGCTGACCTCCGGTCGTCCGCCGTACGAGACGGACACGGCCGCGCCCCACCGCGATGACCGGCTGCGGCACCGGAGGCAATAGGGTGGAGGCGCCTGAAGCCTTCCTCCTCCCGCACCCGGGCCGGGGAGGCATCCCGTTCGCGCCGCCGGGCAACAGGCGGTGCCGCGCCGAGGAGTCAACTGACGTGTCGGACCCGATGCGCCCCCGCGCCTCTCTCCGTACCGCCGTGGTCTGGGAGGTCCTCCAGGACGCCCTCGACCACCGGGTCAAGGCCACGGGTCGGGACGCGCTGGACGTGCTCGACACCGGAGGTGGCAGCGGCAACTTCGCCGTGCCCCTCGCCCGCCTCGGCCACCGCGTCACCGTCGTCGACCCCAGCCCGAACGCCCTGTTCGCGCTGGAGCGCCGCGCCGCCGAGGCCGGCGTCGCCGACCGGGTCAAGGGCGTCCAGGGCGACGCCCACGGCCTGTTCGACGTGGTCGAGCGCGGCGGCTACGACGCCGTGCTGTGCCACGGCGTCCTCGAGTACGTCGACGACCCCGCCGAGGGCGTCCGCAACGCGGTGGCCGCGCTGCGCTCCGAGGGCGTCCTCAGCCTGCTCGCCGCCGGTCTCGGCGGTGCCGTCCTCGCCCGGGCCCTCGCCGGTCATTTCAAGGAGGCCAAGCAGGCCCTGGAGGACCCGGAGGGCCGCTGGGGCGCCGGCGACCCGATGCCGCGCCGCTTCACCGCCGAGCAGCTCACCGCGCTGGTCGAGAGCGCGGGCCTGAGGATCGGCGCCGTGCACGGCGTACGGGTCTTCGCCGACCTGGTGCCCGGCGTCCTGGTGGACACCGAGCCCGGAGCCCTCGACGCGCTGCTCAAGCTGGAGGCCGCCGCGGCCGAACTGCCCGCGTTCCACTCCGTGGCCACCCAGCTCCATGTCCTCGGCCGGACGCGAGGTGCGGCGGAGGTCTGAGCGCCTCGCGGGGCCTGCCGCTGATCAGGGGCTTGGCAGCAGATGGAGTACGCCACAAGACCCCCGATCGAGCGGTTTGCGCCGTATGATCGAGGTACACCGTCCGGCATGACGGGTCGGCCGTCGGGGAATGGAAGCCTCAGCGAGCCGGGACGTCCATGGCGGAATCCCGGTTGGCCTGTTGGCGTAGAGGGGCGGGTTTCACGGGGGGCGATTCCCTGCCTATCCTGAAGGGACCCCCCGGGTCGCCCCGGCGACTGCACGATGAGGAGGACTCCGTGCCGCTCTCGGAGCACGAGCAGCGCATGCTCGAGCAAATGGAGCGAGCGCTGTACGCCGAAGATCCCAAGTTCGCTTCGGCGCTTGAGGGAAACGGGCTGCGGACGTACACCCGGCGGCGGGTCTACCAGGCGGTTGCGGGCTTCCTCGTAGGTATCGCGCTCCTCATGGCCGGAATGGTCGCACAGCAGATCTGGGTCAGTGTGGTGGGCTTCCTCGTCATGCTGGGCTGCGCCGTACTCGCCGTCACGGGCTGGCGCAAGGCCCCCAAGCCGGGCGAACAGCCCGTGGGCGCCGCTCGCCGCCAGGTACGGCAGAAGCGCTCCGTGATGGACCGCATCGAGCAGCGCTGGCAGCGCCGCCGGGACGAGCAAGGGCACTGAGCGACCCGCGGTTCCGGCAGACACCAGTAGACATACGCGAGGGGGTGACCACCGGCCGGTGGTCACCCCCTCACGGATGTCACGGGCCGGCGGGACGTCCGGGCCCCGCCGCCGGCCCCGGACTCAACCCTGCTGCTCCGAAGGCCTGCGCAGCGTCGGCCGGGCCGCCACCGCACGCGCCCTGAGTGCCGTCCACCGGGCCGACACCGCCCACAGCACCCGCACCGCGGAGCGCGGCGCGAACAGCGCCCGCAGCCGTGTCCGCCCGCTCACCGTGCCGTTCAGGGCGGCGATGACCCGCCGCACGTCCTCGGCCAGGCCCGCCACCGGACGCGGCCGGGGCGCGTACAGCACCTGCTCCAGCGCGTCCGCCACCCGGTGCACCGCGGCACCGGCCACCGGGTCGAGATGCCCCAGCCTGACGAGCCGGGCGGCCGCCTTGCGCGGGGTCTGCGACTCGTCCGGCAGGATGCCGAGGTCCCAGGCGCTGTCGATCAGCTCCTGCCAGGCCGCCAGGGTGTGCGCCGCCGCGCCCTGTTCGGTCCGGGCGTGTCCGCCGAGCCGTACCGACCGCAGGCGCGCCCGCCACAGCATCGGCAGCAGCGGGATCGCCAGGACGGCCAGGGCGGCGAGGCCCAGCAGTCCGTAGCCCAGCAGGCGCCAGACGCCGCCGCCACCGCTGTGCGGCGCCGCCGCCGCGGACGGGCTGTCGCACGCCTGGAGCTCGTGCAACTGGGCCGCGCAGCTCTCGCTCGGCGAGGCCGCCGCCGAGGGCGCCGACGACGCGTTCTTGGACGGCAGCGCCTCGTCCGGCGCGGAACTGCCGGGGGTGTCCGACTGCGTGTACGACGGCACGGTGCCCCGGGTCGGGGTCGGCTCGAAGCGGGTCCAGCCCACGCCCTCGAAGTACAGCTCGGGCCAGGCGTGCGCGTCCTTCAGCATCACGGAGACCGTGCCGTCCGCCTGCGGGGTCCCGGGCGCGAACCCCACCGCGACCCGGGCAGGGATGCCGAGCGTGCGGGCCATCGCCGCCATCGCGAAGGAGAAGTGGACACAGAAGCCCTGCTTCTTCCTCAGGAAGTTCGCGATCGCGTCCGGACCGCGGCCGACCTCCACCCGGGTGTCGTACTGGAAGCCTCCGTTGACGGCGAAGTAGTCCTGGAGCTTGACGGCTTCCTCGTAGCGGCTCGCCGAGCCCGCGGTGATCTCCTCGGCGGTCCGGGCCACCACCTTCGGCAGCTTGGACGGCACCTTGGTGTACTCGCGCTTCAGGACCGCCGGCGGCTGCGCCGCGGCGGCCAGCTGCCTGGCGGTCGGCTGCACGTCCAGGCTCTTGACCTGGTAGGTCTCACCGCGTGTGTTCTGCCCGTGGTCACCGACGAGGGTCATGCCGACGGGCTCGTACCGCCAGTTGCCGCTGATCCGCACCCCGTTCGGCGGATACGGCATCGGCAACCAGTCCTGCGCGTACCAGTCCGCCGCCGTCACCGTCGTCTTCACGGTGGTGCGCTTGATCTGCGCGCCCAGGCCGATGGGCGTCGGGAAGACGTCCGGCACCTCGACGATGTGCCGCTGCGACGGCTTCCAGGTGGTGCCGTCGAAGTCGTCCAGGGAGACGATCCGCAGATACATGTCCGAGAGATCGTCGGAACTGGTCTTCAGGGACAGCACCTGGCGGTCGTTCTCCACGTTCAGGCTGTCGCGCAGTGACACCAGCGGGTTGACCGCGGAGATCGTGCCACCGTTCCCGTTGCCCGCGCCGACACCCGCTCCGGCGCCGTCCAGCAGTCCGCCCCGCATCGCGGGCAGGGCGAGCGGCGCCACCAGGGCGACGCCGAGGGCGACCGCGCCGATCCGGCGTCCGGTGCGCACCGGGGCGACCGCGCCGCTCTCCGGGTCGCCGGGGGCGGGGGCGGCGCCACCGAAGACGCGGCCCCACTGGGCCAGCCGGTCGCGGCCCTCGGCCAGCAGCAGCATCAGATAGCCGGCCGCCGCGACCAGGAACCACAGCCAGTCGGCGCCGGCGGACAGCCCGGCGGCCACCGAGTACAGGGCCAGCAGCGGCAGTCCGGCCGGGGCCGCGCTGCGGAAGGTCACCGCGAGCGTGTCCACCAGCAGGCCGATCAGCAGGACACCGCCGATCAGCATCAGCTTGATGCCGTCGGTGAGCGGTGCCGGTATCGCGTACCGGCTGACGTCGTCCGAGCCCTGCTGGAGCAGGTCGGCGAAGTGCCGGAAGGTGCCGGGGCCGGGGACGAACCCGATGATCGCCTGCTCCCGGGCGAAGACCAGGGTCAGCAGCATCAGCGTGACCAGGACCTGCGCCGCCACGGTCAGCGCCCGCGGCAGCGGCACCCGCCGGGCCGCCGCCCCCACACCGGTCTGCACGGCGATCAGCACGACCGCCTGCAACAGCCACGTGGACCGGTCGACCAGGGGCAGCAGTGCGCACGAGGCCATCAGCGTGGCCGCGGCGGCCCACAGGGCCAGTCGTGCCCGCCCGCTCATCCCAGTGCCTCCCCGCTCACGGCGGTCAGGCCCGAGCGTTCCCGGTCCGCCTGCCGCCACAGATCGTTCAGCGAGGCGCCACGCGGCACGCTCAGCGCCGTCCAGCCCGCCTCGCGCAGCATGCGCAGCCACTCCGCGTGCCGGTCGCCCGGGCCCGGCACATCGGTCGCCTCCCGCACCCAGGCGTCGGGGTCCAGCACGAAGGCCACCGCGCCGCCGCTGCGTTGGCGCATCTTGGCGACCACCGCCGCCTGCTCCTCGTCCAGGTCGCCCAGGAAGGCGACCAGCAGTCCCTCGTTCCCGCCGCGCAGCAGGTCGTACGCCCGGGACAGGCCCGTGCCGTCCGAGTGGTCGATCACCGCCAGGGTGTCCATCATCAGTCCGGCCGCGTCCGCGGTCTCCTGGCCGGCGCCGGCGAACCCGTCGGCGCCCTCCCCGGGCACCGAGCTGCCGTTGTCCGTCAGCAGACGCACCGCGAAGCCCCGCTCGAGCATGTGCACCAGGACCGAAGCGGTGCCGGAGACGGCCCACTCGAAGGCCGAGTCCGGGCCCGCGCCCTCATAACCGATGCCCCGGGTGTCCAGCAGGACCGTGCAGCGCGAGCGCCGCGGCTGCTCCTCGCGGCGCACCATCAGCTCGCCGTAGCGCGCGGTGGAGCGCCAGTGCACGCGCCGCAGGTCGTCGCCGTAGCGGTAACCGCGCGGGATCACGTCGTCCTCGCCCGCCAGGGCCAGGGAGCGCTGCCGCCCGTCGCCGTACCCCTTGGCCTCGCCGCTGAACCGGACCGGCGCCAGCGGCTCCACGCGCGGGATGACCGTCAGCGTGTCGTACGTGGAGAAGGAGCGGGTCAGCTCGCACATCCCGAACGGGTCGGTCAGCCGCAGTTGCAGGGGGCCCAGCGGATAGCGGCCGCGCAGGTCCGAACGGACCCGGTAGGACACCTCGCGGCGGCCGCCCGGCTCCACCCGGTCCAGCACGAAGCGTGGCCGGGGCCCGAGGACGTAGGGCACCCGGTCCTGGAGCATCAGCAGGCCCGTGGGCAGCCGGGAGACGTTGTCCATCCGCAGGTGCACCCGGGCCTCACTGCCGGCGGGCAGGCGCGCGGGGGAGAGCCGGCGGCTGCCGGCCACCCGGTGGCGGGTGCGGTAGAGCACGGTCGCGCAGAGCAGGGGCAGCACGGCCAGCAGCAGGCCGACCCGCAGCAGATCGCTCTGGCCCAGCACGTACGCGCAGATCGCGGCCGCGATCCCGGCGGCCAGGAAGGAACGCCCGCGGGTGGTCAGCCCCGCCAGGGCCGTCCGGACCCCGCCCCCCTCCCCGTGGCCGGTCTCCGCCTGCCCCGTCCCGCCGGCGCTCATCACAGACTCCGCGGCGGCTGCTGGGGGTAGGACGGGATGGTACGGGCCAGACCGCCGAAGCCGCGCTGCTGCTGCGGTCCCGCGGGCACCGGGGTGTGCTGCAGGATCTCCAGCACCACCTGTTCGGCCGTGCGGCGGTTGCGCTGTGCCTGGGCGGTGGGCAGCAGCCGGTGGGCGAGGACGGCGACGGCGAGCGCCTGTACGTCGTCCGGCAGCGCGTACTCCCGGCCGCCGAGGGCGGCGGAGGCCTTGGCCGCGCGCAGCAGGTGCAGCGTCGCACGCGGGGAGGCGCCGAGCCGGAGGTCGGGGTGCGTGCGCGTGGCCGCGACCAGCTCGACCGCGTACCGCCGCACCGCCTCGGAGACGTGCACCCCGCGCACCGCCTCGATCAGCTTCACGATCTCGTGCGCGTGCGCCACCGGCTGCAGGTCCTCCAGCGGGGAGACCCCGCCGTGCACGTCCAGCATCTGCAGCTCGGCCTCGACACTCGGGTAGCCGACGGAGACCCGGGCCATGAAGCGGTCGCGCTGGGCCTCGGGCAGCGGATAGGTGCCCTCCATCTCCACCGGGTTCTGCGTGGCCACCACCATGAAGGGACTGGGCAGTTCGTAGGTCTGCCCGTCGATGGTGACCTGCCGCTCCTCCATGGACTCCAGCAGCGCCGACTGGGTCTTGGGCGAGGCGCGGTTGATCTCGTCGCCGATCACGATCTGCGCGAAGATGGCGCCCGGCTTGAACTCGAAGTCCCGGCGCTGCTGGTCCCAGATGGACACGCCCGTGATGTCCGAGGGCAGCAGGTCGGGCGTGAACTGGATGCGCCGCACCGAGCAGTCGATGGACCGCGCCAGCGCCTTCGCGAGCATCGTCTTGCCCACCCCGGGGACGTCCTCGATCAACAGGTGTCCCTCGGCGAGCAGTACGGTCAGCGAAAGCCGTACGACCTCGGGCTTGCCCTCGATCACACCCTCCACCGAACCGCGGACACGCTCCACGGTGGCAGTCAGATCAGTGAGGCTCGATCGATCGTCATAGGTCGTCACCCGGCCCTCCTCGGCCCGTTCTTACTCGGGCCGCCGCTCTGCGATGCGAAACCGGCCCACCCCGAAAACACGGACACCGCACGGAAAAGGTTCCGCACGACGCCACACCCCGCATTCTTGCTGCCGTTACCGATTCGTGTCACTCGACTGTGGACAACTGCCCGCACTATGTCGGTCTTACGGCCTTTTCGACTGGCGTTTTCGATGAGGCGCGACGGCATGTCTCCGCCGGACGGGGTGTTGGGGCGGGCCGGCGAGCCCGGCCGGGGCCGGGCCCGGTTCGAGCCGGATCAGGCCGGGTCGACCTCGCGCAGCAGGCCCGTGCGCACGTCGAAGACGAAGCCGCGTACGTCGTCGGTGTGCAGCAGGAACGGCGAGGTGCGTACCCGCTGCATGGACTGGCGCACGTCCTGGTCGACGTCCCGGAAGGACTCCACCGCCCACGCCGGACGCTGGCCGACCTCCATCTCCAGTTCGCTGCGGAAGTCCTCGGTGAGGGCCTCCAGACCGCAGCCGGTGTGGTGGATCAGCACGATGCTGCGGGTGCCGAGCTTGCGCTGGCTGATGGTCAGGGAGCGGATCACGTCGTCGGTCACCACACCGCCCGCGTTGCGGATGGTGTGGCAGTCGCCCAGTTGCAGGCCGAGCGCGGCGTGCAGGTCGAGGCGGGCGTCCATGCATGCCACCACGGCCACGTGCAGGACGGGACGGGCGTCCATCCCCGGATCGGTGAAGGCGGAGGCGTAGCGTTCGTTGGCCTCCACCAGCCGGTCAGTCACGGAGCCATCGGTGGTTATGGCGCCTTCGGATCCAGTGGGCACTGCTGCTGAAGTCGTCATAGTGCTGACGTTACTGGTCACCGGCGGTTCCGGCCTGCTGTGAGAGCGGACAAAAAACGCCATCGTGGCTTGTTGTGAGCTAACCCACACGGAGTGCAAACATGGGCCGGGCGGGTGAATTCGTTCGAATTGCGGTCGGCGCCAGTATGCGGTACGCGACGCGCAGGCCGGTTGATTGACCGCGAGACGGGGTGGACTAAAGTGACGCGAAGCGGGAGGCGCGGCTCTTCCTGCTGGTGAAACCCCGGAGACCCGGCACAACGTCCGGACCGTCTCCCCACGTGCGCGGCGCGTACGTACGGCTCGGCCTCCTCCCGCTCCCGGTCGGCTGACGCTTCCGGCGCCGGCAGGCCTCCCCTTCACAGAGCGGGCGGGGACCCGGCGGTGCGTACGGCCCGCCGGAACTGAGAGGCCCCCTTGAGCAAGAGTCGACACGTCCCGGTGATGCTCCAGCGGTGCCTGGATCTGCTGGCGCCCGCGCTGGAGCGGCCGGGAGCGGTGGTCGTCGACTGCACCCTCGGCCTCGGCGGCCACAGCGAGGCGCTGCTGACCCGGTTCCCCGAGGCGCGGCTGATCGGCCTCGACCGGGACAAGGAGGCACTGCGGCTGTCCGGGGAACGGCTCGCCCCCTTCGGCGACCGCGCCACCCTCGTGCACGCCGTCTACGACGAGCTGCCCGACGTCCTGCGCAGGCTCGGCATCGCGCGCGTGCAGGGCGTGCTGTTCGACCTCGGGGTCTCCTCCATGCAACTGGACGAGGCCGACCGGGGCTTCGCCTACGCCCAGGACGCTCCCCTCGACATGCGCATGGACCAGACCAGTGGTATCAGTGCCGCCGAGGTCCTCAACACCTATCCGGCGGGTGAGCTGGTGCGGATCCTGCGCGCGTACGGCGAGGAGAAGCAGGCCAAGCGGATCGTCTCCGTGATCGTCCGGGAGCGGGAGAAGGAGCCGTTCAGCAACAGCGCGCGGCTCGTCGAGCTGATCCGGGACGCGCTGCCGCAGGCCGCCAAGCGCACCGGGGGCAACCCGGCCAAGCGCACCTTCCAGGCGCTGCGTATCGAGGTCAACGGTGAACTGTCCGTCCTGGAGCGGGCGATCCCGGCCGCGGTGAAGGCCCTCGGCGTCGGCGGACGCATCGCCGTGCTGTCGTACCACTCGCTCGAGGACCGGCTGGTGAAGCAGGTGTTGGCGGCCGGCGCCGCGAACACCGCGCCGCCCGGGCTGCCGGTCGTGCCCGAGCGCTACCAGCCGCGGCTCAAGCTGCTCACGCGCGGTGCCGAACTTCCCACCGAGGAAGAGGTCGCCGAGAACCGCAGGGCCGCCCCGGCCAGGCTACGGGGCGCCGAGCGCATCAGGGAGGACGCCGAGTGAGCGAATCGGGTCGGTTGGGTTTCCGGACTCACCCGTCGGCGCGCCGGAGCCACCGGAGGTCCAGTGAGTAGGAAACCCGAACTGAAGGGGAGGGCCGCCCGGCTTGCCCGGCTCTTCCCGGTCCGCCGCGCCCGGGCGGCCCGCGCCCCGTTCGTCCTCCTCGTCGTCCTGCTGCTCGGCGGCGGCCTCATCGGGCTGCTGGTCCTGAACTCCGCTCTCAGCGAAGGCTCGTTCAAACTCGACGACCTGCAGAAGCGGACGAAGAACCTCACCGACGAGGAACAGGCCCTCCAGCGGGACATCGACGGCTACTCGTCCCCCGACGCCCTTCAGCGCCGCGCCCTCGAACTCGGCATGGTCCCCGGCGGTGACCCGGCCTTCCTCGGCCCCGGCGGCACCGTCAAGGGCGTACCGAACGCAGCCAGTCCCGAGCCCGCCTCCCTCACCGGGCCGATCGCCCCGGAGGCCCTCTTTCCGGCCGCCGGCCCCTCCGCGGCACCCTCGGTCACGCTGCAGCCCCCCGCCACCCCCATCCCCACTCCCTCGGCCCCGGCACCGGCCCAGGGGACCGACCCGCCGGCGGTCGTGGCGCCGCCCACCACCCTCCAGCCCGCCCCCACCCCGACCCCCGGCAGGTGACGGAAGTGTCCGACAGGGAACCGCCGCGCCGCCGCGTGCCCGGCCCCGCGAAGCCTCCCCGTCCGAGGGGCGCCGTCCGGCGCCAGTCCGGGCCCGGCGCCCGTCCGGCCCGCCGGCCGAGCGGGTACCGGCCGCCGCCCGCGCCCGTCCTGCGGCTCAGCAGCCCTCGTCCCCGGCTGCGCATGGTCGGCCTCGCGCTCACCCTGGTGCTGCTCGCCTTCGTCGTACGGCTGCTGCAGGTCCAGGCCGTCGACGCCAGCGCGTACGCCGCCAAGGCCGAGCAGAACCGGTATGTCGTGCACACCCTGGCCGCCGAGCGCGGCGGGATCACCGACCGCAACGGCGTGGCCCTCGCCATCAGCGAGGACGCGTACGACATCACGGCCGACCCGACGATGTTCACCGCCAAGCAGCTGAAGATCGGCAACGGGCCCGAGCAGGCCGCCGCGCTGCTCGCGCCGATCCTGGGCCAGGACCAGGCCACGATCGTCAAGAAGCTCAGGCCCGCGAACAGGCTGTCGCGCTACGCCCGGCTCGCCACCCGCCAGACCCCGCAGGTCTGGAAGCAGATCAAGGACCTGAAGACCGCGCTCGGCAAGAAGGCCGAGACCGACAAGAGCACGGCCAACGTGCTCGCCGGCGTCTTCGCCGACCCCAGCAGCCAGCGCGTATACCCGAACGGCGACCTCGCCGCCGGGATACTGGGCTGGGTCAACGCCGACGGCCAGGGCGGCGGCGGCATCGAGCAGGAACTGAACAAGCAGCTGGCCGGCAAGGACGGCAAGCTCCGTTACGCCCAGTCCGGCGGGCGCGAGGTGCCCACGGCGGGATCGAGGGAGACGCCCGCCGTGCCCGGTTCCGACGTCGAACTCACCATCGACCGCGACATCCAGTGGGCCGCCCAGAACGCCATCACCGAGCAGGTGAAGAAGTCCAACGCGGACCGCGGCTACGTCATCGTCCAGGACACCCGTACCGGCGAGATCCTGGCCATGGCCAACTCGCCGGGCTTCGACCCGAACGACCTGGCGAAGGCCGACGGGGAGGCCATGGGCAACGCGGCCGTCCAGGACACCTACGAGCCCGGCTCCACCGCCAAGGTGATGGCGATGGCGGCCGTGCTGGAGCAGAACGCGGCCACGCCGCTCACGCACGTCGTCGTACCGAACCGGCTGCACCGCGGCGACCGGCTCTTCCAGGACGACGTCGACCACGCCACCAGGTACCTCACCCTCAACGGTGTGCTCGCCAAGTCCAGCAACATCGGCACCATCCTCGCCACCGGCCAGCTCGGCAGGACCCAGCCCGAGGCCAACAAGGTCCTCTACTCGTACCTGCGCAGGTTCGGCATCGGCAGCGCCACCGGGCTCGGCTTCCCCGGCGAGACCAAGGGCATCCTCGCGCCCGCCGACAAGTGGTCCACGTCGCAGCAGTACACGATCCCTTTCGGCCAGGGCTTCTCCCTCAGCGCCATGCAGGCCGCCTCCGTGTACTCGACGATCGCCAACGGCGGTGTCCGCGTCGAGCCCACCCTGGTGCGCGGTACCAAGGGCGCCGACGGGCGTTTCGCCCCCGCCCCGCAGCCCAAGAAGACCCGCGTGGTCAGCGAGAGGACCGCGAAGGCCCTCGCCCAGATGCTGGAGTCCGTAGTGGACGACGAGCAGGGCACCGGCATCAAGGCCCGCATCCCGGGGTACCGGGTCGCGGGCAAGACCGGCACGGCCAACCGCGTGGATCCGGCCACCGGCCGCTACCGCGGCTACACCTCGTCCTTCGCCGGATTCGCACCCGCGGACAATCCGCGGATCACCGTCTACTGCGCGATCCAGAACGCCACGTCCGGCAGTTACTTCGGCGGCCAGATCTGCGGCCCGATCTACAAGCAGGTGATGGAGTTCGCCCTGAAGACCCTCCAGATTCCGCCGACGGGGGCGAAGCCCGCGAACCTGCCCGTCGCCTACAAGCCCTGATCAGCACACACGGAAAGACCACCAGGAACCAAGCCGTGACAACGATCACCCCGAAACCCGGGAACCAGGGCACCCCGAGCCCCTCACTTCGCTCCGGAGCGGGTGCGCCCGGTACGCTCACCGCCGTGCCACACGCTGATCAGTCCCAAACCACCCAGAAGGGCGCTTCCGTGACATATCCGGGACCGCCGCGACCGGTTCAGGCCTCCGCCACACCCCTCGCGGAACTGGCCGATCAGCTGGGTGCCGCCGCTCCGGGCGACGCCGCCGAGGTCACGGGGATCACCCACGACTCGCGCGCCGTCCGCCCCGGCGACCTGTACGCCGCCCTGCCGGGCGCCCGCCTGCACGGCGCCGACTTCGTCACCCAGGCCGCCGGCCTCGGCGCGGTCGCCGTGCTGACCGATCCGACGGGCGCCGAACGCGCCGCCGCGACCGGGCTGCCGGTCCTGGTCGTGGACGACCCGCGCGCGCGGATGGGTGAACTGGCGGCGACGATCTACGGCCGCCCCGGCCGCGACCTGCTGCAGATCGGCATCACCGGCACCTCCGGCAAGACCACCACGGCCTATCTGGTCGAGGGCGGTCTGAAGACCACGCGCACCACCGGTCTCATCGGCACCGTCGAGATGCGCATCGGCGAGGAGCGCATCAAGTCCGAGCGCACCACTCCCGAAGCCACCGACCTGCAGGCGCTGTTCGCCGTCATGCGCGAACGCGGTGTCGAGGCGGTCGCCATGGAGGTCTCCAGCCACGCCCTGGTCCTCGGCCGGGTCGACGGCTGCGTCTTCGACATCGCCGTGTTCACCAACCTCAGCCCGGAACACATGGAGTTCCACTCCGACATGGAGGACTACTTCCGGGCCAAGGCACAGCTGTTCACGCCGAAACGCAGCAGAATCGGTGTGATCAACACCGACGACGAGTACGGCCGCCGGCTCGCCGGGGAGGCGACCGTCCCGGTCGTCACCTTCTCCGCCGAGGGCCACCCCGACGCCGACTGGCGTGCCCAGGACGTCCAGGTCGGTCCCATGGACTCGACGTTCACCGTCGTCGGCCCCCGGGGCGAGCGCATCCACGCCAAGTCGCCCCTGCCGGGCCCCTTCAACGTGGCCAACACCCTCGCCGCCGTCGTCGCCCTCGCGGTGGCCGGACTCGACCCGCAGACCGCCGCCGACGGCATCGCCGCCGTGCCGGGAGTCCCCGGCCGCCTGGAGCGTGTCGACGCCGGTCAGTCCTACCTCGCGGTCGTCGACTACGCCCACAAGACCGACGCGGTCGAGTCGGTGCTCAAGGCGCTGCGCAAGGTCACCAAGGGCCGCCTGCACGTGGTCCTCGGCTGCGGCGGCGACCGCGACCGGACCAAGCGCGCCCCGATGGGCGCCGCCGTGGCCCGGCTCGCCGACACGGCCGTACTGACCTCCGACAACCCCCGCTCCGAGGACCCCCTCGCGATCCTCGCGACCATGCTCCAGGGCGCGGCCTCCGTGCCCGTGCACGAGCGCGGCGAGGTGCTCCTCTTCGAGGACCGGGCCGCCGCGATCGCCGCCGCCGTGGGCCGCGCCGCCCCAGGCGACACCGTGCTGGTCGCGGGCAAGGGCCACGAGCAGGGCCAGGACATCGCCGGCGTGGTCCGTCCCTTCGACGACCGCCAGGTGCTTCGCGAAGCTATCCAGAAGACCCAGGGATGAACTTGTGATCGCCCTCTCCCTCGCCGAGATCGCAGCAGTCGTCGGCGGGCAGACGCACGACATACCGGATCCGTCCGTCCAGGTCACGGGACCGGTCGTCCGGGACTCCCGGGAGGTCCGGCAAGGCAGCCTCTTCGTCGCCTTCGTCGGCGAGCGCGCCGACGGCCACGACTACGCGCAGGCGGTCGTCCAAGCCGGTGCGGTGGCCGTGCTGGCGTCCCGGCCCGTCGGCGTGCCCGCGATCGTGGTCGAGGACGTCCAGACCGCCCTCGGCGCCCTCGCCCGCCATGTCGTACGACGGCTCGGCGCGACCCTCGTCGCCCTGACCGGCTCGGCCGGCAAGACCAGCACCAAGGACCTGATCGCCCAGGTGCTCCAGCGCAAGGCGCCGACCGTGTTCACGCCCGGCTCGCTCAACAACGAGATCGGGTTGCCCCTGACCGCCCTGTCCGCCACCGAGGAAACGCGCTTCCTCGTGCTGGAGATGGGTGCCCGCGGCATCGGCCACATCCGCTACCTCACCGATCTGACCCCGCCCAGGGTCGGCCTGGTCCTCAACGTCGGCACCGCCCACATCGGCGAGTTCGGCGGCCGCGAGCAGATCGCGCAGGCCAAGGGCGAACTCGTAGAGGCCCTTCCGGAGGACGGCGCGGCGATCCTCAACGCGGACGACCCGCTGGTCCGGGCCATGGCCTCCCGTACCAAGGCGAAGGTGGTCCTTTTCGGAGAGTCGGCCGAAGCGGACGTACGCGCCGAGAACGTGCGACTCACGGACAGCGGACAGCCCGCCTTCAGGCTTCACACACCCTCCGGTGCAAGCGATGTGACCATGCGCCTGTACGGTGAGCACCACGTGTCGAACGCGCTCGCCGCGGCCGCCGTCGCCCATGAGCTGGGCATGTCCGTAGCTGAGATCGCCACCGCGCTCTCCGAGGCGGGCTCCCTCTCCCGCTGGCGCATGGAGGTCACCGAGCGCCCGGACGGCGTGACCATCGTCAACGACGCCTACAACGCCAACCCCGAGTCCATGCGGGCCGCTCTCAGGGCGCTCGCGGCCATGGGCAAGGGGCGCCGCACGTGGGCGGTGCTCGGCAAGATGGCCGAGCTGGGGGACGAGGCGCTCGCCGAGCACGACGCCGTCGGACGGCTCGCCGTCCGGCTCAACGTCAGCAAGCTCGTCGCGGTCGGGGGGATTGAGGCCTCCTGGTTGCAACTGGGCGCATATAACGAGGGTTCGTGGGGTGAGGAGTCGGTGCACGTGTCCGACGCACAGGCGGCGGTCGACCTGTTGCGCAGCGAGTTGCGCCCGGGGGACGTCGTACTCGTGAAGGCGTCCCGTTCGGTGGGGCTGGAGAGCGTTGCCCAGGCGCTCGTCGAGGCCGGTGCCGAGGGCGGGGTCGATGCCCGATGATGAAGCAGATCCTGTTCTCGGGCGTCATCGGCCTCTTCCTGACGCTGGTCGGCACCCCGCTGCTGATCAAGCTCCTCGCCCGCAAGGGCTACGGCCAGTACATCCGGGACGACGGCCCGCGTGAGCACGCCAGCAAGCGCGGTACGCCGACCATGGGCGGTATCGCCTTCATCCTGGCGACGATCGCCGCGTACTTCCTGAGCAAGCTCATCACCGGTTACGCCCCGACGTACTCCGGGCTGCTGGTCCTCGGCCTGATGTTCGGCATGGGTCTGGTCGGCTTCCTCGACGACTACATCAAGATCGTCAAGCGGCGGTCGCTGGGTCTGCGGGCCAAGGCGAAGATGGCCGGCCAGCTGATCGTCGGCATCGCCTTCGCCGTGCTGTCGCTGATGTTCTCCGACGCGCGCGGCAACACCCCCGCGTCCACGAAGCTGTCGTTCATCACCGACTTCGGCTGGTCGATCGGCCCGGTGCTGTTCGTGGTCTGGGCGCTGTTCATGATCCTCGCGATGTCGAACGGCGTGAACCTGACGGACGGCCTGGACGGTCTGGCCACCGGCGCCTCCGTCCTCGTCTTCGGCGCCTACACCTTCATCGGCGTCTGGCAGTTCCAGGAGTCCTGCGCCAACGCGCAGACCCTGACCAACCCGAACGCCTGCTACGAGGTGCGCGATCCGCTCGACCTCGCCGTCGTCGCCTCCGCGCTGATGGGCGCCTGCCTCGGCTTCCTGTGGTGGAACACCTCGCCCGCCAAGATCTTCATGGGTGACACCGGTTCGCTCGCCCTCGGCGGTGTTCTCACGGGCCTGGCCATCCTCTCCCGCACGGAGCTGCTGGTGGCCATCATGGGCGGCCTGTTCGTCCTCATCACCATGTCGGTCGTCATCCAGGTCGGCTCGTTCCGGCTCACAGGCAAGCGTGTCTTCCGGATGGCACCACTTCAGCACCACTTCGAACTCAAGGGCTGGTCCGAAGTCCTGGTGGTGGTCCGCTTCTGGATCATCCAGGGCATCTGTGTCATTGTCGGACTGGGCCTCTTCTACGCGGGATGGGCAGCGGACAAGTGACCTCCTCGGTGCCTTCAGGGTCCTCCGAATTCCAGGGCCGGCACGTCACCGTCGCCGGGCTCGGCGTCTCCGGCGTCCCGGCGGCGAAAGTGCTGCACGCGCGCGGGGCGATTGTCACGGTCGTCAACGACGGCGACGACGCACGCGCGCGTGAGCAGGCCGCGGAGCTCCGGGCGCTCGGCATTACGGTGCGCCTCGGCGACGGGGCGACCCTGCCCGAAGGCACCGAGCTGATCGTCACCGCGCCCGGCTGGAAGCCCGGCAAGCCGCTGTTCCTGGCGGCCGAGAAGGCGGGCGTCCCCGTCTGGGGCGACGTGGAGCTGGCCTGGCGCCTGCGGGGCCCCGACGCGGCCCCCTGGCTCGCCGTCACCGGCACCAACGGCAAGACCACCACCGTCCAAATGCTGGCGTCGATCCTGAAGGCCGCGGGCCTGCGCACGGCCGCCGTCGGCAACATCGGGGTCTCCCTGCTCGACGCGGTCCTCGGCGAGGAGCATTACGACGTTCTCGCCGTCGAGCTGTCCAGTTACCAGCTCCACTGGGCGCCCTCACTGCGCGCCCACTCCGCGGCCGTGCTGAACCTCGCCCCGGACCACCTCGACTGGCACGGCACCATGGAGGCCTACGCCGCCGACAAGGGCCGTGTCTACGAGGGCAATCGGGTCGCCTGTGTCTACAACGTGGCCGACAAGCTCACCGAGGACCTGGTGCGCGAGGCCGACGTCGAGGAGGGCTGCCGGGCCATCGGGTTCACCCTCGGCACCCCGGGGCCGTCCCAACTCGGCGTCGTGGACGGCATCCTGGTCGACCGCGCCTTCGTGGAGATGCGGCACAAGAACGCGCAGGAGCTGGCCGAGGTCTCCGACGTCAATCCGCCGGCCCCGCACAACATCGCCAATGCCCTTGCCGCCGCGGCCCTCGCACGCGCCTTCGGGGTGCCCGCCAGGGCCGTACGCGACGGTCTGAGGGCCTTCCGTCCCGACGCGCACCGCATCGCGCACGTGGCCGACATCGACGGGGTGTCCTACGTCGACGACTCCAAGGCGACCAACACCCACGCCGCGGAAGCCTCGTTGGCGGCATATGAGCCTATTGTATGGATTGCCGGCGGTCTGGCGAAGGGCGCGACCTTCGACGAACTGGTCGCCAAGTCGGCGAAGCGACTTCGCGGTGCCGTCCTGATCGGCGCCGATCGCGCCCTGATCCGCGACGCCCTCGCGCGACACGCCCCGGAAGTACCCGTCGTCGACCTCGAACGGACCGACACTGGGGCGATGCTCCAGGCGGTGACGGAAGCGAAGCGGCTCGCGCGGCCCGGTGACACGGTGCTGCTGGCCCCGGCCTGTGCCTCCATGGACATGTTCACCAACTACAACCAGCGCGGTGACGCGTTCGCGGAGGCGGTCCGCGAGCTCGGCGCCTGATCCGGCCGCCTGCCGGGCGGATCTTGGGAGGGACGCGTGGGACGGTCGACGTTCACTGGAGGCCTTGATGCCCGGTAGCCGTACGGGCCGACCGCCCGTGCAGCGGGCGTCCCGCCGTCCCGCCGTCTCCCGGCCGCAGCGCGAGAACCCCGTGCTGCGGCTCTGCACCCGTGCGCGGAAGGCCTGGGACCGCCCGCTGACCGCCTACTACCTGATCCTCGGCGGCAGCCTGCTGATCACCGTGCTGGGCTTGGTGATGGTCTACTCGGCCTCCCAGATCACGGCGTTGCAGCTGTCGCTGCCGGGGTCGTACTTCTTCCGCAAGCAGGCCCTCGCCGCCCTCATCGGCAGCGCGCTGCTGTTCGTCGCCTCCCGCATGCCGGTGAAGCTGCACCGGGCGCTGGCCTACCCGATCCTGGCCGGCGCCGTCTTCCTGATGGCCCTGGTGCAGGTCCCCGGGATAGGAGTGTCGATCAACGGCAACCAGAACTGGATCTCCCTCGGCGGCTCCTTCCAGATCCAGCCCAGCGAGTTCGGCAAGCTCGCCCTGGTGCTGTGGGGTGCGGACCTGATCGCCCGCAAACAGGAGAAGAAGCTGCTGACCCAGTGGAAGCACATGCTGGTGCCGCTAGTGCCGGTCTCCTTCCTGCTACTGGGCCTGATCATGCTCGGCGGCGACATGGGCACCGCGATCATCCTCACGGCGATCCTGTTCGGCCTGCTGTGGCTCGCGGGGGCGCCCACCCGGCTGTTCGCCGGGGTGCTGACCATCGCCACCCTGATCGGCGGAGTGCTCATCAAGACCAGCCCCAACCGCATGGCGCGGCTCGCCTGCATCGGCGCCACCGAGCCCAAGGCCGGGGTCGCCGACTGCTGGCAGGCCGTGCACGGCATCTACGCCCTCGCCTCTGGCGGACTCTTCGGATCCGGACTCGGCGCGAGTGTGGAAAAATGGGGCCAACTACCCGAAGCCCACACCGACTTCATCTTCGCCGTCACCGGTGAGGAACTGGGCCTGGCGGGGACGCTGTCGGTACTCGCCCTGTTCGCGGCTCTAGGCTATGCGGGTATCCGCGTGGCCGGACGCACGGAGGACCCCTTCGTGAGGTACGCCGCGGGAGGTGTGACCACCTGGATCACCGCCCAGGCGGTGATCAACATCGGTGCGGTGCTCGGCCTGCTGCCGATCGCCGGCGTCCCCCTCCCGCTGTTCTCCTACGGAGGGTCCGCCCTGCTGCCGACCATGTTCGCCATCGGGCTGCTGATCGCCTTCGCGCGCGACGACCCCGCTGCGCGGGCGGCGCTTGCGATGCGGCAACCTCGCTTTGGTAGAAAGCGGGCGGGAGGCTCCGGTGTCGAGCGGGGGCCTCGGAGATGGAACACGATGCGACGGCGTGCCTCGGCGGCGCGCTCGTCCGGAGAGCGGTGAATTTCGGTGCATGTCGTACTCGCCGGCGGGGGTACCGCGGGCCACATCGAGCCCGCGCTCGCCCTCGCGGACGCCCTGCGCAGGCAGGACCCGACCGTGGGCATCACGGCCCTGGGCACGGAGCGGGGCCTGGAGACCCGGCTCGTTCCGGAGCGCGGCTACGAGCTGGCGCTGATCCCCGCGGTACCGCTGCCCCGCAAGCCAACGCCCGAGCTGATCACCGTCCCGGGCCGGCTCCGCGGCACGATCAAGGCCGCCGAGCAGATCCTGGAGCGCACCAAGGCCGACTGCGTGGTCGGCTTCGGCGGCTACGTCGCCCTGCCCGGCTACCTGGCCGCCAAGCGCCTCGGTGTGCCCATCGTGATCCACGAGGCCAACGCCCGGCCCGGCCTGGCCAACAAGATCGGCTCGCGGTACGCGGCCCGGGTCGCCGTCTCCACCCCGGACAGCAAGCTGCGCGACGCCCGCTACATCGGCATCCCGCTGCGCCGCTCCATCGCCACCCTGGACCGCGCTGTCGCCCGCCCGGAGGCCCGCGCCCGCTTCGGCCTCGACCCCAACCTGCCCACGCTGCTCGTCTCCGGCGGCTCCCAGGGCGCCCGGCGTCTCAACGAGGTGGTCCAGCAGGTCGCCCCGCGGCTCCAGCAGGCCGGCATCCAGATCCTGCACGCGGTCGGCCCGAAGAACGAACTGCCGCAGGTGCACCAGATGCCGGGAATGCCGCCCTACATCCCGGTAAGTTACCTGGACCGGATGGACCTCGCGTACGCCGCGGCCGACATGATGCTCTGCCGCGCGGGCGCGATGACCGTCGCCGAACTCTCCGCCGTCGGGCTCCCGGCCGCCTACGTCCCGCTGCCCATCGGCAACGGCGAACAGCGGCTGAACGCCCAGCCGGTGGTCAAGGCCGGCGGCGGACTCCTCGTCGACGACGCGGAACTGACCCCGGAGTGGGTGCAGCACAACGTCCTGCCCGTGCTCGCCGACCCGCACCGGCTGTACGAGATGTCCCGCGCGGCCAGTGAGTTCGGCCGCCGGGACGCCGACGACCTGCTCGTCGGCATGGTGTACGAGGCGATCGCCTCGCGCCGTTAGGACCGTATGACGAAAGGGCTGTGAGCGTGGCCGGACCGACGACCGCCGAGCGCGGTGAACGCCAGCAGGAGTCGTCCGGCCCGCCGCCCCCGCGGCGGTTGCAGCCCCGCCTTCGTGTGATCGTCATCCTGGCTGTCCTCCTGGTGTTCCTCGGGGGCGGTTCCACGTGGGTGGTGTACGGCTCCGCCTGGCTGCGTCTGGAACACGTCTCGGTCTCCGGCACACGGGTGCTGACCCCCGCCGACGTACGCGAGGCCGCTTCCGTGCCGATCGGGGCGCCGCTGATTTCCGTCGACACGGATGCCATCGAAGCTCGACTTCGCCGGAAATTGCCCCGAATTGACACCGTTGATGTCGTCCGTTCCTGGCCCCATGGAATCGGCCTGAAAGTGACCGAACGCATGCCGGTGCTGCTTGTCCGAAAAACCGGGACCTTCGTCGAAGTCGACCATGAAGGTGTCCGTTTCGCTACGGTTTCGCAGGCGCCGAAAGGCGTGCCGGTGCTGGAATTGTCGGCGTCCCGGTCGGGTTCGGGTGCCGCGAGCTTCCGGCGCTTCGGCATCGACCGTCTGGTGCGCGAGGCGGTCCAGGTGGGCGCCGATCTGCCGGCCGCGGTGGCGCGGGAGACCCTGACCGTCCAAGTCCGTTCCTACGACGACATCTCGCTGGAGTTGGGCGACGGCCGCACGGTCGCATGGGGCAGTGGGGAGAGTGGCCGCGCCAAGGCACGGGCCCTCACAGCTCTCATGAAAGCAGCTCCCGGCGCGCGGCACTTCGATGTCAGTGTCCCCACCGCCCCTGCGTCATCGGGGAGTTGACGCACATCAGCGCAGGCCAGCACCCTGGTTGGGCACTGCTATGGCTGATCACATAGGGTGAAAAGAAAAACGGGAGGTTCGGCGTGTTCGTTGAACGGGCGCCACTTGTCGACTTAGTGTCCTGTTCAGAAGACTCCAGAGAACAGACACACTGGTAACCCTAAACTTCAGGGTTAGGGTTCGGGTCGGCGTTCGGACCGTCCCATTCGGCATCCGTCGTCCCGGCGCGGGGAACCGCCCGGCGGCGACAACGTAATTCGAGGCGAGAGGCCTTCGACGTGGCAGCACCGCAGAACTACCTCGCAGTCATCAAGGTCATCGGTGTCGGCGGCGGTGGTGTCAATGCCATCAACCGGATGATCGAGGTCGGTCTCAAGGGCGTCGAGTTCATCGCCATCAACACCGACGCACAGGCGCTGTTGATGAGCGACGCCGACGTGAAGCTCGACGTCGGCCGCGAGCTCACCCGCGGACTCGGCGCCGGAGCCAACCCGGCCGTCGGCCGCAAGGCCGCCGAGGACCACCGCGAGGAGATCGAGGAGGTCCTGAAGGGGGCCGACATGGTCTTCGTGACGGCCGGTGAAGGCGGCGGCACCGGCACCGGCGGGGCGCCCGTCGTGGCCAACATCGCACGCAACCTCGGCGCCCTCACCATCGGCGTGGTCACGCGCCCGTTCACCTTCGAGGGACGGCGCCGCGCCAACCAGGCCGAGGACGGCATCGCGGAACTCCGCGAAGAGGTCGACACCCTCATCGTGATCCCCAACGACCGGCTGCTGTCCATCTCGGACCGCCAGGTCTCGGTCCTGGACGCCTTCAAGTCCGCCGACCAGGTCCTGCTCTCCGGTGTCCAGGGCATCACCGACCTCATCACCACCCCCGGTCTGATCAACCTCGACTTCGCCGACGTGAAGTCGGTCATGTCCGAGGCCGGGTCGGCCCTGATGGGCATCGGCTCGGCCCGGGGCGACGACCGCGCGGTGGCCGCCGCCGAGATGGCGATCTCCTCGCCGCTGCTGGAGGCCTCCATCGACGGCGCCCGCGGTGTGCTGCTCTCCATCTCCGGCGGCTCCGACCTCGGCCTGTTCGAGATCAACGAGGCCGCCCAGCTGGTCAGCGAGGCCGCCCACCCCGAGGCCAACATCATCTTCGGCGCCGTCATCGACGACGCCCTCGGCGACGAGGTCCGGGTCACCGTGATCGCGGCCGGCTTCGACGGCGGCCAGCCGCCGTCCCGCCGGGACAACGTCCTCGGCTCGGCCTCCTCCTCGGCCCCGGGCCGCCGCGAGGAGCCCGCTCCGGTACGGCAGCCGGAGAGCCGCCCGTCCTTCGGCTCGCTCGGCAGCGTGACCCCGAAGGAGGAGCCGGAGCCGGCACCCGAGCCGGTCGCCGACATCCAGGTGGCCCCGCCGGTCCCGCCGTCGCCGCGGACCTACTCGGACAGCGCGGCCGAGGAGCTGGACGTGCCGGACTTCCTGAAGTGATAGGACAGCGCGAGAGCGTGAGCGGCGCGCACTTCGCCTTCACCGACCGGTGGGGCGGGGTGAGCGCCGCTCCGTATGAGGAGCTCAACCTCGGCGGAGCGGTCGGCGACGACCCGGGATCGGTACGCAGGAACCGGGAGCTGGCGGCGAAGTCGCTGGGGTTGGACCCCCGCCTGGTCGTCTGGATGAACCAGGTGCACGGGGCGGATGTGACCGTGGTGGACGAGCCCTGGGGAGACCGCCCGGTCCCGGAGGTCGACGCGATCGTCACCACCCGCCGGGGACTCGCCCTCGCCGTCCTCACCGCAGACTGCGTACCGGTCCTGCTGGCCGATCCGGTCGCCGGTGTGGTGGCCGCCGCCCACGCCGGGCGACCAGGCATGGTCGAGGGGGTCGTCCCCGCCGCCGTGCGGGCCATGGCCGAACTCGGTGCCGAGCCGGGCCGGATCGTCGCCCGCACCGGCCCGGCCGTCTGCGGCCGGTGCTACGAGGTGCCGGAGGCGATGCGCGCCGAAGTGGCCGTCGTCGAGCCGGCGGCGCACGCTGTAACCAGCTGGGGCACACCGGCGGTCGACGTGAGCGCCGGCGTGCACGCCCAGCTCGAGCGGCTCGGGGTGTGCGACCGGGAGCAGTCTCCGGCGTGCACGCTGGAGTCGGGCGACCACTTCTCGTACCGCCGTGACCGCACCACCGGGCGGCTCGCGGGCTATGTCTGGCTGGACTGATAGGACATGACGGACCGTAAGACCGAACTCGCCGCAAACCTGGCGAAAGTGGAGCGGCGTATCACTGCCGCCTGTACGGCGGCCGGGCGCAGGCGGGAGCAGGTGACCCTGATCGTGGTCACCAAGACCTATCCGGCGAGTGATGTGCGGATTCTGTCGGAGCTCGGTGTGCGTCATGTCGCCGAGAACCGGGACCAGGACGCGGGCCCGAAGGCCGCCGCCTGCGCGGATCTGCCCCTGAAGTGGCACTTTGTCGGCCAATTGCAGACCAATAAAGTCCGTTCTGTTGTCAGTTATGCCGATGTGGTGCAGTCCGTCGATCGTGCCCGGCTCGTCACGGCGCTGTCGAAGGAGGCCGTGCGCATCGAGCGTGAAGTGGGCTGTCTCATCCAGGTCGCGCTCGACGCCGGGGAGAGCGAGCGGGGCGAGCGCGGGGGTGTCGCGCCCGGCGGAATCGAAGAGTTGGCCGCCCTCGTGGCCGAGTCACCCGGACTACGGCTCGACGGACTGATGACCGTCGCTCCGCTCAGCGGGGAGTACGCGGGACGCGAACAGGCGGCATTCGAGCGGCTCATGGATTTGTCGACCGACCTGCGCCGAGCTCATCCGGCTGCAACCATGGTGTCCGCAGGGATGAGTGCGGACCTCGAACAGGCCGTGGCCGCCGGGGCGACACATGTGCGCGTCGGCACTGCGGTACTCGGAGTCCGCCCCAGGCTCGGGTAACGTCGCCAAGAAGTCGGACCACAGCAGAAAATATGGTCAATGCCCGCCAAGGCAGGCACACGACCACGTGGATCGCGGGCACTTGGCAGTCGTCAGCCGATCCACCACAGAGCGGAGGACTCAGAGCATGGCCGGCGCGATGCGCAAGATGGCGGTCTACCTCGGCCTCGTGGAGGACGATGGGTACGACGGCCGTGGATTCGACCCCGACGACGACTTCGAGCCCGAGCTGGACCCGGAGCCGGAGCGGGACCACCGACGGCATGAACCGTCACATCAGTCGCATGGTGCACACCAGTCCCAAAGGGACGAAGAGGTGCGAATCGTGCAACCGCCCGCGCCGCGCGAACCGCTGGCCCGTTCGACTTCGCTCACCGCGGAATCCGGACGTCCGGCGCGAATCGCGCCCGTGGCATCCATCACACAAGAACGTCAGTCCCTGGAGAAGAACGCGCCGGTGATCATGCCCAAGGTTGTGTCCGAACGAGAGCCGTACCGGATCACCACGCTTCACCCCCGGACCTACAACGAGGCCCGTACCATCGGGGAACACTTCCGTGAGGGCACCCCGGTGATCATGAATCTGACTGAGATGGATGACACAGACGCGAAGCGACTTGTCGACTTTGCGGCCGGTTTGGTGTTTGGTCTTCACGGCAGCATCGAGCGGGTGACGCAGAAGGTGTTCCTGTTGTCTCCTGCTAACGTCGATGTCACGGCGGAGGACAAGGCCCGCATCGCAGAGGGCGGGTTCTTCAACCAGAGCTGAGACGCACCACCGGAAAGAAGCACGGAACAGGGGAGAGGGAAAGTCAGGCCATGAGCGTGTTCGCGCAGGTGATCTACATCGCGCTGATGGTGTTCCTCGTCGTGCTCATTTTCCGGTTGGTCATGGACTACGTCTTCCAGTTCGCCCGCTCGTGGCAACCCGGCAAGGCGATGGTGGTCGTCCTGGAGGCCACCTACACTGTCACCGATCCACCGCTGAAGCTTCTGCGGCGGTTCATCCCGCCGCTGCGTCTCGGGGGCGTGGCGCTCGACCTGTCCTTCTTCGTACTGATGATCATCGTCTACATCCTCATCTCCGTTGCGCAGAGCTTCCTGTGATGAGAGTGGACGATACGGTCTTGCCGACTGCCGATGACTACGTTGAGGTGAAGAGATGCCGTTGACCCCCGAGGACGTGCGGAACAAGCAGTTCACGACCGTCCGCCTCCGAGAAGGCTATGACGAGGATGAGGTCGATGCCTTCCTCGACGAGGTCGAAGCCGAACTGACCCGTCTGCTCCGCGAGAACGAGGACCTGCGCGCCAAGCTGGCCGCGGCCACGCGCGCTGCTGCCCAGAACCAGCAGAACATGCGCAAGCCTCCGGAGCAGGACCAGCAGCATCCTCAGCAGCAGGGCATGCGAGGTCCCGGCGCTCCGGTGCCCGCCGGCATATCGGGCCCGCCGCAGCAGCAGATGGGTGGCCCCATGGGTGGGCCGCCCCAGCTGCCGAGCGGTGCCCCGCAGCTGCCTGCCGGCCCCAGCGGCCAGGGCGGCCCGCAGGGTCCCGGCCCGATGGGCCAGGGTCCGATGGGCCAGGGTCCGATGGGCCAGGGCCACATGGGTCAGGGTCCGATGGGCCAGGGCCACATGGGTCAGGGCCACATGGGCGGTCAGCCGCCCATGCAGCAGCAGATGGGCGGCCCCATGGGCGGTCCGATGGGCGGCCCCGGTCAGGGCCCCGGCGGCGACAGCGCCGCCCGTGTCCTCTCGCTGGCCCAGCAGACCGCCGACCAGGCGATCGCCGAGGCCCGCTCCGAGGCCAACAAGATCGTCGGCGAGGCCCGCAGCCGCGCCGAGGGTCTGGAGCGTGACGCCCGTGCCAAGGCCGACGCGCTGGAGCGGGACGCGCAGGAGAAGCACCGCGTCGCCATGGGCTCCCTGGAGTCCGCGCGCGCCACGCTGGAGCGCAAGGTCGAGGACCTGCGTGGCTTCGAGCGCGAGTACCGCACGCGTCTGAAGTCGTACCTCGAGTCCCAGCTGCGTCAGCTGGAGACCCAGGCCGACGACTCGCTGGCTCCGCCGCGCACTCCGGCCACCGCGTCCCTCCCGCCGTCCCCGGCGCCCTCCATGGCCCCGGCCGGCGCGAGTGCCCCGTCCTACGGCGGCAATCAGACGATGGGCGGGTCCTCCGGGCCCTCGGGCCCGTCCTACGGCGGCCAGCAGCAGATGACCCCCGCGATGACCCAGCCCATGGCTCCGGTTCGTCCGCAGGGTCCGTCTCCGATGGGTCAGGCGCCCTCGCCGATGCGTGGGTTCCTGATCGACGAGGACGACAACTGACGGGGCGCGGGCACTAGTACGACAACGGCGTCGGCAGCGTTCAGGGCGGGACCCCGGACTTCGGTCCGGGGTCCCGCCCTTTTTACGCGCGTTGAGGGGGGTGTCGGTGCCGGCTGCGAGGAGCACCCCAGGGGCGCGGGAGCATCTGAGGGGCGCGGGAGTATCTGAGGGGCGCTGGAGCATCGAGAAAGGGCGCGGAGCGCCTGAAGGGGCGCAGGAGCATCTGAAACGGCCCGGGAGCACCTGAACGGGCGCGGCGCGGGAGTACTTGAGGACGCGGGGAACCGTGCACGGCAACCGCTTCGACCGGCACTCATGAGAAGGGCCCGGCCCCCCGCGGGGAGACCGGACCCTTGCCGGAAGGCCGGCGCTTACGCCTTGCGCAGCCGGAACGTCAGCGACAGACCCTCGTCCGTGAACGGCTCGCCGTAGGTGTCGTCCGCCTCGCCCTGGCCGAAGTCGGGTGACAGGACCTCCTCGGCGATCAGTCCGGCGTGCTCGTTCAGGGCCGCGACGACCGCCGGGTCCGTGGAGGTCCAGCGCAGGGCGATCCGGTCGGCGACGTCGAGGCCGCTGTTCTTGCGGGCCTCCTGGATCAGCCGGATCGCGTCACGGGCCAGGCCCGCCTGCCGCAGCTCCTCCGTGATCTCCAGGTCCAGCGCCACCGTGGCACCGGAGTCGGAGGCCACCGACCAGCCCTCACGCGGGGTCTCGGTGATGATCACCTCGTCGGGAGCCAGGGTGACCGTCTCGCCGTCCACCTCCACGGACGCCGTGCCCTCGCGCAGGGCCAGGGACAGCGCGGCCGCGTCGGCGGCGGCGACGGCCTTCGCCACGTCCTGCACTCGCTTGCCGAACCGCTTGCCCAGGGCGCGGAAGTTGGCCTTCGCCGTGGTGTCCACGAGTGAGCCGCCGACCTCGGACAGCGACGCCAGCGAGGAGACGTTCAGCTCCTCGGTGATCTGAACGTGCAGCTCGGGGTGCAGGGCCTCGAAGCCGGTCGCGGCGATCAGTGCCCGGGACAGCGGCTGACGCGTCTTGACGCCCGACTCCGCGCGCGTGGCACGGCCCAGTTCCACCAGCCGGCGGACCAGGACCATCTGCTTCGACAGCTCCGGGTCGATCGCGGAGAGGTCCGCCTCGGGCCAGGGGGCCAGATGCACGGACTCCGGGGCGCCCGGGGCCACCGGCACGACCAGGTCCTGCCACACCCGCTCGGTGATGAACGGGGTGATCGGGGCCATCAGCTTCGTGACCGTCTCCAGCACCTCGTGCAGCGTGCGCAACGCGGCCTTGTCGCCCTGCCAGAAGCGGCGGCGCGAGCGGCGGACGTACCAGTTGGACAGGTCGTCGACGAACGCGGACAGCAGCTTGCCGGCGCGCTGGGTGTCGTACGCCTCCAGGGCCTGGGTCACCTGGTCGGTCAGTGCGTGGAGTTCGGACAGCAGCCAGCGGTCCAGCACGGGGCGCTCCGCCGGGGCCGGGTCCGCCGCCGAGGGCGCCCAGCTCGACGTACGGGCGTACAGCGCCTGGAAGGCCACCGTGTTCCAGTACGTCAGCAGCGTCTTGCGGACGACCTCCTGGATGGTGCCGTGGCCGACCCGGCGGGCCGCCCACGGGGAGCCACCGGCCGCCATGAACCAGCGCACCGCGTCCGCGCCGTGCTGATCCATCAGCGGGATCGGCTGCAGGATGTTGCCCAGATGCTTGGACATCTTGCGGCCGTCCTCGGCCAGGATGTGGCCGAGGCACACGACGTTCTCGTACGACGACTTGTCGAACACCAGGGTGCCGACCGCCATCAGCGTGTAGAACCAGCCGCGGGTCTGGTCGATCGCCTCGGAGATGAACTGGGCCGGGTACCGGCTCTCGAACAGCTCCTTGTTCTTGTACGGGTAGCCCCACTGCGCGAACGGCATCGACCCCGAGTCGTACCAGGCGTCGATGACCTCCGGTACGCGCGTGGCCGTCTTCCCGCAGCCGTCGTGGCGGCAGGCGAAGGTGACCTCGTCGATGTACGGGCGGTGCGGGTCGAGGCCCGACTGGTCGGTGCCGGTCAGCTCGGTCAGCTCCGCGCGGGAGCCGACACAGGTGAGGTGGTCGTCCTCGCAGCGCCAGATCGGCAGCGGGGTGCCCCAGTAGCGGTTGCGGGACAGCGCCCAGTCGATGTTGTTGTTCAGCCAGTCGCCGTACCGGCCGTGCTTGACCGTCTCCGGGAACCAGTTGGTCCTCTCGTTCTCCTGGATCAGGCGGTCCTTGATCGCTGTGGTGCGGATGTACCAGGAGGGCTGCGCGTAGTACAGCAGCGCGGTGTGGCAGCGCCAGCAGTGCGGGTAGCTGTGCTCGTACGGGATGTGCTTGAAGAGCAGACCGCGCTGCTGGAGGTCCTCGGTGAGCTTTTCGTCCGCCTTCTTGAAGAAGACGCCGCCGACCAGCGGGACGTCCTCCTCGAAGGTGCCGTCCGGGCGGACCGGGTTCACCACCGGCAGGCCGTAGGCGCGGCAGACCCTGAGGTCGTCCTCACCGAAGGCGGGGGACTGGTGGACCAGACCCGTACCGTCCTCGGTCGTGACGTACTCGGCGTTCACCACGTAGTGCGCCGGCTCCGGGAACTCCACGAGCTCGAACGGACGTTGGTACGTCCAGCGCTCCATCTCGGCGCCGGTGAAGGTCTGGCCGGTGCTCTCCCAGCCCTCGCCGAGCGCCTTGGCGAGAAGCGGCTCGGCGACGACCAGCTTCTCCTCGCCGTTGGTCGCGACGACGTAGGTGACCTCCGGGTGCGCGGCGACCGCCGTGTTGGACACCAGGGTCCAGGGGGTCGTCGTCCACACCAGGAGCGCGGCGTCGCCGGCGAGGGGACCGGAGGTGAGCGGGAAACGGACGTACACGGACGGGTCCACGACCGTCTCGTAGCCCTGCGCCAGCTCGTGGTCGGACAGGCCGGTGCCGCAGCGCGGGCACCACGGGGCGACACGGTGGTCCTGGACCAGGAGGCCCTTGCCGAAGATCTCCTTCAGCGACCACCAGACCGATTCGACGTACTCGGGGTCCATGGTGCGGTAGGCGTCGTCCAGGTCGACCCAGTAGCCCATGCGGGTCGTCAGCTCGGCGAAGGCGTCGGTGTGCCGGGTCACGGACTCGCGGCACTTGGCGTTGAACTCGGCGATGCCGTAGGCCTCGATGTCCTGCTTGCCGGAGAAGCCCAGCTCCTTCTCGACCGCGAGCTCCACGGGCAGGCCGTGGCAGTCCCAGCCGGCCTTGCGGGCCACGTGGTAGCCGCGCATGGTGCGGAAGCGGGGGAAGACGTCCTTGAAGACGCGCGCCTCGATATGGTGGGCGCCGGGCATGCCGTTGGCGGTGGGCGGGCCCTCGTAGAACACCCACTCGGGGCGGCCCTCGGACTGCTCCAGGCTCTTGGCGAAGATCTTCTGGTCGCGCCAGAAGTCGAGCACGGCGTGCTCAAGCGCGGGCAGGTCGACCTGGGCGGGCACCTGGCGGTACGTCGGCGCTGTCATCTGCGAGCATCCTCCAACGGACTTGCTGCCTTCCGTCGGAGGGACGAGAGCCTTCTTTCCGTCTACGCCGTGTGCGGCGCGCTCCCGCGGTACCACCCTCCTTGGCCCCCCGTCGCGCCGTACGCGCCGGTGAGCCCCCTCATTGGGGTCGCGAAACCGGTTCTACTCGCCGCGGCGGGTCCTCCACGGCTTTCTTCCGGCGGCTCCGGGGTGATCTTCACGTCGCGCTCGCCCCCGGGCTCACACCGTCCCCGGGTCGCTCTGGGCTGCGTACGCCGCTACTCGTCCCCATCCACGCTTTCCGCTTCGCCCAGTGTACGGCGCCGCGCGGACAGCGGCCGACCGCTTTTCGGGTCTGCGGGGGCGCACGGCCGGGGAAGGTGCGGGATGACCCGAATGGCGAGGGGTACGGCTGCCCGGATCCGGGCACGCCCGGCTCGGCGGATTACCCGGCGGGGAGCTGGGCACAACGGATGCAGGTCCGCTGCGCGGGGGGTGCGGGCGGGCGAATCGGGCGGTGTGCCCCGTTGCCGCGGGACTCAAGTCGATTTATCGTCCCAGCACGATTCGCGTGCAAGATCACAATATGTGAAGGGGTCGCGGCCATGGTGGCGAAGAAGACCGCCGTACAGCAGCCGGCGACCGGCCGCTCCAGGGGCACGGACGCCTCCGGCGGTGCGGCTGCCTCCGGTGGCGAGCCCAAGGGCGCCGGCGGCAGGAAGAGCACGCGCGCGGGCACCGCGTCGGCGGGCCGGGCAGGGCCGGTGAAGACGGTCCGGGCGCCGGCCGGCAGGGCGGCGCGAGGAGACGGACCTGCGGGCAGGACGGCCGCTGAGGTGACCAAGAAGCCGCCCGGCGGGGAGCCGGCCGCTGCCATGACGAAAGCGGTCGAGGGGGAGGAGAGCGGTCGGAAGAGGGGTATTACTGCGGGGGCCGGGAAGAAGACGGCGGTCAAGGGGGACGGGAAGAAGACGGCGGCCAAGGACACCGGCGCGAAGCCTTCCGCCAGGAAGGCGGCGGCCGAGGCGGCGACGGCGAAGAAGGCGCCGGCCAGGAAAACTGCGGCTACGAAGGCGACGGCGAAGAAGACGACGGCGAAGAGGACGACGGTCAAGAAGGCCACGGCCACGACGGAGACGGCCGCGACAGCGGTGGTCGAGAAGGCAGTGGCGAAAGAGGCGGCCGCCAAGGAGAGGGCTGCCCGGAAGAAGACGGCCGCAGAGAAGACGACCACCACGAAGACCGGCGTCAGGGAGGCTGCGGTGAAGGCGACGGCCGACGGGAAGCAGGCCGGGAAGGCGGCCACCAAGAGGACGGCCTCCCAGGAGACGGCTGCCGGGAAGGCGGGCGGGAAGAAGGCCGGCACGGAGAAGGCGGTCGCCGAGGACGTCTCCACGGGGGCGGCCGAGAAGAGCACGGCCAAGAAAGCGGGCGCGGCGCGGGCCGCGAAGCAGACGGGAGCCACGACAGTGGTTGCGAAGAAGACTCCTGGAACGGCCACGGCGGAGCAGAGCGGCGTCCCCAAGGCACGGGTCGCCGCGGCGGAGCCCGGCGAGTTGGCGGTGCGCCCCGGCGAGGACCCCTGGACCCCGGAGGAGGTCGCCGAGGCCCGGGCCGAGTTGCTGTCCGAGGGGGAGCGGCTGCGGACCGAGATCAGCTCCTCCGAGGCCTCCCTCGTGGGCCTGATGCGGGACTCCGGGGACGGCGCGGGCGACGACCAGGCCGACACCGGCACCAAGAACATCACGCGCGAGCACGAGATGGCGCTGGCCGCCAACGCGCGCGAGATGCTCATCCAGACCGAGCGCGCCCTGGAACGGCTCGACGCGGGCACCTACGGCCTGTGCGAGAGCTGCGGCAACCCCATCGGCAAGGCCCGTATGCAGGCCTTCCCCCGGGCCACCCTGTGCGTGGAGTGCAAGCAGAAGCAGGAACGCCGCTCCTGAGCACGAGGGTCCGCCGGGGTGTGCCGTAGTCTCGTCCTCAGTCAGGCACCTAGGTTGAAGGACTCACGTGGCAGAGGCGGAGCGCATCATCGGTACGCCGGACACCCCGGACGACAGCGGCGAGCAGACGGCGGCCGGAGCGCCCGCCGGGCCGGGCGTGTCCGGCGCGGGCGAGCAGGAGACGCCGGCGCGGCAGCGGACCGGACGCGCGCGCCGGATCGCCGTCCTGTTCGCGGTGGCCGCGTTCGCCTACGCCCTCGACCTGGTCAGCAAGATGCTCGTGGTCGCGAAGCTGGAGCACCACGAGCCGATCCAGGTGATCGGGGACCTGCTGGAGCTGCACGCCATCCGCAACCCCGGCGCGGCCTTCGGCTTCGGCGCGGCCTTCACGGTCATCTTCACGCTGATCGCGGCCGCCGTGATCGTGGTGATCATCCGCCTGGCGCGCAAGCTCTACAGCTTTCCCTGGGCGATCGCGCTCGGTCTGCTGCTCGGCGGTGCCCTCGGCAACCTCACCGACCGCATCTTCCGGGCGCCCGGGGTCTTCGAGGGCGAGGTCGTCGACTTCATCGCCCCCAAGGGCTTCGCGGTGTTCAACCTGGCCGACTCGGCGATCGTGTGCGGCGGCATCCTGATCGTGCTGCTGTCCTTCCGCGGCCTGGACCCGGACGGCACCGTCCACAAGGACTGAGGCCGGTCCACAGGGCCGTTGTCCACAGGCTCGTTCGGGGCCGTCGTACCCGTCCGGCATACTCGTCGGGTGAGCACGCTTCCCGAGATCCGTACCCTGCCCGTGCCCGACGGCCTGGAGGGCGAGCGCGTCGACGCCGCCATCTCCCGCATGTTCGGCTTCTCCCGCACGAAGGCCGCGGAGCTGGCCGCGGCCGGCAAGGTCCAGGTCGACGGCACCGTGGTCGGCAAGTCCGAGCGGGTGCGCGGCGGCGCCTGGCTCGAGGTCGAGATGCCGCAGGCGCCCGCGCCCGTGCAGGTCGTCGCCGAGCCGGTCGAGGGCATGGAGATCGTGCACGACGACGATGACGTGGTCGTGATCGCCAAGCCGGTCGGCGTGGCAGCGCACCCCTCGCCGGGCTGGAGCGGCCCGACTGTCATCGGCGGCCTCGCCGCCGCCGGGTACCGCATCTCCACCTCCGGCGCCGCCGAGCGCCAGGGCATCGTGCACCGCCTGGACGTCGGCACCTCCGGCCTGATGGTGGTCGCGAAGTCGGAGTACGCGTACACGTCGCTCAAGCGCCAGTTCAAGGAGCGCACCGTCGACAAGCGCTACCACACCCTCGTCCAGGGCCACCCGGACCCGACGAGCGGCACGATCGACGCCCCGATCGGCCGCCACCCCCACCACGACTACAAGTGGGCGGTCACGGCGGACGGCAAGCCCTCCGTGACCCACTACGACCTCATCGAGGCCTTCCGCGCCGCCTCCCTGCTCGACGTGAAGCTGGAGACCGGACGCACCCACCAGATCCGCGTCCACATGGCAGCGCACCGCCATCCCTGCGTCGGTGACCTGACCTACGGCGCCGACCCGACCCTCGCCAAGCGGCTGCACCTGACCCGGCAGTGGCTGCACGCCGTACGGCTCGGCTTCGAGCACCCCGGGGACGGGCAGTGGGTGGAGTTCGCGAGCGACTACCCGGACGACCTGCAAAAGGCCCTCGACCAGGTCCGCGAGGAGACCTACGCGTGAGCACGCCGTACACCGTCCGGATCGCCGAGGACCCGGCCGACCGCGAGGCCTGCTTCGCGGTCCGCAAGGAGGTCTTCGTCGTCGAGCAGGGCGTCCCGCAGGACGTCGAGTACGACGCCTACGACGCCGTCGCCGTGCATGTGCTGGCGGTGCGCGAGGACGGCGTGCCGCTCGGCACCGGGCGCCTGCTGCACGGCGAGGCGGCCGCCGCCAAGACCGGCGGGGACGCCTCGGTGGGCTCCCTGGGGCGGCTCGCCGTCGCCCAGGCGGCGCGCGGGCTGGGCGTCGGTGTGGCCCTCGTGCGGGCCATCGAGGAGGCGGCACGCGCGCGTGACCTGGCTGCGGTGGACCTGCATGCGCAGACCCATGCCCTGGGCTTCTACGAGCGCCTGGGCTACGAGGCGTACGGTCCGGAGTTCCCGGACGCCGGGATCCCGCACCGGGCGATGCGGCGCGTCCTGTAAGCGAGGGCGCCGGAACGGCCGGTGGGCGGGGGCCGTGGCAGGCTGGAGGCCTGCCGTGTGATCGTCGACTCCCGGAGTGCTGGCCGTGGATCAGTTGGCCCTGTTGTTCGTGCTGCTGCTCGGGGCCCTGGTGAGCGTCCCGGTGGGGGACCGGTTCGGACTGCCGGCCCCGGTGCTGATGACCGTGCTCGGCGGGGTCCTGGCGGTGGCCGACTTCGTGCCCAACGTGAGCATCCCGCCCGAGCTGATCCTGCCCGGTCTGTTGCCGCCCCTGCTCTACGCCGCCGTACGGCGGACCTCCTGGCGGCAGTTCGCCGCCAACAAGCGGCCGATCTTCCTGCTGGCCGTCGCCCTGGTGTTCGTGACGACGCTGTGCGTGGCCGCCGTCGCCCACGCGATCGTGCCCGGGCTGCCGATCGCCGCCGCCGTGGCCCTGGGCGCGCTGATCGCCCCGCCCGACCCGGTCGCCGCCACCGCGGTCGCCGGGCAGCTCGGACTGCCGCGCCGACTGGTGTCGATCCTCGAGGGCGAGGGGCTCTTCAACGACGTCACGGCCATCGTGCTGTACCACGTGGCGATCGCCGCCGCTGTGAGCGGTGAGTTCTCGCCCTGGCGTGCCGGTCTGGACCTGGTGCTGTCCGCCGTGGTCGCGGTCGCGATCGGGCTGGCCCTCGGCTGGGGTGCGAACAGGCTGATGGATCTGCTCGGCGATCCGACCCTGCAGATCGGGCTGACCCTGCTGGTGCCGTACGCCTCCTACGTGCTCGCGGAGGAGCTGCACGGCTCCGGGGTGCTCGCCGTGCTCACCACGGCCCTCTTCCTAGCCGAGTACGCGACCGACGCCGACGACGTGATGACCCGGCTCGCCGGGCACACGTTCTGGGACATCATCGACACGCTCGTCACCGGTGTCGCCTTCGGGCTGATCGGGCTCGAACTGCACAACGCGATCAGGACGGCGTCCGGACGCTGGGGCGAACTCCTCGGCTGGGCGGCCGCGATCGTCGGCGTCGTCGTCTTCGTACGGCTGCTGTGGCTGATGCCCGCGACCTGGCTGACCAAGCGGCTGCACGCCCGGCGGGACTACGACGAGGACATCCCGGTGAGCTGGCGGGAGACCGTGGTGATGTGGTGGTCCGGGATGCGCGGGGTGGCGTCGGTGGCACTGGCGCTGGCGATCCCGCTCCGGACCGACGACGGATCCCCGTTCCCCGACCGGGACGAGATCGTTTTCATCGCCTTCGGGGTGATCATCGCCACACTGGTGCTGCAGGGGCTGACCCTGCCCTGGCTGGTGAAGCGGCTCGGGGTGCGGGCCGACTCCGAGCGGGAGAAGGAGTTCGAGAAGGAGCTGGCCCGGCGGGCCGCGAAGGCGGCGAAGCGCAGGCTGCGGGAGATCGAGCAGGTGGAGGACCTGCCCGAGGACCTGTCCGAGCAGATGCTGCGCCGGGCCTTCGACATCGGGATCCGGATCAGTCCGGACATGGGGGAGGAGGAGCGGCGGGAGGCGCAGCATCAGCGGGTGCGGAGGCTGCGGCGGGTGCGGCGGATCCAGGGGGAGATGCTCAGCGCCGCCCGGCACGAGGTGCTGGCGGCGCGGAGCGAACCGGGGGCGGATCCGGAGATCGTGGACCGGGTGCTGAGACATCTGGACGTACGCAGCCTGCGCTGACGCCTACCGGCGGAGGACCGTCATACAAGCAGATCGCTCCTGTGGACAACCCGGAGCACCGGTCGTGGTCCGCCCATACGCTCGCAGCATGACTCGCAACATCGTGATGAGTGGTGGCGGTACGGGAATCGGGCTCGCGGCGGCGCGGGCGTTCGCGGCGGACGGGGACCGGGTGCTGCTGCTCGGGCGGCGCGCGGAGGTGCGACACCATGAACGAGGCGCGGCGGCAGCGGCTCAGCGCCGACACCGTGACGGGCCGTGCCGGTATACCCGCCGACGTGGCCGCCACCCTGCACTGGCCGGCCTCACCCGGCGCCGGGCACATCACCTCCCAGATCATCCAGCTCCATGGCGGCGCCGAGCGGGGGCAGTGACAGCCAGTGACGGACAGCGACGGGGAGCCGGTCAACCCCGGCCCGTGCGCGGGAAGTCGTAGGCCTTGCGGAGCGCCGCGCCGCCGGGAGAGGGGATGCGGTTCGGCGGGAGGACCGCGTCCGCGGTGTTGACGCGGGGCAGGGCGTAGGGGTGCTCGGTGGACAGCCAGGTGATCATCTGCTCGCGGACGGCGACCCGGACCGTCCAGATGTCGTCCGCGTCCTTCGCGGTGACCAGGGCCCGCACCTGGATGGTGCTCGGGGTCGTGTCCGTCACCTGCAGGCCGTAGGCGCGGCCGTCCCAGGCGGGGCACTGGCGCAGGATGTCGCGGAGCTTCTCGCGCATCGCCTCGACCGGCGCGCTGTGGTCGAGATGCCAGTAGACGATGCCCGTCATCTGCGGGGTGCCCCGCGACCAGTTCTCGAACGGTTTGGAGGTGAAGTACGACACCGGCATCGTGATCCGTCGTTCGTCCCAGGTCCGTACCGTCAGGAAGGTCAGGGTGATCTCCTCGACCGTGCCCCACTCGCCGTCCACCACCACCGTGTCGCCGATGCGCACCATGTCGCCGAAGGCGATCTGCAGTCCGGCGAACATGTTGGACAGGGTCGACTGGGCGGCGACACCGGCGACGATGCCGAGGATGCCGGCGGAGGCCAGCAGTGAGGCACCGGCCGCCCGCATCGCCGGGAAGGTCAGCAGCATCGAGGCGACCGCCACCACGATGACGATGGCGGAGACCACCCGCATGATCAGTTCGACCTGCGTGCGGACCCGGCGCACCCGGGCGGTGTCCCGGTGGATGCGCGCGTACCGGCTGTAGGAGGTCTCGACGATCGCCGCGGCGATCCGGATCACCAGCCAGGCGGCGGACCCGATCAGCACCAGGGTCAGCGTCCGGCCGATGCCGACCTGATGCCGCTCCACTAGTTTCGCCTGGTCGTACGACCCTCTGAGGAGGGCGGCGCACAGGACGAGCTGGTAGGGGATGCGGGCGCGCCGCAGCTGGCCCCACAGTGGTGTCTCGTGGTTTCGGTCGTCGGCCTTGCGCAGCAGCCGGTCGGTGGCCCAGCCGATGGCCAGGGTGAGCAGCACCGAGCTGCCGAGCACGATCAAGGGGCGGAGCACGTTCTCCATCCTCCGCACCTAACCGGACTCGCGGGGTCATGAACATGTGTGTTCTCGGCGCGAGTGGGTACGGCCGTGGTTCGGCCCTGTCGGACCGGGCTGGCACCATGGCCTCATGAACATCATGCTCTTTCACTCGACCTACGGGCTCAGGCCCGCGGTGCGCGAGGCCGCGGACCGGCTGCGCGCGGCGGGCCACGAGGTGTGGACGCCGGACCTCTTCGAGGGGCGCACGTTCGACACGGTCGAGGAAGGCATGGGGTTCAAGGAGGAGCTCGGCAAGGAGGAGCTGCTGAAGCGGGCCGTGCTGGCGGCGGCGCCGTACTCGGAGCGCGGCCTGGTGTACGCGGGGTTCTCGCTCGGCGCCTCCGTCGCGCAGACGCTGGCCCTCGGTGACGAGAAAGCGCGCGGTCTGCTGCTTCTGCACGGCACGTCGGACATCGCGCCGAACGCGCGGGTGGACGAGTTGCCGGTGCAGCTGCACGTGGCCGAGCCGGACCCGTTCGAGACGGACGACTGGCTGAACGCCTGGTACCTGCAGATGGGCAGGGCGGGGGCGGATGTGGAGATCTACCGGTACGCGGGGGCCGGGCATCTCTACACCGACCCCGGACTGCCGGACTACGACGAGGAGGCCGCCGAGGCCACCTGGCGGGTGGCGCTCGGCTTCCTCGATGGCCTGGGCCACGTGTGAGTGGGTCAGACCGGCTGTTCAGATCCGACTACCGCTGCTGTGCGCCGACCACTGCTGTTGTGCAGGGGCGGAACCTCAGCCAGGGAAGCACTCCTTGGGTGGGTGTACCAGCGACTCGAAGTGCCCGGAGTACACCCACGTCGTCGGCTTTGAGTTGTACAGCCTGAACCACAGGGCCCCCGAGGGGGTCTTCGTGGTCGAGCACTGTATCTCCAGGGTCGTCTTGAACGGCACTGTGCGGAACTTGTGCGACGAGGAGGTGGGCTGCGCGTAGAGGGGGGCACCGTGGGTGTCCAGCACAGTCAGATTGACGAATGCCGGCGCCGCTGAGGCCTCCTGCGCCTGCGCGGCGCAGGCCAGCCCAGCGAGGGTCATGGCAGCCGCGATCGTCGCGGTCTTCTTCAAGGCACCTTGGGGGGTGGCCACGTGTCTCCTTTTTCAGGTTAGTTGACGAATTATCAACTATGTTTATTGTCGTAGGTATTATCACACTGCATCGATCAACTCACCACTGAATAAGGTGCGTCGGCGCACTCGGCGGTCCGTGGGGCCGCTCACACCGGGTCGTAGGTGCGCTCGATCCTCTGGGTGCCGCTGCGGGTGCGGTAGGAGCGGACCCAGGCGGAGGTGGCGTTCGCCGCCGTGCGGTCGGACAGGACGTAGTAGTCCATCTGCGCGCGGTCGGCGGTGATGTCCAGGACGCCGTAGCCGTGGCGGTCGGTGTCCACCCAGTGGACGTGCCGGTTGGCGGCCCTGATGACCGGCGAGGCGATCGCGGAGACGGTGCCCTCGGGGGCCTTCACGATGTCGTCGAGGTTGTCGGAGGTCACCGAGGTGACCACGAACTCGGTGGCCGCCGACGCCGACAGCGGGTACGTGCCCGCGTCCACCGGCACGTCGTTGGCCCACGCCATGTGGATGTCACCGGTCAGGAAGACGGTGTTGCCGATGGCATGGGAACGCAGGTGGCCCAGCAGCTCGCGGCGGTCGTCGGTGTAGCCGTCCCACTGGTCGGTGTTGGCGGCGATGCCCTCCTGCGGCAACCCGAGCAGCTTGGCGAGCGGCTTGAACAGGTCGGCGGAGAGCGATCCGAAGGAGAACGGCGAGATCATCACCGAGTTGCCGACCAGCCGCCACTTCGTGTCGGAGGCCGACAGGTTCGCCTTCAGCCAGTCGAGCTGGGCGCGGCCGGTGATCGTACGGTCCGGGTCGTCCACCGAGCCGCTCGCCGGCGACGCCTGCTGGGAGCGGAAGGAGCGCAGGTCCAGCAGGGAGAGGTCGGCGAGCTTGCCGAAGCGCAGCCGGCGGTAGGTGGTGCCGGCGAGCGCGGGACGGACCGGCATCCACTCGAAGTAGGCCTGCTTGGCGGCGGCCTGACGGGCCGTCCAGGTGCCCTCGGCGCCCTCGGTGTGGTTGACCGCGCCGCCCGACCAGGCGTTGTCGGCGAACTCGTGGTCGTCCCAGATCGCAATGACCGGTGCCTTCAGGTGCAGCGCCTGCAGGTCGGGGTCCGTCTTGTACTTCGCGTGCCGGATCCGGTAGTCGGCGAGGGTGAGGATCTCGTTCGCGGGGGCGTGCGGACGGATCACGGTGCCGCGGGCCGCGTACTCTCCCGACTTGTACTCGTAGATGTAGTCACCCAGGTGCAGCCACGCGTCGAGGTCGTTGCGGGCCGCGAGGTGGCGGTAGGCGGAGAAGTAGCCCGCCTCCCAGTTGGCGCAGGAGACCACGCCGAAGCGCAGACCGGCGGCAGAGGCCTCCGCCGCCGGCGCGGTGCGGGTGCGCGCCGCCGGGGAGTCCGTGCCGCCGGCCGAGAACCGGAACCAGTAGTCGGTGGCCGGTTCCAGACCGCGTATGTCCGCCTTGACGGTGTGGTCGGAGGCGGCTGTCGCCGTGGTGGAGCCCTGGGCGACGATGCTGGTGAACGCCTTGTCCCTGGCGACGGTCCAGCTCACCTGGGTGTCCGGGCCGACGCCGGAGCCGGGTACGGCGTCGGGGACGGGGGTCACCCGGGTCCACAGCAGGACGCCGTCGGGCAGCGGGTCGCCGGACGCGACGCCGTGCAGGAAGGCGGGGGCCTGGTCGGCGGCGCGTGCAGGAAGGGTGGCGGCGAGCGGGCCGGCCAGCACAGCCGTCGCCGCCGCGGCCTTGACGACCGTACGGCGGCGGGGCGAGGGGGAGTTGAGGGTCTGGTGGGCCTCAGATGATCTGTATCGACTGGTCACGACCGATCAGGTTACTGATCGGTATGCGTGCGAGTGGGCGAACTTCGAAAGTTCGCCCACTCGTCACGCGGAGGGTGGAATTCCCTGTTGGTGTCAGGCCTTGAGAGCCGCATCCACCACCTTGTTGAACTCCTCGGCCGTCCATGGCTGGTTGGGGTCAGAGGTCGTGAGCTTCTTGCCGTCCATCACGAAGCTCGGGGTGCCGGTCACGCCGTCCTTGTTGTCGTCGAAGGTCTTCGACATGGCCATGGCCCAGGCGTCGTAGGTGCCCTTCTTGACCGCGTCCTGGAACTTCGTGTTGTTCTTCAGCGCCGGGACGGTGTCGGCGGCCTTGATGAGGTAGCTGTCGTCCTTGAACTTGTCGGTCTGCTCGTCCGGGTGCCACTTCGCGGAGTACAGCGCGGTCTTGTACTCGAGGAACGCCTCGGGGCTGACGTTGAGCGCCGCGCCGAGGGCGCTCAGCGCGTTCTTGGACCCCACGCCGTTGTCGTGGTTGTCGATGAAGGTGGCACCGATGTACTGGATCTTGAATTTGCCGTCGTCGATGTCCTTCTTCACGGTCGAGCCGACGGTCTGCTCGAACTGGGCGCACACCGGGCAGCGCGGGTCCTCATAGACCTTGAGGGTCTTCTTGGCGCTGTCCTTGCCGATGACGACGGTGGTGCCCTTCGTGCCCGTGGTGTTGGCCGGGGCGACGACCGTGGCGTCCTTGAGGCCCTCCCAGTAGCTGGGCTTGTTGGCCTGGACCACGGCGTAGCCGATGCCGCCGGCCGCGGCCAGCACGGCCACGACCGAGCCGGCCACGATCAGCTGCCGCCTGGCCTTGTCACGCTTGGCCTGCCGCTCGCGCTCCTGGCGCAGCCGCTCCCGGGCCGCCGTCTTCGCCGACTGGCTGTTCCGCTTGCTCATAGTGGTGATCTCCATGTGGGACGCGCACATGTCGTACGCGAGATACGTGTGGGGGACTGGTCGTGCTCAGCCGAATGCCGGTGAGCACGGCGGTCCACGCCGTCCCAGGGAGTGCACGAGGAGCCGGTCGCGGGCGGCCGCCGGCCGGGGTGCCGGGCGCGGCAGCCGACGGACGGGAGACAGCCGTACCGCTTGGGCGGCCGCCGCGAGCGACAGCGGCCGGAAGGTGGTCGCGGTGACCGCGCGAAGCAGCTGGCCCAGGGCCCGCTCGCCCCGGCGCAGCCAGGCGGCGGCCAGCAGACCCACGCACACGTGCGCGGCGAGCAGCAGCCAGGCCGCGGCCGGGCCGGCGTCTGCGAGCAGCCCGCCCGCGTGGCCGCGGCCGCCGGTCACCTGGGCGAGCGGGGTGCCCAGGGCGCCGCCCTGGCACAGCACGTCGAAACCGAAGGTGCGCAACGGTCCGGCCACCGGGCCGCCCGCCCTGCCGTAGCAGGCGTGCTGGCCGGTGGTGAACACCGTGTCCGCGGCCAGCTCCAGCGGGATCAGCAGGGCCGCGATCCGACCGAAGCCGCGCTCGCGGCCCGCCAGCGCGTAGGCGGTGAGGAACACGCCGGTGGCGACCGCGGTCACGGTCGCCGCCGGCAGCGGAGCCCTGGACAGCAGGACGTGCGACGCGGTGCTGAGCGTCACGACGACGGCCGTGAACAGCGCCGCGCGCACGGCTCTGAGGTGGGTCCCGGATATGTCCATAGCGAAAGCAGAGTCTGTCACGTACGCGGGTAAGGGACCCTTAAAAGTAGGGACCCTTAAAGGGTGCCTGTGAGGGTGCGAAGGTTACAGCCCCGGAATCCGGCCGTTGCGGAACAGATCGACGAAGATCTGGTGGTCGGTACGCGCGCGTGCGCCGTAGCGGTGCGCGAAGTCCACCAGCAGGGGCCCGAAGCCCTCCTCGTCGGCCGCGAGCGCCGCGTCGATGGCCCGCTCGGTGGAGAACGGCACCAGGGACTCGCCGGACTGGTCGTCGGCCGCCGCGTGCATGGTGGCGGTGGCCCGGCCCAGGTCGGCGACGACGGCCGCGATCTCCTCCGGGTCGTCGATGTCGCCCCAGCCCAGGTCGACCGCGTAGGGCGAGACCTCGGCGACCAGCTGGCCCGCGCCGTCCAGCTCGGTCCAGCCCAGCCACGGGTCGGCGTGCGCCTGCAGGGCGCGCTGGGAGATCACCGTGCGGTGGCCCTCGTGCTGGAAGTACTCGGCGATCGCCGGGTCCGTGATGTGCCGGGAGACGGCCGGGGTCTGGGCCTGCTTGATGTAGATGACGACGTCGTTCTCCAGGGCGTCGCTGTGGCCCTCCAGGAGGATGTTGTACGACGGTAGGCCCGCCGAGCCGATGCCGATGCCCCGGCGGCCCACGACGTCCTTCACACGGTAGGAGTCGGGGCGGGCCAGCGAGGAGTCCGGCAGCGTCTCCAGGTAGCCGTCGAAGGCGGCCAGCACCTTGTAGCGGGTCGCCGCGTCCAGCTCGAGGGAGCCGCCGCCCGGGGCGAACCGGCGTTCGAAGTCGCGGATCTCGGTCATCGACTCCAGCAGCCCGAAGCGGGTCAGCGAGCGGGCGTCACGCAGGGCGTCCAGCAGCGGACCCTGCGCGGTGTCCAGCGTGAACGGCGGCACCTCGTCGCTCTTGGCACCGGTGGCAAGGGCGTGGATGCGCTCGCGGTAGGCGGCCGCGTAGATCGTCACCAGCTCGGTGATCTGCTCGTCGCTGAGCGCCTTCGCGTACCCGATGAGCGCGATGGAGGCCGAGAAGCGCTTCAGGTCCCAGGTGAAGGGGCCGACGTAGGCCTCGTCGAAGTCGTTGACGTTGAAGACCAGGCGGCCGTTGGAGTCCATGTACGTGCCGAAGTTCTCCGCGTGCAGGTCGCCGTGGATCCACACGCGCGAGGTGCGGTCGTCCAGGTACGGGCCGCCGCGCTTCTCGGCGTCGAGGTCGTGGTAGAAGAGGGCCGCCGTGCCCCGGTAGAACGCGAACGCCGAGGCCGCCATCTTCCGGAACTTCACCCGGAACGCGGCCGGGTCGGCGGCCAGGAGCCGGCCGAAGGCGGTGTCGAAGACGGCGAGGATCTCCTCGCCGCGCTGCTCGTCGTTGAGCTGGGGTACCGACATCGCGGGGTGCCTCCTGGTACAGGACGGGTGGTGCGTGAACGTGCATGAAGGTGGGCGACAGCGTTTCCGCCGTCTTCAACGGGCGACGCCACGCGGGAGTGCCCGGTTCCCGCACGAAGGTACGCGGGGAACCGCCCGCCCGTCTCCGACCGCCACCCCTCATCGAGGTGCTTCGCGCCAAAGCATCCACCTCGGTGTCAGTGCCGGGGCATAGACTTCGACGCTGTCCCCCCGACTGTCCGCAGTCGGTCCGCAGCCGGTCGGAAGATCGTCGACACCCGTTTCCTTTGGAGGCCGAAACCGTGTCAAAGCCGCCCTTCACGCACCTGCACGTCCACACCCAGTACTCGCTGCTGGACGGTGCCGCGCGGCTCAAGGACATGTTCAACGCCTGCAACGAGATGGGCATGACGCACATCGCCATGTCCGACCACGGCAACCTGCACGGGGCGTACGACTTCTTCCATTCCGCGAAGAAGGCCGGAATCACCCCCATCATCGGGATCGAGGCGTATGTCGCCCCCGAGTCCCGGCGCAACAAGCGCAAGATCCTCTGGGGCCAGCCGCACCAGAAGCGGGACGACATCTCCGGTTCCGGCGGTTACACCCACAAGACGATGTGGGCCGTGAACAGGACCGGCCTGCACAACCTCTTCCGCCTCTCCTCGGACGCCTACGCCGAGGGCTGGCTGCAGAAGTGGCCCCGGATGGACAAGGAGACCATCGCCCAGTGGTCCGAGGGCATCGTCGCCTCCACCGGCTGCCCCTCGGGCGAGGTGCAGACCCGGCTGCGCCTCGGCCACTTCGACGAGGCCCTGAAGGCCGCCGCCGAGTACCAGGACATCTTCGGCAAGGACAAGTACTTCCTGGAGCTGATGGACCACGGCATCGAGATCGAGCGCCGGGTCCGTGACGGCCTGCTGGAGATCGGCAAGAAGCTCGGCATCCCCCCGCTGGTCACCAACGACTCGCACTACACGTACGCGCACGAGGCGGGCGCCCACGACGCCCTGCTGTGCATCCAGACCGGCAAGAACCTCTCCGACCCGGACCGCTTCAAGTTCGACGGCACCGGTTACTACCTGAAGTCCACGGACGAGATGTACGCCATCGACTCCTCGGACGCCTGGCAGGAGGGCTGCGCCAACACGCTCCTCGTGGCCGAGATGGTGGACACCGCCGGCATGTTCGAGAAGCGCGACCTCATGCCCAAGTTCGACATCCCCGAGGGCTACACCGAGGTCACCTGGTTCAAGGAGGAGGTCCGCCGGGGCATGGAGCGCCGCTTCCCCGGCGGCATCCCCGAGGACCGCCAGAAGCAGGCCGACTACGAGATGGACGTCATCATCTCGATGGGCTTCCCCGGCTACTTCCTCGTGGTCGCCGACTTCATCATGTGGGCCAAGAACAACGGCATCGCGGTCGGCCCCGGCCGAGGCTCAGCGGCCGGCTCGATCGTCGCCTACGCCATGGGCATCACCGACCTCGACCCGATCCCGCACGGCCTGATCTTCGAGCGGTTCCTCAACCCCGAGCGCATCTCGATGCCCGATGTCGACATCGACTTCGACGAGCGCAGGCGCGTCGAGGTGATCCGGTACGTGACGGAGAAGTACGGCGCCGACAAGGTCGCCATGATCGGCACCTACGGCACCATCAAGGCCAAGAACGCGATCAAGGACTCCGCGCGCGTGCTGGGCTACCCGTACGCGATGGGCGACCGCATCACCAAGGCCATGCCCGCCGACGTCCTCGGCAAGGGCATCCCGCTGTCCGGCATCACCGACCCCAGCCACCCCCGCTACAGCGAGGCCGGCGAGGTCCGCGGGATGTACGAGAACGAGCCGGACGTGAAGAAGGTCATCGACACCGCGCGCGGCGTGGAGGGCCTGGTCCGGCAGATGGGTGTGCACGCCGCCGGCGTGATCATGTCCAGCGAGACCATCACCGAGCATGTCCCGGTCTGGGTGCGGCACACCGACGGCGTGACCATCACCCAGTGGGACTATCCGAGCTGCGAGTCGCTCGGCCTGCTGAAGATGGACTTCCTGGGCCTGCGCAACCTGACGATCATGGACGACGCCGTCAAGATGGTGAAGGCCAACAAGGGCGTCGACATCGACCTCCTGGGCCTCCCGCTCGACGACCCCACGACCTTCGAGCTGCTCCAGCGCGGCGACACCCTCGGCGTCTTCCAGTTCGACGGCGGCCCCATGCGCTCCCTGCTCCGGCTGATGAAGCCGGACAACTTCGAAGACATCTCCGCCGTGTCGGCCCTGTACCGGCCGGGCCCGATGGGCATGAACTCCCACACGAACTACGCGCTGCGCAAGAACGGGCAGCAGGAGATCACGCCGATCCACCCCGAGCTGGAGGCGCCGCTCAAGGAGGTCCTGGACGTCACCTACGGCCTGATCGTCTACCAGGAGCAGGTGCAGAAGGCCGCCCAGATCATCGCGGGCTACTCGCTCGGCGAGGCCGACATCCTCCGCCGCGTGATGGGCAAGAAGAAGCCCGACGAGCTGGCGAAGAACTTCACCATCTTCCAGGCGGGCGCCCAGAAGAACGGCTACAGCGACGAGGCCATCCAGGCCCTGTGGGACGTGCTGGTCCCCTTCGCCGGCTACGCCTTCAACAAGGCCCACTCGGCCGCCTACGGCCTGGTGTCGTACTGGACCGCGTACCTCAAGGCGAACTACCCCGCCGAGTACATGGCCGCGCTGCTTACCTCCGTCAAGGACGACAAGGACAAGTCGGCGGTCTACCTCAACGAGTGCCGCCGCATGGGCATCCGGGTGCTCCCGCCGAACGTCAACGAGTCCGAGTCCAACTTCGCCGCCCAGGGCGACGACGTGATCCTCTTCGGCCTCTCCGCCGTCCGCAACGTCGGCACGAACGTCGTCGAGTCGATCATCAAGTGCCGCAAGGCCAAGGGGAAGTACGCCTCCTTCCCGGACTACCTCGACAAGGTCGACGCGGTGGTCTGCAACAAGCGCACCACGGAGTCGCTGATCAAGGCCGGCGCCTTCGACACCATGGGCCACACCCGCAAGGGGCTCACGGCCCAGTACGAGCCGATGATCGACAACGTGGTCGCGGTCAAGCGCAAGGAGGCCGAGGGGCAGTTCGACCTCTTCGGCGGCATGGGCGAGGAGACCAGCAGCGAGCCCGGCTTCGGACTCGACGTGGAGTTCGCCACCGAGGAGTGGGACAAGACCTATCTGCTCGCCCAGGAGCGGGAGATGCTCGGTCTGTACGTCTCCGACCACCCGCTCTTCGGCCTGGAGCACGTGCTGTCCGACAAGGCGGACGCGGGCATCGCCCAGCTCACCGGAGGCGAGCACGCCGACGGTGCGGTGGTCACCATCGGCGGCATCATCTCGGGCCTGCAGCGCAAGATGACCAAGCAGGGCAACGCCTGGGCGATCGCCACCGTGGAGGACCTCGCCGGTTCCATCGAGTGCATGTTCTTCCCGGCCACCTATCAGCTGGTGTCGACCCAACTGGTCGAGGACGCGGTGGTGTTCGTCAAGGGCCGCCTCGACAAGCGCGAGGACGTGCCGCGACTCGTCGCCATGGAGCTGATGGTCCCCGACCTGTCCAACGCGGGAACCAACGCGCCGGTGATCCTCACGATCCCTGCGGTCAAGGTCACCCCGCCGATGGTCAGCCGCCTCGGCGAGATCCTCAGCCACCACAAGGGCGACAGCGAGGTCCGCATCAAGCTCCAGGGCCCGCGCAAGACCACCGTGCTGCGTCTGGACCGGCACCGGGTCAAGCCGGATCCGGCGCTGTTCGGCGACCTGAAGGTGCTGCTCGGCCCGTCCTGCCTGGCGGGCTGAGCGGATGACGCGGGAAGGGGCGCACCCGGCAAGGGTGCGCCCCTCCTGCATGCATGGGCTTCAACTGCCCAGTGGGCTGTGCCCTTTAGTTGTGGCCGAAGCTCTTCTGCTTCTTACGAGCAGCATCCGAGGGGCTGCCCGGGACGTGCGCCATCGAGGACTCGTGCTCCTCGGCCGACGGACGCTGGGCGCGCTCCTGTGCGTGCTCGTTCTGCGGAGCGCGGTTCTGCGGGCCGGCCTGCTTGCGGTTCTTGTTCTTGGCCATGGTGATCTGCCTCCTGTGGGGGATCTAGGGGCCAGGGCCGGGACCAGATTCACATACGCTGACATCAAGCGCATGTCGGATAATTACCGTGTGTGACAGGGGAGGTGGGCGTGGCGGAGCCGCAAACGCCACGCCGAAGATCGAGTTCGGGCCGTTAACCCCTGCGCGGTCGGGCAGACTCGAAGGAAGTCCGAAGCAAAACCTCCCGGGAAGAGGGTGAGTCGCGTGGACCGCTGCATCGTCCTGGTGGACGCCGGATATCTGCTGGGAGCCGCCGCCAGCCTCCTCGCCGGTGAGCCCTCCCGGTCCCGGATCACCGTCGACCACCCCGCGCTGATCCAGGCCCTGCGCGAACGCGCGGAGACGGAGACCGAGCGCCCCCTGCTGCGCATCTACTGGTTCGACGGCGCCCCCGACCGGGTCCCCCAGCCGGAGCACCGCCGGCTGCGCGTGATGCCCCGTGTCACCGTCCGCCTCGGCGCTCTCACCCGCAGCGACGGACGCTGGGCGCAGAAGGGCGTGGACGCCGCCATGCACGCCGAGCTGACCGAGTTGGCCCGCAACCGCGCCTGCTCCGACGTCGTCCTGGTCACCGGCGACGGCGACCTGCTGCCCGGCATGATGGCCGCCAAGGAGCACGGCGTCGCCGTCCACCTGTGGGCCGTACAGGCCGCCGACGGGGACTACAACCAGTCCGAGGACCTGGTCGCCGAGGCGGACGAGCGGCGCGTACTGGACCGGGTGTGGATCACCCAGGCGGTCCGCGCCAAGGAGCTGACCGGAGTCTGCGCGCCGCCGCCCGTGCCCCGGCCCGAGATCGCCGCGATCCTCTCCGCGCCGCTGCCCGAGTCCGCACCCGCCACGGCAGGTGAGCACCCCCCCGAGGAGGGCGCCCACCTGCCGGCCGCCGCCTCGGAGAACGGCGCCCAGGAGCGGGTCCCCGCCCCCAAGGGCGTACCCACCCCGAAGGACCTCGCCGCGCTGCGCGCACCGGGGGTGCAGGCCGTGCAGCATCCGACGACCGCCACCCTCAGGTGGTCCTCCGACAAGGGCTGGGTCGACCGTCCGGGCGCCGTCTCCGAGCCGCCCGAGGTCGCCTCGATGCCGACGCTGGCCCAGCTGACCACCGCCGAGCAGCGGTGGGCCGACCGGGAGGAGGACATCACCACGGTCGGCGGCGACCCGTACGAGGTGGGACAGGTCTTCGCCCGCCGGTGGATGTCCCGGCTCGGCGATCAGAGCCATCTGCAGCGGCTGTCCACGATGTACCCGCGCATCCCGCACCGCATCGACGGCGAGCTGCTGCGGTACGCCGCCCGCTTCGGACTGCTCGCCCACAAGGACGACCAGATCGACGAGCACGACCGTTACGCCATTCGGGCGGGGTTCTGGCGGGAGATCGATGTGCCGGCGGCCACGGAGCAGCACGCGCCCGCCGCCGACTGAATCCTCGTAGCCGCCCCAAAGGCGAGTAAAGGCCCCGGACCCCGTAGGCTCGTCCTTTGTGAGTACGCGCACGGGACAGGCACTTCGGTATGACGAGGTCGTACGCGTGCGCGGGCTCGGCAAGACCTACCCGCCCGTGAAGGGGCGGCGCGGGGCGCCGGGCACACCCGAGGTACGGGCCACCGACGGCGTGCAACTGGACGTGCGGCACGGGGAGATCTTCGGCCTGCTCGGCCCGAACGGCGCCGGCAAGTCCACCCTCGTACGGCAGCTCACCGGGCTGCTGCGACCGGACACCGGCAGCGTCGAGATCCTCGGCCACGACATCGTCAGGCACCCCGAGCGGGCCGCGCGGCTCCTCGCCTACCTGGGGCAGGAGTCCTCCGCCCTGGACGAGCTGACCGTCGCGCTCGCCGCCGAGACCACCGGACGCCTGCGCGGTCTGGAGGTACGGCGGGCGCGGGCCGAGCGGGACGCCGTACTCGAGGAACTGGGGCTCACCCCGATCGCCGGGCGGGCGCTGAAGAAGCTGTCCGGCGGACAGCGTCGCCTCGCCTGCTTCGCCGCCGCCCTCGTCGGGGAACGGCCGCTGCTCGTGCTGGACGAGCCGACCACCGGCATGGACCCGGTGGCGCGGCGCGCGGTGTGGGCGGCCGTGGACCGGCGGCGGGCCGAGCGCGGTACGACCGTGCTGCTGGTCACCCACAACGTCATCGAGGCCGAGTCCGTCCTCGACCGGGTGGCCGTCCTGGACCAGGGCCGGGTCATCGCCTGTGACACCCCGGCCGGGCTGAAGGAGCAGGTCTCCGGCGAGGTGCGGGTGGAGCTGGTGTGGCGGGAGCGGCCGCCGCTGGACGTGCCCGAGGTCGCCGTGCTGCGCGAGCGGGCCGTGGAGTCCGGGCGGCGCTGGACGCTCCGGCTCGCCCCCGAGGAGGCCCGGGCGGCCGTCGCCACGGTGACCGGCGGAGCCGCCTTCGCTGCCCTGGACGACTTCACGCTCGCCACGCCCAGCCTGGAGGACGTGTACCTGGCGCTGGGCGGGGCGGCACGGCAGGGGCTGGTGAAGGCGTGAGCACGCGAGTGGTCGCATCCGTATGGTCCCTGTGGGACGGTGGCCGAGCCGCCGTAGGGAAGAGGAGCAGGTCGTCGTGAGTGTCGTACCCGCGGAGGTTCTGCCGGGCGGTGCCCGGGCGGTGCCGGAGACGGCCCGCCGCGCGGCCGAGCTCGGGCCGTCCGCGCGGCTGTGGCCGTCGCTGGTGGCCGTCTACCGGGCGCAGCTGTCCCGGGCCCGGGTGGCGCGCATCCCGCTGCTGTTCGTGGCGACCTTCCAGTCCGTCGGCATCGCCGTGATGATGCGCGGTGTCGTGGACAGCGGCAGCGAGGCCCAGTCCGTGGTGGCGGGATCCTCGGTGCTCGTCGTCGCGTACGTGGCGCTCAATCTGCTGTCGCAGTACTTCGGGCAGTTGCGGGCCAGCGGGGGGCTGGACCACTACGCCACGCTGCCGGTGCCGCCCGCGGCGGTGGTGCTGGGGGCGGCGGCGGCGTACGCGTCCTTCACGGTGCCGGGGACCCTGGTGACCGCCGTCTTCGGGTGTGCGCTCTTCGGGCTGCCGTTGTCCAACCTGTGGATCCTGGTGGCCGTGATCCCGCTCGCCGGAGCCGCGCTGTCCGGGCTCGGTGCCGCCTGCGGGCTGCTCGCGCCGCGCCCCGAGCTGGCCGCGCTGCTCGGGCAGCTGGGCATGTCGGCGGCGTTGCTGCTGGGTGTGCTGCCGGCCGACCGGATGCCGGAGATCGTACGGCTGGCCCGGGATCTGCTGCCGTCGACCTATGGCGTGGAGGCATACGCCCGGACCTTCGGGGCACACCCCGACTGGGCCGTCGTCCTCGTTGACCTGGGAGTGTGCGCGGGTGTCGGAGTGGTCTCGCTGGCCGTGGCGACCTGGGCGTACCGCCGGGCCGCCGTCCGGTGACGCGGCGCACAGCGCGGCCTGGCACGATGTCAGGGTGACCGCACCGCTGACTCCGCCTCCGCCGCCGCACGACGACTCCCCGCACCAGGTCTGGCAGGCGCCGCCGCCTGCCGGGTCGCCGGTCGCGGACCTGTACGGACAGGACGGCCCTGGGATGAAGACCGAAGTGCGAGATGCCGCCGTGATCACACTGGCGGTGGCGCTGCTGGGCGGGGTGCTGTTCGGGCTGCTGTGGTGGTGGCTGGCGCCTCATGTGCCGCTGGTCGCTGACCAGGTCGACAAGAGCTGGGTCGTCTATCTGAAGGACACCGAGGGGGAGCAGGCCGTCGGGGTGGACGGAACGTTCACGCTGCTGGGGCTGGCCTTCGGCGTGGTCAGTGCGGCCGTCGTGTTCCTGCTGCGGCGGCGCGGGGGCGTCCCGCTGGTCGTCGCACTCGGCCTGGGCGGGCTGCTCGCGTCCGTGCTGGCGTGGCGGCTGGGGGTGTGGCTGGGACCTCCCTCCGACGTGATCGCTCACGCGAAGGCGGTGGGGAAGGGTGTCACCTTCTCGGCGCCGCTGAAGTTGAGCGCGAAGGGCGCGCTGCTGGCCTGGCCGCTGGCCGGGCTGCTGGTGCACCTGGGCCTCACGGCCCTGTTCGGCCCCCGCGACCCCGAGCCACCGTACGCCGGCTGATGCGGCTGGGGCTGGGCCTGGCGATGCCGAGCGGCGGTATGCCGACTGATGGCTGGGGCTGGTGATCCTGAGCGGCGGTATGCCGGTTGATCCGGCTGGGGCTCGGCCCGGTGATCACTGAGCGGCGGTGTGTCGGCTGATGCGGCTGGGGCTCGGGCCCCCGTCGGCTGACGCACCCGGGGCGCTGCCCGGTGACCCTGAGCCGCTGTGTGCCGGCTGGTGCATCCGGGGGCTCTGTGCCGTGATTCTGAGCCGCTGTGTGCCGGCTGGTGCATCCGGGGGCTCTGTGCCGTGATTCTGAGCCGCTGTGTGCCGGCTGGTGCATCCGGGGGCTGGGTCTCTGAGGCGGCTGTCAGCCCCGGCCGATCGGAGCCAGTACCGCTGACGTCAGTTTCGCCAGATCGCCCGGCGCCAGTTCGACCTCCAGCCCCCTGCGCCCCGCCGAGACGCAGATCGTCTCGTGGGACTCGGCCGAGTCGTCCAGGACCGTGGTGAGCCTCTTGCGCTGGCCCAGCGGGGAGATGCCGCCGCGGACGTAGCCGGTGGTGCGTTCCGCGAGGGCGGGATCGGCCATGGTGGCCCGCTTGCCGCCCGCCGCCGCGGCGAGGGCCTTGAGGTCCAGCGTGCCGGACACCGGGACCACCGCCACCGTCAGGGTGCCGTCCACGTCCGCCACCAGCGTCTTGAAGACGCGGTCGGGGGAGACGCCCATCGCCTCCGCCGCCTCCTCGCCGTAGGAGGGGTGGGAGGGATCGTGGTCGTAGGAGTGCACCGTGTACTCCACGCCCGCCGCGGTCAGGGCCACCGTCGCGGGCGTGCCGCCGGACTGCTGCTTCTTGGACTTCTTCGCCATCGGGGGTGTCGGCCTCGGTTCGCTCGGTTCCGGCTGGTTTCGCTCAGTTCAGGCTGGTCGGCGTCCGCGTCAGCTCGAACGCGGGCAACGACGGCAGACTGCGGATGATGGACGTCTCCGCACGAAGGAGTTTCAGCTCGTCCCGGAGCCGTGAGGCGGTGTCCGGCGCCTGCAGCAGCCGTTGCTTCGTCGGTGTGTCCAGGACCATCGCCGCCGCCACCAGGTAGGACACCACCGAGGGGTCGTCCGGGAGGTCCGCGCCCGTCGAGAGCGAGCGCTCGCGTGCGCCTGCCAGGCGCTTCTGGTACTGGCGGAAGGCACGCAGCACGCCCTCGGCCAGCGCGCCCGCCTCGTCGCCGGGGTCCTCCGGCAGCTCCTCCAGCTCCGCCGTCAGGAACGGGCCCGAGGCGTCCACGGACAGCAGCCGTACCCGGGTCGTCCCCGTCGCCAGCACCTCGAAGGTGCCGTCGGCGCGCTCGCGGATGGTCGCCGCGTCCGCCACGCACCCCACGCCGTGGAAGGACTTCAGCGGGTCGGGGCCGAAGCCCGCGGCCGGGCCACGCTCGGGCTCCGCGGTCGGATCCGGCATGCCCGGGGCGCTCGGAGCCACCTCGTGGCCGTCGCGGATCGCCACGACGGCGAACCGGCGCGGTTCGTCCTCGGGGGTCTTCAGCAGCTCGCGCATCATGGCGCGATAACGCTCCTCGAAGATGCTCAGGGGCAGCACGAGCCCGGGGAACAGTGCCGAGTTCAGCGGGAAGAGGGGCAGACGGGCGGTGGTCACGGCGCCCCAGCCTAGTGGTCCGGGACGGGGGCTCGACCGCGGTGCTCGTTCCGCGGTCGCGGGGACACCGCTGCCAGCTCGCTCAGGGCGCCGTGCGGAGCGGCCGTCAGGAGTGCCTCGCGCAGCCGCAGGAAGTGGCCCAGCGGGTCGTCGGAGAACCGGTCCCAGGGGAACGAGGTGGCGTACGGGCCGATCAGGCGCAGCTGGCCGCGGGCCTCCTCCCAGCGTTCCAGCCGTACGAGGACGTAGACCAGCTTGTTGCGGACCTCGGCGGGCCAGGGGGCGGCCGCCGGGAAGCGGCCGGAGAGCGCGACCGCCCGGTCGGCCGCCGCCTCCAGCCGCTCGCGCGGCACCCGGGGGCCGCAGCCGTCGGTGAGGTAGGAGAAGGCCGCGCGGGCCGGCAGCGCCTGGACGAGGGAGTCGGCAGGGGCGTCCTGCGCGGCCAGGTCGGCGAAGTCGAAGCACTCGCGGTGCGAGCCGTGCCAGAAGGTGCCCAGGTAGCGCAGGGCGGCCACATGGCAGCCGTAATGGTGCGGGGCCCGCCGGACCGCCGCCTCCCACAGCTCCTCGAAGTAGCGGTGCCCGGCGCGGGAGCCACGCGCGTGGTCCAGCGCGATCCGCCAGGGCACCGGGTCGCGGTCCTCGGCGCGGGCGGCGGCCGTGATCAGCGGGCTCACCTCGCGCAGCAGCTCGGCGCGGGCCGGCGACGGCCAGGCGCGGTCCACCGCGAGCTGGGCCCTGACGAGAGCCGCGTCGGGGTCGTCCGGGTCGGCCGCGCGCCACTCCTCGAACCACTCGGGGCGCGCACGTGCGAAGGCCGCGAGCCGCTTGGTGTACCGGTCGCGGTCCTCCCATGCGGCCGCCGCGCGGGTGGCGGCGAGCAGGGCGGCGGCGGCGCCGTACTCGCCCCGGCCGGCCGCGACCAGGGCGGGGGAGAGACGTTCGTCGGGCGCGTCGAGGACGGCCTCGTCTCCTGCCGGTGGTGGGGCGGCGGGGCGCGAGGCACGTCGTCGTGTCATCCGAGCGGGGCGGAAAAACGCGGGCAGCAGAGCCATGGTGTCGACCATTGAAAGTCCGCAGGTCGAGGCAGCGCCAGAGGGTCGGGGCAAGTCGTGGAAGGTTGTATGCCCGACGGTCAAGGACAGGTAAAAGGTGATTGTTCAACTATTGTGGCGTACCTGTCAGCGAATCGGGCCTCAGCCCCGCCGCAGCAGCCGGGACGCCCCGGCCGCCACCGTCGTCGCCAGGATCCAGCCCAGCATGATCATCGCCGCTGCCAGCCACTGCCAGCCGCCGCGCAGCTGCCACTGGCCGACCTGGCCGAGATCGATCACCGGCAGCAGGAGGTCCAGCGTGAACAGGGCGGGGCTCCAGGACGGATGGCCGCTGGAGTTCATCGGCGGATGGTCGGCGTGCGAGAAGGCCAGCGTGCCCGCCGCCCACAGCACCGCCATCCATACCGCGGCGCGGCCGGGCCGGTAGCCGTAGGCCACCGTCAAGTCCTGGGCGTACCCCCAGAACTTGGCGGCCAGGGGCAGCGTCTCGCGGCGCCGGCGCTGCTTGGCGAGCAGCACCTCGCGGGCGTCCTCGTCCTCCCCGGCCGCCCGCAGCACCGCGGCCAGCCGCTCGTACGGCTCCGGGTTGTACTCGGCGGTGGCCGCCGCCACCCAGTCGAGCCGACGGCTCAGCGGGAACGGGCCCCGCGGGACCAGGTTCTCGTACGTGAAGCCGCCCATGTGCAGACTGCCCGGGCCCGGCCAACTGCCCGCGCGGTCCACCAGGTTGACGACCCGTGCCCCGGAGAGCAGCACCTGGCCGCGCTGCGGGGCGTCCCCGAGGAAGCGCAGCTCGGGCGTCTGCACCCGGCGCAGCGACAGCACCTGGTCGTCCGTGAGGTCGAACCGGGCCCGCTCCAGGTCGACGGCGTCGCCGAAGCGCCCGTCGTCCAGCCGCACCCCGCCCTGGCACTCGAACCGCTGGATCCGCGTCCCGCGCGCGGGGGTCGTGCCACTCAGCAGCGGGTTGCCCACGCCGGCCGGGGTCAGGTACAGGGTGCGTTCCACCGTCAGCTGGGGTGCGTTCAGGGCGAGGCGCGCGTACGGGTTGGCCAGTTTCGCTCCCCGCAGGCTCAGCGAGACACCGACCTTGGCGCTGCGCAGGCTCAGCTCGCCGTGCGACTCCAGCAGCTCCGCCTGCAGGTCCTGGCCCACCGTCATGCCGTCCGCGGCGATCGAGCGGCCGCTGCGGTCCCGGTAGACGATCGCCTGGTTGAGCAGCAGGTCCGTGCCGATCTGGGCGTCGGTCAGCCGGACTCCGTTCTGGAAGCGGCAGCGGGGCAGGTGCAGATCGCCCTCGGTGTGCACCCGGGCCGCCTCCAGGCGCGGCACCGCGCAGTCCACCAGGCGCACGGTGGTGAACCGGGCCTCGGGCAGCAGGATCTGGTCGTCGAAGCGGCAGCCGCGCATCTCCACGTACGGCGTGACCGTGCCGCCCGCCAGGTCCAGCGTGCCGGTGACCCGCAGGCCGACCAGCTTCAGCGAGGGCACCCGGCCCGCGAGCGCGGGGGGCCCGTCCAGCAGTAGCCAGCAGACGATGCGCGCCCGGACGCTCCGCTCGGGCCCCCAGGGATGCCCGCCGTGCGGATCGTCCACGACGACGTCCCCGCTGCTCAGGTCGTACACGCTGCCGTTGCGGAAGGCCTGCCACATGCCCGCCTCGGCCGCGGTCAGGTCGTCCGGCAGGTCCCCGGCGTGGATGCCGGTCCCCTCGGTCACCGCTCTTCCTTCCTCCCCGCCTACTCGTGAGTCACCTGTGTCGTACAGCTGTTCATGCCCGGTGCGTGACGCCCGGAACACTAGACGTGAAGGCGATCTTCCGAGTTCCGGCCAGGTTCTGTATCAGCCATTGATACGCGCGGACGGCTCCCGATGCCGGTCTGAGAGAATTGACCCTGTGATTTCCCGAATCGATCTGCGCGGCGACGCCCTTCCCGAGGGCCCCGCCCTGCGCGACCTGCTGCCCCGAGCCGACTTCGACGTTCAGGCCGCCCTGGAGAAGGTGCGTCCGATCTGTGAGGCCGTGCATCATCGGGGCGACGCGGCGCTGATCGACTTCGCCGAGAAGTTCGACGGAGTGCGTCTGGAATCGGTCCGTGTCCCGGCCCAGGCGCTCACCGACGCGCTCGAGGCCCTCGACCCGGCCGTGCGCGCGGCCCTGGAGGAGTCCATCCGCCGGGCCCGCCTGGTCCACCGCGAGCAGCGCCGCACGACGCACACCACGCAGGTCGTGCCCGGCGGATCCGTGACCGAGAAGTGGGTGCCGGTCGAGCGTGTCGGGCTGTACGCACCGGGCGGCCGGTCCGTCTACCCCTCGTCCGTGATCATGAACGCCGTACCGGCCCAGGAGGCCGGGGTCGCGTCCATCGCACTCGCCTCCCCGCCCCAGGCCGAGTTCGGCGGGCTGCCGCACCCGACGATCCTCGCCGCGTGCGCCCTGCTCGGCGTGGACGAGGTCTATGCCGCCGGCGGTGCCACCGCCGTCGCGATGTTCGCGCACGGCACCGAGTCCTGCCTGCCCGCCAACATGGTCACCGGCCCCGGCAACATCTGGGTGGCCGCCGCCAAGCGCTACTTCACCGGCAGGATCGGCATCGACGCCGAGGCCGGACCCACCGAGATCGCCGTCCTCGCGGACGACACCGCCGACCCGGTGCACGTGGCCTCGGACCTGATCAGCCAGGCCGAGCACGATCCGCTCGCGGCGGCCGTCCTCGTCACCGACTCGGTCGAGCTGGCCGACGCGGTGGAGAAGGAGCTGGAGCCGCAGGTCGCGGCCACCAAGCACATCGAGGACCGCATCCGCCCGGCCCTCGCGGGCAGGCAGTCCGCGATCGTGCTGGTCGACGGCATCGAGGAGGGGCTGCGGGTGGTCGACGCCTACGGCGCCGAGCACCTGGAGATCCAGACGGCCGATGCCGCCGCGGTCGCCGATCGTGTGAAGAACGCCGGCGCGATCTTCATCGGCCCCTGGGCTCCGGTCTCGCTGGGCGACTACGCGGCCGGGTCCAACCACGTCCTGCCCACCGGTGGCTGCGCCTGCCACTCCTCCGGGCTGTCCGTCCAGTCCTTCCTGCGCGGCATCCACATCGTCGACTACACGAAGGACGCGCTGGCCGAGGTCGCGCATCACGTGGTGACGCTGGCGGAGGCGGAGGACCTGCCCGCGCACGGCGCGGCGATCAAGGCTCGGTTCGGCTGGAAGGTACCTGAGAGCAAGTGACCGGCAACCCCCCTGTGTCCCGTTGGGACGCACTCCCCATCCGTGACGAGCTGCGCGGCAAGTCCCCGTACGGCGCGCCCCAGTTGGACGTCCCCGTACGGCTGAACACCAACGAGAACCCCTACCCGCTGCCCGAGCCGCTGGTCGAGCGGATCGCGGAGCGGGTGCGGGAGGCCGCCCGCGACCTGAACCGCTACCCGGACCGGGACGCGGTCCAGCTGCGCACCGAGCTCGCCAAGTACCTGACGAAGACGGGCAAGTACCCGCTCGGCATCGAGAACGTGTGGGCCGCCAACGGCTCCAACGAGGTCATCCAGCAGCTGCTGCAGACCTTCGGCGGTCCCGGCCGCACGGCCATCGGCTTCGAGCCGTCGTACTCGATGCACGCGCTCATCGCCCGCGGCACGGGCACGGCCTGGATCTCGGGCTCGCGCAACGAGGACTTCACGATCGACCTCGCCGCCGCCGAGCAGGCCATCGCCGAGCACCGCCCGGACGTCGTCTTCATCACCACCCCCAACAACCCCACGGGCAACGCGGTGCCGCCGGAGGCGGTCCTCGCGCTCCATGACGCGGCCCAGGCGGCCAAGCCGTCGATGGTGATCGTGGACGAGGCCTACGTCGAGTTCAGCCACGGCGACTCGCTGCTGCCGCTGCTGCAGGGCCGGCCGCATCTCGTCGTCTCGCGCACGATGTCGAAGGCCTTCGGGGCCGCGGGGCTCCGCCTCGGCTACCTCGCCGCCGACCCGGCGGTCGTGGACGCCGTGCAGCTCGTACGGCTGCCGTACCACCTGTCGGCGATCACCCAGGCGACCGCGCTGGCCGCCCTGGAGCACACCGACACGCTGCTGAAGTACGTCGAGCAGCTGAAGTCGGAGCGGGACCGGCTGGTCGCCGAGCTGCGCGCGACCGGCTACGACGTCATCGAGTCCGACGCGAACTTCGTGCAGTTCGGCCGGTTCGAGAACGCCCACACCGCCTGGCAGCGGATCCTCGACCGGGGTGTCCTGGTCCGGGACAACGGCGTACCGGGGTGGCTGCGGGTGTCCGCCGGAACCCCGGACGAAAACGACGCGTTCCTCGACGCGGTACGTGAGCTGAAGAAGGAGCTTGAGGCATGACTCGCGATGGGCGCATCGGACGAATCGAGCGCACCACCAAGGAGACGTCCGTGCTGGTCGAGATCGACCTCGACGGCACGGGGAAGACCGACATCAAGACCGGCGTCGGCTTCTACGACCACATGCTCGACCAGCTCGGCCGGCACGGTCTGTTCGACCTGACCGTGAAGACCGACGGCGACCTGCACATCGACTCCCACCACACCATCGAGGACACCGCCCTCGCGCTCGGCGCCGCCTTCAAGCAGGCGCTCGGCGACAAGGTGGGGATCTACCGATTCGGCAACTGCACGGTCCCGCTGGACGAGTCCCTCGCCCAGGTCACCGTCGACCTGTCCGGGCGCCCCTACCTGGTGCACACCGAGCCCGAGAACATGGCGCCGATGATCGGCGAGTACGACACCACGATGACCCGGCACATCCTGGAGTCCTTCGTCGCCCAGGCACAGATCGCGCTGCACGTGCACGTGCCGTACGGGCGCAACGCGCACCACATCGTGGAGTGCCAGTTCAAGGCCCTCGCCCGGGCGCTGCGCTACGCCAGCGAGCGCGACCCGCGCGCGGCCGGCATCCTCCCCTCCACGAAGGGCGCGCTGTAACCCCATGAACGGTCTTTCGACCCTGTTGATCGTCGTCGGCCTCTTCCTCGTCGGCGGCATCGTCTCCTTCGTCAAGCAGAAGATGCCCACGAGCCTCGTCGTGCTGCTCTCGATCGGCGCGGGCCTGTGCCTCGTGGCGGGGGTCATGCGGCTGGAGGTCTGGAATTGAGCGCTACCAGGCGAGTGGTCGTCTTCGACTACGGTTTCGGCAACGTCCGGTCCGCCGAGCGCGCCCTCGCGCGCGTGGGGGCCGACGTGGAGATAACGCGCGACTTCGACAAGGCCATGAACGCCGACGGCCTGCTGGTGCCGGGCGTCGGTGCCTTCGCCGCCTGCATGCAGGGCCTGCGCGGCGCCCGCGGTGACTGGGTCGTCGACCGCCGGCTGTCCGGCGGGCGCCCGGTCATGGGCATCTGCGTCGGCATGCAGATCCTCTTCGCGCGCGGCATCGAGCACGGCGTGGAGGCCGAGGGCCTCGACGAGTGGCCCGGCACGGTCGAGCCGCTGCAGGCCGACGTCGTGCCGCACATGGGCTGGAATACCGTGGACGCCCCGGCCGGCTCGCAGCTGTTCGCGGGCCTCGACGCCGACGCCCGCTTCTACTTCGTGCACTCCTACGCCGTCCACGACTGGGCCCTTCAGACGCACAACCCGCTGATCGAGGCCCCCAAGGTCACCTGGTCCACGCACGGCAAGCCGTTCGTGGCGGCCGTGGAGAACGGCGCCCTGTGGGCCACCCAGTTCCACCCCGAGAAGTCCGGCGACGCCGGAGCCCAGCTCCTCACCAACTGGATCGGAACCCTGTAGACCATGGCCAAGCTCGAACTCCTCCCCGCCGTCGACGTCCGTGACGGCCAGGCCGTCCGTCTCGTGCACGGCGAGTCCGGGACCGAGACCTCCTACGGCTCCCCGCTGGAGGCCGCCCTCGCCTGGCAGCGCTCGGGCGCCGAGTGGCTGCACCTGGTCGACCTCGACGCCGCCTTCGGCACGGGCGACAACCGGGAGCTGATCGCCGAGGTGGCCAGGGCGATGGACATCAAGGTGGAGCTGTCCGGCGGCATCCGCGACGACGACACCCTCGCCGCCGCCCTCGCCACCGGCTGCACCCGGGTGAACCTCGGTACCGCCGCCCTGGAGACCCCCGAGTGGGTCGCCAAGGCCATCGCCGAGCACGGCGACAAGATCGCCGTCGGCCTGGACGTGCGCGGCACGACCCTGCGCGGCCGCGGCTGGACCCGCGACGGCGGTGACCTCTACGAGACGCTGGAGCGCCTCAACAAGGAGGGCTGCGCCCGCTACGTCGTCACCGACATCGCCAAGGACGGCACCCTGCAGGGTCCGAACCTGGAGCTGCTGAAGAACGTCTGCGCCGCGACGGACCGCCCGGTCGTGGCCTCCGGCGGCGTGTCGTCGCTGGACGACCTCCGCGCCATCGCCGACCTGGTACCCCTCGGTGTCGAGGGCTCCATCGTCGGGAAGGCCCTTTACGCGAAGGCGTTCACCCTGGAAGAGGCCTTGGAGGCTGTGTCGTCATGACGTCCGAAGCCGTGCGGCGCGTGCAGAGCGGAAGTCCCTGGGAAGAGAGCTTCGGGTTCGCTCGCGCCGTCGCGGCGGGTGACCGTGTGCTGGTGGCCGGCACGACGTCCTTCAAGGGCACCGTGCTGTACGGGGAGGGCGACCCCTACGAACAGGCCAAGGTGGCCTTCACCGGCGCGCTCGAGGCGATCGCGGAGTTCGGGCTCGGTGTCGAGTCGGTGGTCCGGACCCGGATGTACCTGACCCATGCGCGGGACGTGGACGCGGCGGGCCGTGCCCACAAGGAGATCTTCGACTCCACGCGCCCTGTCTCGACATTGCTGGTCGTGGAGGGCTTCGTCGACCCGCGCATCCTCGTCGAAGTGGAACTAGAAGCATTCAGAGGAGCCGTGACCTCATGACCCTGGCGGTCCGAGTCATCCCCTGCCTGGACGTGGACAACGGCCGGGTCGTCAAGGGCGTCAACTTCCAGAACCTGCGCGACGCGGGCGACCCCGTCGAGATGGCCAAGGTGTACGACGCCGAGGGCGCCGACGAACTGACGTTCCTGGACATCACCGCGTCCTCGGGCAACCGCGAGACGACGTACGACGTGGTGCGCCGCACCGCCGAGCAGGTGTTCATCCCGCTGACCGTCGGCGGCGGTGTCCGCACGGCCGAGGACGTGGACAGGCTGCTGCGGGCCGGCGCCGACAAGGTGGGTGTCAACACCGCGGCCATCGCCCGCCCGGACCTGATCCGCGAGATCGCCGAGCGCTTCGGCCGGCAGGTGCTGGTGTTGTCCGTGGACGCGCGCAGAACCGCATCCGGCTCCTTCGAGGTCACCACCCACGGCGGCCGCAAGGGCACCGGCATCGACGCCGTCGAGTGGGCCCACCGGGCCGCCGACCTCGGTGCCGGGGAGATCCTGCTCAACTCCATGGACGCGGACGGCACCAAGGACGGTTACGACCTGGAGATGATCGCGGCCGTGCGCAAGCACGTCACCGTCCCGGTGATCGCGTCCGGGGGCGCGGGCCGGCTGGCCGACTTCCCACCGGCCGTCGAGGCGGGCGCGGACGCGGTCCTGGCCGCCTCGGTCTTCCACTTCGGGGACCTGCGGATCGGCGAGGTGAAGCACACGCTGCGGGAGGCGGGGCACCCCGTGCGGTGACACTGCGCCGGACGTCGGCCCCGGTCGCCCGGTGAGGTGACCGGGGCCGACTCATCGGCAGACACGGCACCGTCGACGCCGTGTTCATGCCCGCCGTGGGTGCCCTCCCGGCGAGGATCACGGGGACGACGCAACTCGCCCGGGTGCAGGGCATGCGCGGCCTCGCGATCCGGGTCGCGAGCGTCGTGGCCCCGCTCGGCGGCCTCGGCGTGGCGGTCGGCGGCGCGACGGCCGCGTTCGCCCTCGCCGGGCTGCTCATCGCGGTGTCGGTGCCGCTGCTGTTCTCCGTGCGGGTCCGGGACCTGCCGGCGGACGACGGGGCGGGCGCCCGGGAGGCGAGTCCCTGGCGGGATCTGAAGGCCGGGCTGCGCCACGTACGCGGCCATCGCGTCCTGGCCCCGCTGATGTTGGCCATCGCCCTCGGCGACTTCGGCTTCGTCGGCCCGCTCAACGTCGGCCTCACCCTGCTCGCCGACCACCGCGGCCGGGGCGCTTCGGGGATGGGCTCGGTGCTCGCCGGGTTCGGTGTCGGCGCGGGCGCCGCCTCGCTGCTGCTGACCGTCCGCGGGCGGCTGCCCCGCGCCGGACTGGTCGCCGCGTACGCCATCCTCGCGGGCGCCGCCGCCATCGGCGCCCTCGCCTACGTACCGAGCCTCGGCGCGGCCGTCGGGGTGGCCCTCCTCATCGGGCTCCTCGCCGGGCTGAGCGGCGCCATGTGCGGGGCCCTGCTGCAGACCCGGACGAACCCCGCCTACCTCGGCCGGGTCACGGCCCTGGCCGGCCTGGTCAGCCTCGGTCTCGCCCCGCTGAGCATGCCCTTCGCGGCCGCCGCGATCGGAGTCTGGGGCCTCGGCCCGGTGTTCGTCGTCAGCGCTGCCGTCTGCGGGCTCGGCGGGGTCGTCGGCCTGCCCTTCCCCGGCCTGCGCCGAGCCGAACTCCCCCGCTGACGCTCACTCCCTCGGCTGGGTCAGCTGCACCAGATTGCCGACCGTGTCGTCGAACACCGCCGCCAGCACCGGCCCCTGCTCCTGCGGCGGATGCGTGAACCGGACACCGAGACCGCGCAGGCGGTGGTACTCCGCCCGCAGGTCGTCCACGGAGAAGACGATGCACGGGAGCCCCGCCTCGTACAGCGCCTTGCGGTACGGCTCCGCGATGGGGCCCTCACCGGGTTCCAGCAGCAGCTGGAGGTCCGGTTGTGCCCCGTGGGGCGCCCCGACCGTGACGAACGGCGTGCCGCCGCCCAGGTCCACGTGCAGCCGCGTCTCGAAACCCAGCACGCCCGTGTAGAAGGCGTGCGCCCTGGCCACGTCGTCCACGTACACGCCGGTCATCGCGACCTTGATCACCGCGAGCCCTCTCAGATGCCCAGCTGCTTGGACTCGTGCAGCCGGTCGATCGCGTCCGCGTCGCCCTCCAGGTCCACCTTGGCCGCGCTCTGCCGGCCGAAGACGAACATCAGCAGCTCCGACGGCTCACCGGTCACCGTGACCACCGGGGTGCCGCGATGCGCGACCGCCGTCTGGCCGTCCGGGCGGCGCAGCACCAGACCGGTCGGCACACCCCGGCCCACCAGTCGCGCGGTGCGCTCCAGCCGCGACCACAGGGCGTCCTGGAACACCGGATCCAGCTCGCGCGGGCTCCAATCCGGCTGGGCGCGGCGGACGTCCTCGGTGTGGACGTAGAACTCGACGATGTTGGCCGCCTCGTCGATCTGCTTGAGCTGGAAGGGTGAGAAGCGCGGCGGCCCGGTACGGATCAGCTGGATCAGCTCCTCGTACGGCTTCGCGGTGTACTCGGCCGTCACCTTCTCGAGGCGCGGCGCCAGCGGCTTGATCAGCGTGCCCCCGGCGGCGTCCGGCCGGCGTTCGCGCACCACCACGTGTGCGGCCAGGTCCCGGGTCCGCCAGCCCTCGCAGAGGGTCTCGGCGTCCGGACCGACGGTTTCCAAGAGGTCGGCGAGCAGGAGCCGTTCACGCTTGGCGAAGGTCGACATGCTGTCAGCCTACGACCCCGTACCGGGTCCGCCCAGCGGGCACCGGCCGTACGGCTCCCGGACGGTCCGGCCAGTGGACACGGACCGTCACTGTCAGCCCCGCGCGGCACAATGGCACCCATGACCAGTACGACCGGTACGCCCCGGCCCAGCAGCCTCGACCCGGAGATCGCCGCGCGCCTCAGGCGCAGCGCCGACGGGCTCCTGCCCGCCATCGCCCAGCAGTACGACACCGGTGAGGTGCTGATGCTCGGCTGGATGGACGACGAGGCGCTGCACCGCACGCTCACCACCGGCCGCTGCACCTACTGGTCCCGCAGCCGCCAGGAGTACTGGGTCAAGGGCGACACCTCGGGCCACTTCCAGTGGGTGAAGTCCGTCGCCCTGGACTGCGACGCCGACACCGTGCTGGTCCAGGTCGACCAGGTGGGCGCCGCCTGCCACACCGGCGCGCGCACCTGCTTCGACGAGGACGTGCTCCTCAAGGACGCCGCTGCCGGTCCCGCCGGCCCGGATCAGTAAGGTCTGCCGCCATGGACCTCGAGACCTTCCGCAAGCTCGCCGCCGACCGGCGTGTCATCCCGGTCACGCGCAAGCTCCTCGCCGACGGCGACACCCCGGTCGCGCTCTACCGCAAGCTCGCCGCCGAACGCCCCGGCACCTTCCTGCTGGAGTCCGCGGAGAACGGCCGCTCCTGGTCCCGGTACTCCTTCGTGGGTGTCCGCAGCGCCGCCACGCTCACCGCCCGGGACGGGCAGGCCCACTGGCTCGGCACCCCGCCGGTCGGCGTCCCCACGGACGGCGACCCGCTCGTCGCCCTGCGCGCCACCCTCCAGGCCCTGCACACCCCGCACCAGGAGGGCCTGCCGCCCTTCACCGGCGGCATGGTCGGCTACCTCGGCTACGACATCGTCCGCCGCCTGGAGAAGATCGGCCCCGGCGAGCGGGACGACCTGAAGCTGCCCGAGCTGACCCTGCTCCTCACCAGCGACCTCGCCGTCATGGACCACTGGGAGGGCTCGGTCCTGCTGATCGCCAACGCGATCAACCACAACGACCTCGACACCGGCGTGGACGAGGCCTACGCCGACGCCGTGGCCCGCCTCGACGCCATGGAGGCCGACCTGACCCGGGCGGTCGCCCAGCCCCCCGCCGTCCTGCCGCCCTCCGAACTGCCCGAGTACACCGCCCTGTGGGGCGGCCCGGACTTCCAGGCGGCCGTGGAGGACGTCAAGGAGCGCATCCGCGCGGGCGAGGCCTTCCAGGTCGTGCCCTCCCAGCGCTTCGAGACCCCGTGCACCGCCAGCGCGCTGGACGTCTACCGGGTCCTCAGGGCCACCAACCCGTCGCCGTACATGTACCTGTTCCGGTTCCCCCACGGGGAAGGCGGCGCGTTCGACGTCGTCGGGTCGTCCCCCGAGGCGCTGGTGAAGGTGGAGGACGGGCGCGCGATGGTCCACCCCATCGCCGGCACCCGGCACCGCGGCGCCACCCCGCAGGAGGACCAGGCGCTCGCCGAGGAACTGCTCGCCGACCCCAAGGAGCGCGCCGAGCACCTGATGCTGGTCGACCTCGGCCGCAACGACCTCGGCCGGGTCTGCGAGCCCGGCTCGGTGGAGGTCGTGGACTTCATGTCCATCGAGCGCTACTCCCACGTCATGCACATCGTCTCGACCGTCACCGGCAAGGTCGCCGAGGGCCGCACGGCCTTCGACGTGCTCACCGCGTGCTTCCCGGCGGGCACGCTCTCCGGCGCCCCCAAGCCCCGCGCCATGCAGATCATCGACGAACTCGAGCCCTCCCGGCGCGGCCTGTACGGCGGCTGCGTCGGCTACCTCGACTTCGCCGGGGACTCCGACACCGCCATCGCCATCCGAACCGCCCTGCTCAGGGACGGCACCGCCTATGTGCAGGCGGGCGCCGGCATCGTCGCCGACTCCGACCCGGTCGCCGAGGACCAGGAGTGCCGCAACAAGGCCGCGGCCGTCCTGCGCGCGGTGCACACGGCCAACCGCCTCGGAACGGCCTGACCGGCCCGAGACGAACCCCGGGTGACGGTTCGCCCGGGGTTCAGGCGATAGTGGAGTACGTGACTGCCGTACCTCACCCCCGTTCCGAAGCCGCCGCGCCCACCCGGTCCGGCCGGCGGAGCCTCGCCGTGGCCCTGCTGTGCGGTGCGCTCGGCGCTGCCGGGGCGCTGCTCGCGACCCGGCAGCGCTGGTCGGAGGGCACCGCCACGGTGGCCGGCGGCGCGTTCCCGCTGACCGCCAGGGGCAGCGACGTCACGGGCGTCCCCGCGGCCCTCGCCATAGTGGGCCTCGCCGCACTCGTCGCCGTCTTCGCCGTCCGCGGAGCCGGCCGTCTGGCCGTCGCCGCCCTGCTCGCGCTCTCCGGCGCCGGCATCGCCGCCGCCGCCCTCGTCGGGGCCTCCGACAGCTCCGCGCTGGACGCGAAGGCCGCGCAGGCCACCGGCGACACCTCGGCCACGGTCGCCGCCCTCAGCCACACCGGCTGGCCGTACGTCGCGGCCGTGGGCGGCGTCCTGATCCTGTCCGCCGGGCTGCTCGCCCTGCGCTACGGACGCCTGTGGCCCGCCATGTCCGGCCGCTACGAGCGCGGGGCCGACCGGCCGCGGCGCAAGCCCCGCCCGGTGGACCCCGAGCGTCCCGAGGAGATCTGGAAGGCCCTGGACCGCGGCGAGGATCCGACCGGCGCCTGAACTCCAGCCGTACCCTCCCGGCCGTCGCCGGATGTGGCGAACCAGACGCCACCCCCGCGTCCGGCACGCGCGCGCGTACGGGACAATGGACGATGAGCGTCCGGCTCGGACAGTGACGGGCGGGCTCGGCAACGTAGGGCACGTTCGACACGTACGACGCGTACTACGGCACGTACACAGCAACGTACACAGCAACGAGGAGCAAGTCATGGCGGGCAGCAGCCACGGTCACACCCCGGCCGCCTGGACCGGCGTCACCATCGCCTTCATCGGTTTCTGCGTCGCGGGCGCCTTCATGGTGATGGCCCAGCCGGTCGGCTTCTGGGCCGGCATGGCGATCGTGGTCCTCGGTGGCGTCGTCGGCGCCGCCATGCGCGCCATGGGCCTCGGCCAGCCGAAGCAGACGCACGCCGCCCCGCACGCGGCCCCCGCCCCGGTCCGTGAGCCGGCCGGCGTCGAGGGCTGAGCACCACCGCTTCCCGCGCGAGGGGCGGCCCGCACCCTCTTCGGTGCGGGCCGCCCCCTCGCGCGCGTGGCGGGCGGCCGGGGCACAATGCCAGCGTGAACGCCGACAGCCCCACCGCACCGCGCACCCCCCCGTCCCCCGCGCTGTGGGGCCGGCTCGCCGTCCCGGCCGGCATCCTCGCGGCCGTCGCCGGAGCCTTCGCCTACGTCGGCGCGGTCGACCCCAACGAGCCCGGCCACTATCCGGTGTGCCCCCTGTACCGGCTCACCGGCCTGTACTGCCCCGGCTGCGGCGGACTGCGCAGCGCGCACGCCTTCGTCCACGGCGACCTCCTCACCGCCCTGCGCGACAACGCGGCTGGCGTGGCCGCCTACCTCGGCTTCGCGGTGCTGTGGACCGTCTGGGTGGTCCGCGCGGTGCGCGGCCGGCCGGTGCGGCGCGAACCCGGGCGGGCGCAGATGTGGAGCATCGGCGCGTTGTTGCTGGTCTTCACCGTTGTCCGGAACCTGCCGTTCGGCGGTTGGCTGCATCCCTGATCGCTCACCGAAACGTCCAGGTTGTGGGACCGGTATGGATCGGATGCAGGGCCTTCGTGGACCTCCGGATACCATCGCATTGACCACGGGTTTTCAGAACCCGCAGGAACGACCGTCTGAAAGGGGGCCGCTCGCGTGAGTGTGCTCGACGAGATCATCGACGGAGTCCGTGCCGACCTCGCGGAGCGGCAGGCACGCGTCAGCCTCGACGAGCTCAAGGAGCGTGCGGCGAAGGCCCCCGCCGCCAAGGACGGGGTGGCCGCGCTCAAGGGCGACGGCGTCAAGGTGATCTGCGAGGTCAAGCGCTCCAGCCCCTCCAAGGGCGCGCTGGCCGCGATCGCCGACCCGGCCGGGCTCGCCGCCGACTACGAGGCGGGCGGCGCCGCCGTCATCTCGGTCCTGACCGAGGAGCGCCGCTTCGGCGGCTCGCTGGCCGACCTGGAGGCCGTCCGCGCCCGCGTGGACATCCCGGTCCTGCGCAAGGACTTCATCGTCACGTCGTACCAGCTGTGGGAGGCCCGGGCGTACGGCGCCGACCTCGCGCTGCTGATCGTCGCCGCCCTGGACCAGCCGGCCCTCGAGTCGCTGATCGAGCGCGCTGTCTCCATCGGCCTCACCCCGCTGGTCGAGGTGCACGACGAGGACGAGGCCGAGCGGGCCGTGGACGCGGGCGCCCGGATCATCGGCGTCAACGCGCGCAACCTGAAGACGCTGGAGGTCGACCGCGGCACCTTCGAGCGGATCGCCCCGGAGGTCCCCGAGGGCATCGTCAAGGTCGCCGAGTCCGGTGTGCGCGGGCCGCACGACCTCATCGCCTACGCCAACGCCGGCGCCGACGCGGTCCTGGTGGGCGAGTCCCTCGTCACCGGGCGCGACCCGAAGGCCGCCGTCTCCGACCTGGTCGCGGCGGGCGAGCACCCCGCACTGCGGCACGGGCGAAGCTGACCCCTCGGTGGCTGGATCCCGATGATGCTTCCGATCACGCCGGCGATGCGGGACCCCTATGCCCGCCTCGCCCGCGGCTGCCGGCCCCGCGGCTGCCGTGCCCCCGCACGACGGGTGCACGGGCGGCGCGTCCGCTATGTGATCGGTGACGAGCCCGGGCAGGTGAACGGCATGCGATGGCGTCGCCACGCGCGCGTGTCACCCGCGGTGAGCTGAGCCGAGTCTCCTTCTGCCGCCGGTCGCCCGGGAAGGCGCCGGCACGGCACGAGTCCGGGTCAGGAACCGCCGGTCCCCGCGGGCCGGACTTCACGGTTCCCGCGAGGCCTTCCTCCCCCCTGCCGACAGGCGAGGGTGGGCGGCGAAAGCGCCGTCGAAGGCGGCACGCGCACGCGTGTGCACGTACCCCAAGTCCAGCAACCCGGGGCCCAGCCCCTGCGAGGTATCCGTATGCCCAGCGAGTTCTTCATCCCCGATCCCACCGGCCAGGTCCCCAGTGCCGAGGGCTACTTCGGCGCGTTCGGCGGCAAGTTCATCCCGGAGGCCCTCGTCGCCGCCGTGGACGAGGTCGCCGTCGAGTACGACAAGGCCAAGGCCGACCCCGAGTTCGCCCGCGAACTCGACGACCTGCTCGTCCACTACACCGGCCGACCCAGCGCCCTCACCGAGGTGCCCCGGTTCGCCGAACACGCCGGTGGCGCCCGTGTCTTCCTGAAGCGGGAGGACCTCAACCACACCGGTTCCCACAAGATCAACAACGTCCTCGGCCAGGCCCTGCTCACCCGGCGCATGGGCAAGACCCGCGTCATCGCGGAGACCGGCGCCGGCCAGCACGGCGTCGCGACGGCCACCGCCTGCGCGCTCTTCGGCCTCGACTGCACCATCTACATGGGCGAGATCGACACCGAGCGCCAGGCGCTGAACGTGGCCCGCATGCGCATGCTCGGCGCCGAGGTCGTCGCCGTGAAGTCCGGCAGCCGCACCCTGAAGGACGCCATCAACGAGGCGTTCCGCGACTGGGTCGCCAACGTCGACCACACCCACTACCTGTTCGGCACGGTCGCCGGACCGCACCCGTTCCCGGCCATGGTCCGCGACTTCCACCGGGTCATCGGCGTCGAAGCGCGGCGCCAGCTCCTGGAGCGGGCCGGCCGTCTCCCCGACGCCGCCATCGCCTGCGTCGGCGGCGGCTCCAACGCCATCGGCCTCTTCCACGCCTTCATCCCCGACGAGGGCGTCCGCCTGATCGGCTGCGAGCCGGCCGGGCACGGTGTGGAGACCGGCGAGCACGCGGCCACCCTGACCGCGGGCGAGCCCGGCATTCTGCACGGCTCCCGCTCCTACGTCCTGCAGGACGAGGAGGGCCAGATCACCGAGCCGTACTCCATCTCGGCCGGTCTCGACTACCCGGGCGTCGGCCCGGAGCACTCCTACCTGCGCGACAGCGGCCGCGGCGAGTACCGCGCGATCACCGACGACGCCGCCATGCAGGCCCTGCGCCTGCTGTCCCGCACCGAGGGCATCATCCCGGCCATCGAGAGCGCCCACGCCCTGGCCGGCGCCCTGGAGGTCGGCAAGGAGCTGGGCAAGGACGGCCTGATCGTCGTCAACCTGTCCGGCCGCGGCGACAAGGACATGGACACCGCCGCGCGCTACTTCGGCCTCTACGACACCGACGCCGAGGTGGCCGCCAACGAAGCCGACACCGCCGAGATCGAGGGGGACGCCAAGTGAGCGGCAACATCCAGCTGTTGACGGACACCCTCGCCGCCGCCAAGGCGGAGGGCCGGTCCGCGCTCATCGCCTACCTCCCGGCCGGCTTCCCGACCGTGGACGGCGGCATCGAGGCGATCAAGGCCGTCTTCGACGGCGGCGCCGACGTCGTCGAGGTCGGCCTGCCGCACAGCGACCCGGTCCTGGACGGCCCGGTCATCCAGACCGCCGACGACATCGCCCTGCGCGGGGGAGTAAGGATCGCGGACGTCATGCGGACGGTCCGGGAGGCGCACGAGGCGACCGGGAAGCCGGTGCTCGTCATGACCTACTGGAACCCCATCGACCGCTACGGCGTCGAGCGCTTCACCGCGGAGCTGGCCGAGGCGGGCGGCGCGGGCTGCATCCTGCCCGACCTGCCGGTCCAGGAGTCGGCCCTGTGGCGGGAGCACGCGGAGAAGCACGGCCTCGCCACCGTCTTCGTGGTCGCCCCCAGCAGCAGGGACGAGCGGCTCGCCCGGATCACCGCGGCGGGCAGCGGCTTCGTCTACGCGGCCTCGCTGATGGGCGTCACCGGCACCCGCGAGTCGGTCGGCGCGCAGGCCCAGGACCTGGTCGAGCGCACCCGGGCCACCGGCACGGGGCTGCCCGTGTGCGTCGGGCTCGGCGTCTCCAACGCGGCCCAGGCCGCCGAGGTCGCCGGTTTCGCTGACGGTGTCATCGTCGGTTCGGCGTTCGTGAAGCGGATGCTGGACGCCTCGGACCACGCCTCCGGCCTCGAGGCGGTGCGCGAGCTCGCCGGCGACCTCGCGAAGGGCGTCCGCGGACAGGCGTAAACCACTCGCAGGCGTCCGTAGCCGTTCACAACGGAAGATTCGGTCACTCGAACGAGTGGACCTCGAGCCGGGGAGGCGCGCTGCGCCTCCCCGGTTCGTTCTGGGGGTGTGAGCGAGAAGAACCGTGACGGAAAGCGCACCGCCCGTGAGCGGCTGGCGGTCGAGCGTGAGAAGCAGAAGGCCGCGGAGAAGCGACGGCGGACGCTGATCGTCGGCGCGAGCGTCGTCTGCGTCCTCGGTCTCGCGGCGGTGATCGGCGTGGTCGCCGCGAACGCGGGCAAGAACAAGGCAAGCAGCGCGGGCCCGGTCGTGGCGCCCTCCGGCGCACAGGGCAAGGACAGCCTCGCGGTCCCGGTGGGCAAGGACGGCGCCAAGTCGACGCTCACGGTCTGGGAGGACTTCCGCTGCCCGGCCTGCCAGGCCTTCGAGACGGCGTACCGGCCCACGCTCCATGAGCTGACCGACGCGGGCAAGCTCAGAATCGAGTACCACCTCGTCCGGCTGATCGACGGCAACCTCGGCGGCAGCGGCTCGCTGCGCGCGGCCAACGCGGCGGCCTGCGCCCAGGACGCCGGAAGGTTCCGCGACTACCACGACGTGCTGTACGCGAACCAGCCCAAGGAGACCGACGACACCTTCGGCGACAACGACAAGCTGATCCAGCTGGGCGGCAAGGTGAACGGTCTCGACACCCCCGCGTTCCGCAAGTGCGTCAAGGACGGCACCCACGACAGCTGGGTGAACAAGTCCCAGAAGGCCTTCCAGTCCGGCGGCTTCTCCGGCACGCCCACGGTCCTCCTCGGCGGCAAGAACATCTACCAGGACCGGACGATGACCCCGGCGAAGCTCAAGCAGATGGTGGAGGCGGCCAACCGCGGGTAAGGGCGTTTCTCACGTGCCCGTTACGGACCCGTTGCCGGGCTGCCTGCCGTCCTGGCGGCCCGGCACGGTAGCGTCGACCTTGCCATGGAACTTGCCTACATTCCCAGCCCGTCGCGCGGGGTGCTGTACCTCGGCCCCATTCCGCTGCGCGGTTACGCCTTCTGCATCATCATCGGCGTCTTCGTCGCCGTCTGGCTCGGCAACAAGCGCTGGATCGCCCGCGGCGGGCGGACCGGCACGGTCGCCGACATCGCCGTCTGGGCCGTGCCCTTCGGCCTGGTCGGTGGCCGGCTCTACCACGTGATCACGGACTACGAGCTGTACTTCAGCGAGGGCCGTGACTGGGTGGACGCCTTCAAGGTGTGGCAGGGCGGCCTGGGTATCTGGGGTGCGATCGCCCTGGGCGCGGTCGGAGCGTGGATCGGCGCCCGGCGCCGGGGCATCCCGCTGCCCGCCTACGCCGACGCCGTCGCTCCCGGCATCGCCTTCGCCCAGGCCATCGGCCGCTGGGGCAACTGGTTCAACCAGGAGCTGTACGGGCGCGAGACGCATGTTCCGTGGGCGCTGCACATCACCTCCGCCGAGGGCGGCCGGGTGCCGGGCTACTACCACCCGACCTTCCTGTACGAGTCGCTGTGGTGCATCGGTGTCGCCCTCCTGGTCATCTGGGCCGACCGCCGCTTCCAGCTGGGCCACGGCCGGGCGTTCGCCCTGTACGTCGCCGCCTACTGCGTGGGCCGCGGCTGGATCGAGTACATGCGCGTGGACGACGCCCACCACATCCTGGGCCTCCGCCTCAACGACTGGACCGCGCTGATCGTGTTCCTGCTGGCGGTGACGTACATCGTGGTGTCGGCCAAGAAGCGCCCGGGCCGGGAAGCGGTGGTCGAGCCGGCGGCGGCTGCCTCCGGCGATGCGGCAGACGGTGCGTCCGGCGATGCGGCAGACGGTGCGTCCGAAGGCGCGGCAGATGGTGCCTCCGACGGTGCGGAGCGGACCGAGGCCGACAGCACGGAGAAGACCGAGGACCAGGCCGAGGCGGATAGCGTCGCGGAGGCGAAGGACGAGGCCGAGTCGGCACCCAAGACGAGCTGACGACCGGTGGTGGGCATCGAGGGCGTCCGGAGTCTTCCGGGCGCCCTCGGCCCGTGTTGCGCCCGGTCGCGTCGGGAAGAGGCGGGCTCTCACCCCCTGCGCGCCAAGGACAAGGTGCGCTGGGCCGCCGCCACCACCGCCGCGTCGACGAAGCGGCCGTCGGGGAGGGCCTGGGCGCCCTCGGTGGTGGCCGCCGCCTTGATGATCGTTTCGGCCTGTTCGATCTCCGCGTGGGTGGGCAGATACGCCCGCTCGATCACCGGCAGCTGGCGGGGGTGGATGGCCGCGCGTCCCAGGAAGCCGAGGGTGCGGCCGTGGGCGCAGGACGCGGCGAGGGCGTCCAGGTCGCGGATGTCGGGGTGGACCGACTGGGGCGGTGGGGGCAGGCCTGCCGCACGGGCGGCGATGATCACGCGGGACCGGGGCCAGTCGAGGCCGGCGTCGGCTCGTACGCCCAGGTCGGCGCGCAGGTCCGCCTCGCCCAGGGAGACGCCTCGCAGGGACGGGTGGGCGCCGGCGATGGCGTAGGCGTGTTCGATGGCGAGCGCCGACTCCAGGAGGGCGTACAGCGGCAGCGGAGTGGTGACGGCGACCTGTCTGATCTGGCCCGGGGACGTCACCTTCGGGAGCCGTAGCCCGGACACGCCCGGCAGCGCGGCCAGTGTCGTGAGGTCCGCGGCCGCCCAGGGGCCGTCCAGGGCGTTGACACGGACGTGCACCGGCACGGTCTGGGGCTCGCGGAGGCGTTCGGCCGTGGCCGTTCGGGCGTACTCCTTGCGGTCCGGGGCGACCGCGTCCTCCAGGTCGATCACCACCACGTCGGCGCCGGCGGCCAGCGCCTTGGCCACGACGTGCGGGCGGTCGCCGGGGACGTACAGCCAGGTGAGCGGGAACGGTGTCACAGGGCTCCCTCCTCGCGCAGGGCGCGCAGCTCGGCCGGGGTGAGACCCAGCTCGGTGAGCACCGCGTCCGTGTCGGCACCGTGCGGGCGGCCGGCCCAGCGGATCGCGCCGGGGGTCGAGGAGAGGCGGAAGAGGACGTTCTGCATGCGCAGGGGGCCCAGTTCGGGGTCGTCGACGGTGGTGATCGTCTTCAGGGCCCGGTACTGGGGATCCGCCATGACGTCCCGTACGTCCTGGACGGGGGCCACCGCGGCTTCCGCCTTCTCGAAGGCCGCCAGGACCTCGTCGCGGGTGCGGGAGGCGATCCAGGAGCCCACTGCCTCGTCCAGCACGTCGGCGTGCGCGGCACGGCCCGCGCCCGTGGTGAACCACGGTTCCTCGATGAGCTCCGGGCGGCCGACCAGGCGCATCACCCGCTCCGCCACCGACTGCGCGGAGGTGGAGACGGCGACCCAGAGGCCGTCGGCGGTGCGGTAGGTGTTGCGCGGGGCGTTGTTCGCGGACCGGTTGCCGGTGCGTTCCTGGACGTGGCCGAGCTGGTCGTACCAGGTCGGATGGGGGCCGAGGACCGCCAGGATGGGCTCGATGATCGCCATGTCCACGACCTGCCCCTCGCCGGTCCGCCCGCGGGCGGCCAGGGCCGTCAGTACGGCGTAGGCGGTCGCCAGGCCCGCGACCGAGTCCGCGAGTCCGAACGGCGGGAGCGTCGGCGGCGCGTCCGGTTCGCCGGTGAGTGCCGCGAAGCCGCTCATCGCCTCGGCGAGGGTGCCGAAGCCGGGCCGGTGCGCGTACGGGCCGAACTGGCCGAAGGCCGTGACCCGGGCGAGGATCAGCCGCGGGTTGGCGGCGGACAGCTCCGTCCAGCCCAGCTCCCACTTCTCCAGGGTGCCCGGCCGGAAGTTCTCGATCACCACGTCGGCGGTGGCGGCGAGACGGAGCAGGGCCGCGCGGCCGCCGGGCCTGGACAGGTCGAGGGTGATGGCGCGCTTGTTGCGGCCGAGCACCTTCCACCACAGGCCGACACCGTGCTTCGCCGGGCCGTGTCCCCGCGACGGGTCGGGCCGGTCCGGATGCTCCACCTTGATCACCTCGGCGCCGAAGTCGCCGAGCAGGGTGGCGGCCATGGGGCCGGCGAACAGGGTGGCCAGGTCCAGGACCCGCAGGCCGGCGAGGGGCTGCGGGCTGCTCACGGGGTGCGTGGCGGACGTACTCATGCGGTGTACTGCGTCTCGATCTCCGGGCGGTACGGCATCGACGCGGACGCCCCCTCCCGCTGCACGGACAGCGCCGCCGCGGCGGCGGCCCAGGCCAGGGCCTCCCGCACGGGCTTCTCCTCGGCGAGGGCCACCGCGAGCGCGCCGACGAAGGTGTCGCCGGCGCCCGTGGAGTCCACCGCCTTCACCCGGGGCGCGGGGACCACCAGTGGTTCGGTGCCCCGGGCCAGGTACAGGCTGCCGGTCGCGCCCAGGGTGACGACGACCTCCGGGACCAGGTCGAGCAGGGCGGCCGCCGCCTCCCGCGGGTCGGTGCGGCCGGTGAGGGTGACGGCCTCGTACTCGTTGGGGACCAACAGGTCGGTCGCGGCGAGGAGTTCGGGCGGGAGCGGCTGGGCCGGTGAGGGGGTGAGGACCGTGCGGACACCGTGCCGGCGGGCCGCCTGCGCACCCGCGACAACCGCGGCCCGCGGGATCTCCAGCTGGAGGAGCAGGGCGTCGGCGGTGGCGATCACGCCCTCGTCACCGGGCGAGAGGTGGTCCACGGTGCCGTTCGCGCCGGGGATGACGACGATGGAGTTGCCGCCCTCGTCGTCCACCACGATGTGCGCGGTGCCGGACGGCCCTTCGACCGTGCGCAGGAAGTCGGTGTCCACGCCCGAGTGTTCGAGCGTGTCGCGCAGGCGCACACCGAAGGAGTCGTTGCCGACCGCGCCGATCATCGAGACCGTGGCGCCGGCGCGGGCCGCGGCGATCGCCTGGTTGCCCCCCTTGCCGCCGGGGATCGTACGGAACCCCCGTCCCGTCACGGTCTCGCCGCGCTGCGGGGCCTTGGTGACGTAGGTGACGAGGTCCATGTTCGTGCTGCCGAGGACGACGATGTGGGTCATGAGCGGGTCGCCTCCAGGTGCGTGAGGTGGGCGAGGGTGTCGAAGCCGGTGCCGTCGAAGTCGGCGACGGTGGTGGCGAGCCGGTTCTTCACCGGGGCCCGCCAGCGGTCGGGGAGCGCGCCGGGGGACCCGGCGAGGAGACCGGCGATGCTTCCGGCGGTCGCTCCGTTGGAGTCGGTGTCCCAGCCGCCGGAGACCGCACGGCAGATGGAGCCGGTGAAGTCGCCGTCCGCGTGGGTGAGGGCGGCGACGATCAGGGCGGTGTTGGGGATGGCGTGGACCCAGTGGTGGGTGGCGGAGTAGGTGGCGTGGAGTTCGTCCACGACGTTGTCGAAGTCCGGGTGCTGCGCGGCCAGGTGGCGGGCGTGGTCGATCGCCTTGGCCAGGCGGGAGCGGGGCGGGACCACCGTGCGGCCGGTGTGCAGGCAGGCGTGGACGTCGTGGGCGCCGGTGGCCGCGGCGGCGAGGGTGGCGGCCGTGAACATGGCCGCGTAGACGCCGTTGGCGGTGTGGGTGAGGACGGCGTCGCGGTGGGCCTGTTCGGCGGCCGCGGCGGGGTCGCCGGGGTTGGTCCAGCCGTGCACGTCGGCACGGATCAGGGCGCCGATCCACTCGCGGAACGGGTTGCGGTGGCGGGCCGTGTGCGGGGGTTCGATGCCGGTGAGGAGGTTGCGGAAGGCGATGCGTTCGGCCGTGAAGGTGCGGCCGGGCGGGAGCTCTTCGAGCCAGAGCCCTGCCACGTCGGTGGTGGTGAAGGTCTTTCCGTGGCGGTTGAGCAGGAGGAGGTTGAGGAGGGGGTAGTTCAGGTCGTCGTCCTCGGGCATGCCGTCGATGTTCTCGGCGAGGGAGGTCGTGGCGGAGCGGCGGTTCCAGGGGTGGGTGTCCAGGAGCTCCCGGGGGACGCCCTCAGCCGTGAACCAGGTGGACAGGGGCCAGTTGCCGGTGGACCGGGCGAGGGCGCGGATGCCGTCGAGGGGGAGCTTCTCCACGGGTTTGCCGAGGAGGCAGCCGACGGCGCGGCCCAGCCAGGATGCCTCCAGGGTGTGCGGGGTGGGGGCCGGCCCACCGGGAGACCGCGCGGGCCACTCTGGGCACAGTGCCCTGATCCGCTCCAGGTCCGTGGGTTCGTCCTCCGCGAACGTGCCGGGCAGGTCCGCCAGTTCGTCGAGGAGGTCCTCGGCCAGCAGGCGCAGGTAGCGTGTGGGCCGCCGCGGTGAGGCCCCGGCCCGCTCCGGGGCGTCCGGTCCCCCGGCCGCGCGCCACCTCGCCTCGATCCTCGACGGTTCTCGGCCGTCCAGGCGGGCCTGGCGGAGTTCGTGGCCCACCAGGTCCTCCGGCTGGACCCAGGTCAGTCGGAGCATGCCGTGCCTCCGAGGGCCGTGAAGGCCCGCTCGTGTGCGCGTCGGCGGTGTACGTCCCGTTCGAAGATCTCGCGGGTGACCCCGGTCAGCGTGCGGGCCGGCTCCCACAGGTCCAGGCGGCTGGCCTCCGCCACCGGCTTGGACCACTCGTCGGGGACCGGGGAGCCGAGGGCGCCGGCGACGGCGCCCGCCATCGTGGCGATCGAGTCGCAGTCGCGGCCGTAGTTGACCGAGCCCAGGACCGCCTGCCGAAAGTCGCCGCCGGAGACCAGCACCATGCCCAGGGCGACGGGGAGTTCTTCGAGGGAGTGCAGACGGGAGGGGCGGCGGGCGCCGAGAGAGGGGGCACGGTAGTCGGGGCCGACCGTGTCGTACGGGGCCACCGCCTTTCGGAGCGGGGCCAGGGCCGACTCGAAGTCACTGTATCCGCGCGCCACTTCGCAGACCTGCTCGATCGCCGCGCGCGTGCCGTCCTTCGCCAGGGACAGACAGGCGGTCACCACCGCGTCCGGGGTCGCACCCGGTGCGGTGGCGGCGGCGACCGCCGCGGCGAAGACCCCGGCGGCCTCCCGGCCGTACGACGACTGGTGCGCGCCCGCGATGTCCAGCGCCTCGGCGTACGCCGCGGCCGGGTTGGCCGCGTTGACCAGGCCGACGGGGGCCATGTACATCGCGGCCCCGCAGTTGACGATGTTGCCGACGCCCGCTTCCCGTGGGTCCACGTGGCCGTACGCCAGCCGGGCCACGAGCCACTTCTCGGCGAGGAAGAGGCGCTGGAGCGGCAGCGTCTCGGTCTCCAGTTCCGGGATCCAGCGCGGGTTCGTCATCAGGTCCGGGACCAGGTGGTCGGCGACGGCGTACGCGTCGAGGTGGTCGCGGACACGGGCGTAGACGCGGACCAGCGCGTGGGTCATCAGGGTGTCGTCGGTGACGTGACCGTCGCCCTTGTGGTACGGGGCGATGGGGCGGGCGGTGCGCCAGGCGTCACCGTGCCAGGGGCCCACGATGCCGTGCACGCGGCCGCCGTGGCGGTCGGTGATCTGGTCGGGGGAGTAGCCCTCGACGGGGCCGCCGAGGGCGTCGCCCACGGCGGCTCCGACCAGGGCCTTGGTGATCCGCTCGTCGAGACCGCTCAGCCGCGACGGACACGGCCCGCTGCTTTCAGCTCCTTTGGGCGTCATGCCCCGAATCATCCTCCTGCTCGGGCCCGTTGTGCGGCTTCCAGGAGTCCGGCGAGTTCCACCAGGTCGGTACCGGTGAGGCGGGGGAGGGCGCAGCCGGACAGGGTGCGGCAGGCGTCCCGCCAGGTGCTGGGGATGGCCGCGCCGCCGCCCAGGGCTCCGGTGAGCGCGCCCGCGAGGGCGGGGGCGGAGTCGGCGACCCGGGACAGGCAGGCGGCGGCGGGTACGGCCTCGGCGATGCGGCCGCGGGCGGCGGTGGCCAGGGCGAGGGCCACGGGGACGGTCTCGGCGGCGGCGATGCCGTAGCTGTAGACATGGTCGACGATCTGGTGCTCGAGGAGGGGGATGAGCGCGAAGGCCGACTCGCTGTCCTCGGCCAGGGCCAGGGCGTGGCGGGTGTTGCGGCCGATCTCCGTCTGCGCCGGGAGCTCGGCGCGCGCGGCCGCCACGCAGGCGTCCGTGTCCGCAGCGGCCAGGGCGAGCGCGAGGGCCGCCGCCATCGCGCGGGCGCCGTGCACGCCGTCGCCGTCCTGGGTGTAACGGGCGTCGAACTCGGCGAGGTCGGCGGCCCGTCGGGGGTCGCCGGGATGGGCCACCGCGAGGACGCAGGCACGGACGCACGCGGCGTCGTCGAAGTAGTGCGGGTTGTCGTGGCCGGTGGCGGGCGGGCGCAGACCGGCGGCGAGGTTGCCGAGTCCGGCGCGGACGGAGATGCGGGCGCGCAGGGGCAGTACGGCGGACTCGATCTCGGGGGCGCGTTCCGCTGCCGCGGCGACCTCGGAGGCGACGGCGCTCCAGGTCAGGTCGATGGCGGCACGCATACGGCGTTCCCGGCCGAGGTCGCCGAGCACGTCGTCGTCGCCGGCCCGCAGGACCGCTTCCGCCGCGAACGCCGCCCACTCGGCGTCGTCGGAGGGGCCGAGGCGCAGGGGTTCCGGGGGCTGGTTGAGGGCGATCGGCACCGGGAGGGTGGTCGTCGCGTTCTGCTCGGCGAAGGTATCCAGTTCGCGGGTGAGCCGGCGGGTCCACTCGGGCATCCGCGCCGCCCGGTGCCGGGCGGCGGGCCAGCCGGCGGCGTCTCCCGCGGCGAGCCCGAGAAGCAGCCCCTCGATCCGGCGCGTCACGGCCGAGCCTCGCTGTCCGCGTTCCCGCAGTTCCCCGCCCCCACCAGCGAACTCCGCCCCCTGCCTCCCCGCCTCCTCCCCGACCCGTCACCCGATTCGGTGGGCTGGGAGGTGGGTGGGAGGGCCGAAGGTGGCTCGATTGATGGAGAGGTGGGCGCGGGGGGTGCGGGTGGCTTGGTGGGCTGGGATGTGGAGGGGAGGGGCGCGGGTGGGTTGGTGGGTTGGGACGTGGAGGGGAGGGGCGCGGGTGGCTTGGTGGGCTGGGACGTGGAGGGGAGGGGCGCGGGTGGCTTGGTGGGCTGGGACGTGGAGGGGAGGGGCGCGGGTGGCTCGGTGGGCTGGGACGTGGGCGGTGTCCCGGCCGGGGCGGCCGTGCGGGTCCGGTCCGTCGCGGCTTCCCGTGCCCCTTCCGAGGTAGCTGTGCGGGCCCCCTCCGTCGCAACTGCCCGAACCCGCTCCGCGGCAGCTGCCGGCGCCCCCTCTGTCGCATGTGCCCGGCACTTCTCCGCCGTGGCCACGCGGCGCGCCTCCGCTGCAGGTGCCGGGCCGGTCTCCGCCGTGGCCTGGGTGGCCCCCTCCGCGGCTGGTGTTCGGCTCTTCTCCGCCGTGGCGACGCGGCCTGCCTCCGCTGCAGGTGTTCGGCGCGCCCTCGCCGTTGCCTCGCGGCTTCCTTGCGCCGCGGGCGTGCCGTCTTCCGCTGTCTTAGGCTCGCGGCTTCCTTGCGCCGCGGGCGTCTCGCCCACCTCCGTCGCAGCCACCCATGTGATGCCCCGCGCGCCCTCCGGCAGGAGGGCCGGCACCACTACCCCGGCGCCCCACTTGCCGCCTTCCTCCGGTACCAGTAGTTCGGCGACGTCCAGGACGTGGTGGCCGGCCATGGACGGGAGGCAGCGGCCCCTTGCCGGGCCGATCGCTGACGCCCACTGCGAAGGGATCGCCGAGATGCCCTGGGTCGCGCCGGACAGGGCGCCTGCCACCGCCGCCGTCGTATCCGCGTCACGGCCCATGTTGACCGCCGTGAGGACCGCTTCCCGGAAGTCCCCGTCGGCCGCCGCGTACGCGCCGAAGGCGAGGGCGACCGCCTCGGGGGCCAGGTCGGTCCAGGGGTAGCCGCCGATGACCACCGCGGAGCGGACCGCGCGTTCGCCGCGGTGGGCCACGGCCACCGCGCGCCGCAGCGAGCGGGCCGTCCAGGAGTCCTCGGGTACGACGGCGAGCGCCGAGGCGATCACCACGGGCGGCGAGGCGCCCGCCATCGCCGCCGCCACTCCCGCCGCGACCGCTTGGCCGCCGTAGATGCCCTCGCCCTCATGACTGACCGAACCGTCGATCGCCACCAGGCGGGCCGCCTCGCCGGGGCGCCCTGCGGCGAAGACCCCGAAGGGCGCCGCCCGCATCGCGAGGCCGTCGCTCCAGGCGTGCCGGTGCTGGGCGGAGATGGGGGCCGCGAGACCGCGCCGGAGGTTCTCCAGCGTGCCCCGCTCGCTGAAGCCGGCCCCGCGGAAGGGGCCCTCGGCCCGGTCGGCGATCCACTGGTGCCAGGCGCCCTCGACATGGGCGGGAGTGAGCGCCGAGCCGTGCCGGGCCAGCAGCAGCCCCGAGAAGATCGCGTACTCCGTGTCGTCCGTGCCGCACGGCTTCTCGCTGACGTACCCGGTGATCCGGCCCCAACGGGCACGGATCTCGGAGGGCTTGAGGTTCTCCGCGGGAGCCCCGAGCGCATCGCCGACGGCCAGGCCGAGCAGCGTGCCGCGGGCCCGTTCGCGGAGTGCGGCGGCGTCCCCGGGCACCGGGGCCGGGGGAGTGCAGGCGATCGATGCCATGGGCGGCCTCTCCTTCGCGGGACCACAAGGGCCACGGGGACCTTTGCGGATGTCTCCCACGGGAGGGGCGGCCGTGAGCCTCGCCGCATGCCGTGTCACCCGGTCGGCATCTGAGCATGATCAGTCACGGATGAGCGGTACACGGCAAAACCGCAGGTTAGCCGAGCCTTTCCTTGCTGGCGACGACGAAATTATCGGCGTACCTTCGGTGCTGTCGAAAAATAGAACTCATCCAAAGTTAGCTTTGGCTAAGCTTCCTGGGGGACCCCGTATGGCCATCATCGAGACCGAGGCGGCGCTGCACGAGGCGCACCGCGACAATCACACGCACCGTGATGTGAACGGCGGCTGGCTGCGCCCCGCCGTCTTCGGCGCGATGGACGGTCTGGTCTCCAACCTCGCCCTGATGACCGGTGTCGCGGGCGGGTCCGTCAGTCACCAGACGATCGTCATCACCGGGCTCGCGGGGCTCGCCGCCGGTGCCTTCTCCATGGCGGCCGGCGAGTACACCTCCGTCGCCTCCCAGCGCGAACTCGTCGAGGCCGAGCTCGACGTCGAGCGGCGCGAACTGCGCAAGCACCCGCAGGACGAGGAGGACGAGCTGGCGGCACTCTACGTGGCCCGGGGGGTGGAGCCCGACCTGGCCCGGGAGGTCGCCCGGCAGCTGTCCAGGGATCCCGAGCAGGCCCTGGAGATCCATGCCCGCGAGGAACTGGGCATCGACCCCGGTGATCTGCCGTCCCCGCTGGTCGCCGCCGTGTCGTCGTTCGGGTCGTTCGCGCTCGGCGCTCTGCTGCCCGTCCTGCCGTTCCTGCTGGGTGCGGCTGCCCTCTGGCCGGCTGTGCTGCTCGCGCTCGCCGGGCTGTTCGGCTGCGGCGCCGTGGTGGCCAAGGTGACCGCGCGGACCTGGTGGTACAGCGGCCTTCGACAGCTCGCGCTGGGCGGTGCGGCGGCCGGTGTGACGTACGCCCTGGGCGGCCTGTTCGGTACCGCCGTAGGATAGTGCCGCTGCTATCTATGCGATGGGCCGCATAAGTAGCCGTTACTCGCTGGTTTCGACGGCTTAACCACCGGGCATGAGCCGTAAGCGCTGGGGCAATGACGCCTGCGGCGCACACGCGGGGTGGGCGAAGACGCTCCCCCACCCCTTTCCGGCTGACGGACGCCGATCTGATCGATCTTGTCCGGTTCGGTCCCCACACACTTCCGCCGCCCGCGGGTGGCACCCTGCCGCGACCCCACGGCACCCGGCCGCAACCCTGCGGCGTCCGCATGTTGGAACGGAGTATCCGGTTCCCGGGAATCGCTCCATCATGTAACCTGCACGAAATTTTGCACTCCACGCAGAGGGCCAACGTCGTCCCTCGGCACTTGAACATGCCACATGACGACGACGGGAGAGCCGATGCGTACACCGCGCCAGCCGTCCCAGCATTCCGCGAATGGCCAGAACTGGTCGTTCATGGATGCTCGCCCTGCTGCGCAGGGTATGTACGACCCCCGCAACGAGCACGACGCCTGTGGCGTCGGCTTCGTCGCCACCCTCACCGGAGAGGCGAGCCATGCGCTGGTCGAGCAGGCGCTGACCGTTCTGCGCAACCTCGAGCACCGTGGCGCCACCGGCTCCGAGCCCGACTCCGGCGACGGCGCGGGCATCCTCTCCCAGGTCCCCGACGCCTTCTTCCGTGAGGTGGCCGGATTCGACCTTCCCGCGGCGGGCGGCTACGCGGTGGGCATCGCCTTCCTGCCGGAGGACGGCAGCGAGGACGCCGTCTCGCGGATCGAGACGATCGCGGCCGACGAGGGCCTGACCGTCCTCGGCTGGCGCGAGGTTCCGGTCGCGCCCGAGCTGCTGGGCGCCACCGCCCGTTCCACCATGCCGGGCTTCCGGCAGATCTTCGTCACCGACGGCGCCAGCGAGGGCATCGCGCTGGACCGCAAGGCCTTCGTGCTGCGCAAGCGCGCCGAGCGGGAGGCCGGTGTCTACTTCCCGTCCCTCTCCGCCCGCACGATCGTCTACAAGGGCATGCTGACCACCGGCCAGCTGGAGCCCTTCTTCCCGGACCTGTCCGACCGCCGTTTCGCCTCCGCGATCGCGCTCGTGCACTCCCGGTTCTCCACGAACACCTTCCCGTCGTGGCCGCTCGCGCACCCGTACCGCTTCGTCGCCCACAACGGTGAGATCAACACCGTCAAGGGCAACCGCAACTGGATGCGCGCCCGCGAGTCCCAGCTCGTCTCCGACCTGTTCGGCTCGGACGAGAAGGCGATCGAGCGCATCTTCCCGGTGTGTACGCCGGACGCCTCCGACTCCGCCTCCTTCGACGAGGTGCTGGAACTGCTGCACCTCGGCGGCCGCTCGCTCCCGCACTCCGTGCTGATGATGATCCCGGAGGCGTGGGAGAACCACGCCTCCATGGACCCGGCACGGCGCGCCTTCTACCAGTTCCACTCCACGATGATGGAGCCGTGGGACGGCCCCGCCTGCGTCACCTTCACCGACGGCACCCAGGTCGGCGCCGTGCTCGACCGCAACGGTCTGCGCCCCGGCCGCTACTGGGTCACCGACGACGGCCTCGTCGTCCTCGGCTCCGAGGTCGGTGTCCTCGACATCGACCCGGCCAAGGTCGTCCGCAAGGGCCGGCTGCAGCCCGGCCGCATGTTCCTCGTCGACACCGCCGAGCACCGCATCATCGAGGACGACGAGATCAAGGCGTCCCTCGCCGCCGAGAAGCCGTACGCCGAGTGGCTGGAGGCCGGCGAGATCGAGCTGGTCGACCTGCCCGAGCGCGAGCACATCGTCCACACCCACGCCTCGGTCACCCGCCGCCAGCAGACCTTCGGCTACACCGAGGAGGAGCTGCGCGTCATCCTCGCGCCGATGGCCCGCACCGCGGCCGAGCCGATCGGCTCCATGGGCACCGACAGCCCGATCGCGGCCCTGTCCGAGCGCCCGCGGCTGCTCTTCGACTACTTCACCCAGCTGTTCGCGCAGGTCACCAACCCGCCGCTGGACGCGATCCGCGAGGAGCTGGTCACCTCGCTGCGCTCGTCGCTGGGGCCGGAGGGCAACCTGCTGGAGCCGACCGCCGCGTCCTGCCGCAGCGTCCTGCTGCCCTTCCCGGTGATCGACAACGACGAGCTGGCCAAGCTCATCCACATCAACGCCGACGGCGACATGCCCGGCTTCAAGGCCGCGACCCTCTCCGGCCTGTACCGGGTCTCCGGCGGCGGTGACGCCCTCGCCGCGCGCATCGAGGAGATCTGCGCCGAGGCCGACGCGGCCATCGAGAACGGCGCCCGGCTGATCGTCCTCTCGGACCGCCACTCGGACGCCGAGCACGCGCCGATCCCGTCGCTGCTGCTCACTTCGGCCGTCCACCACCACCTCATCCGCACCAAGCAGCGCACCCAGGTGGGCCTGCTGGTCGAGGCCGGCGACGTCCGCGAGGTCCACCACGTCGCCCTGCTCATCGGCTACGGCGCCGCCGCCGTCAACCCGTACCTGGCGATGGAGTCCGTCGAGGACCTGCTGCGCGCCGGCACCTTCCTCAACGGCCTGGAGCCCGAGAAGGCCATCCGCAACCTGATCTACGCCCTCGGCAAGGGCGTCCTGAAGGTCATGTCCAAGATGGGCATCTCGACCGTCGCCTCCTACCGCGGCGCCCAGGTCTTCGAGGCCGTCGGCCTGGACGAGACCTTTGTCGAGAAGTACTTCAACGGCACGGCCACCAAGATCGGCGGCGTCGGCATCGACGTCATCGCCAAGGAGGTCGCCGCCCGCCACGCCAAGGCCTACCCGGCCTCCGGCATCGCCCCGGCGCACCGCGCGCTGGAGATCGGCGGCGAGTACCAGTGGCGTCGCGAGGGCGAGCCGCACCTGTTCGACCCGGAGACGGTCTTCCGCCTCCAGCACTCCACGCGCTCCGGTCGCTACGACATCTTCAAGAAGTACACCGGGCGCGTGAACGAGCAGTCCGAGCGCCTGATGACGCTGCGTGGCCTGTTCGGCTTCAAGGCCGACCGGCAGCCCATCCCGATCGACGAGGTCGAGCCGGTCTCCGAGATCGTCAAGCGCTTCTCCACCGGTGCCATGTCGTACGGCTCCATCTCCATGGAGGCGCACGAGACCCTCGCCATCGCCATGAACCAGCTGGGCGGCAAGTCCAACACCGGTGAGGGCGGCGAGGACCCGGAGCGCCTGTACGACCCGGCGCGCCGGTCCAGCATCAAGCAGGTCGCCTCCGGCCGCTTCGGCGTCACCTCCGAGTACCTGGTCAACGCCGACGACATCCAGATCAAGATGGCCCAGGGTGCCAAGCCCGGCGAGGGCGGCCAGCTGCCCGGCCACAAGGTGTACCCGTGGGTGGCCAAGACCCGGCACTCGACGCCGGGCGTGGGGCTCATCTCCCCGCCGCCGCACCACGACATCTACTCCATCGAGGACCTGGCCCAGCTGATCCACGACCTCAAGAACGCCAACCCGGCGGCACGTATCCACGTGAAGCTGGTGTCGGAGGTCGGCGTCGGCACGGTCGCGGCCGGTGTGTCCAAGGCGCACGCGGACGTCGTCCTCATCTCGGGTCATGACGGCGGTACGGGTGCCTCCCCGCTCACCTCGCTGAAGCACGCGGGCGGCCCCTGGGAGCTGGGCCTTGCCGAGACCCAGCAGACCCTGCTGCTCAACGGCCTGCGCGACCGGATCGTGGTCCAGACCGACGGCCAGCTGAAGACCGGCCGTGACGTGGTCATCGCCGCGCTGCTCGGCGCCGAGGAGTTCGGTTTCGCGACCGCTCCGCTCGTCGTCTCCGGCTGCGTGATGATGCGCGTCTGCCACCTGGACACCTGCCCGGTCGGCATCGCCACCCAGAACCCCACCCTGCGCGACCGCTTCACCGGCAAGGCCGAGTACGTGGTGAACTTCTTCCAGTTCATCGCCGAGGAGGTCCGCGAGATCCTCGCGGAGCTGGGCTTCCGCTCCATCGAGGAGGCCGTCGGTCACGCGGAGGCGCTCGACGTCACCCGTGCCGTCGACCACTGGAAGGCGCAGGGCCTGGACCTGGAGCCGCTGTTCCACGTGCCCGAGCTGGCCGAGGGCGCGGTGCGCCACCAGATCGTCGAGCAGGACCACGGCCTGGAGAAGGCCCTGGACAACGAGCTGATCAAGCTCGCCGCCGACGCCCTGGCCGCCTCGGACGTCACCGAGGCACAGCCGGTGCGCGCGCAGGTCGCCATCCGCAACATCAACCGCACGGTCGGCACCATGCTCGGCCACGAGGTGACGAAGAAGTTCGGCGGCGCGGGCCTGCCCGACGACACCATCGACATCACCTTCACCGGCTCCGCCGGCCAGTCCTTCGGCGCGTTCCTGCCGCGCGGCGTCACGCTGCGCCTGGAGGGCGACGCCAACGACTACGTCGGCAAGGGCCTCTCCGGCGGCCGGATCGTCGTCCGCCCGGACCGGGCCGCCGACCACCTCGCCGAGTACTCGACCATCGCGGGCAACACCATCGCCTACGGCGCCACCGGCGGCGAGCTGTTCCTGCGCGGCCGTTCCGGTGAGCGGTTCTGCGTCCGCAACTCCGGCGCGCTGGTCGTCTCCGAGGGCGTGGGCGACCACGGCTGCGAGTACATGACCGGCGGTCGCGCGGTGGTCCTCGGCGAGACCGGCCGCAACTTCGCGGCGGGCATGTCCGGCGGCATCGCGTACGTCATCGACCTCGACCGCGACAACGTCAACGTCGGCAACGTCGAGTCCGTCGAGGCGCTGGACGACGCCGACAAGCAGTGGCTGCACGACGTGGTGCGCCGCCACGCCGAGGAGACCGGCTCGACGGTCGCCGAGAAGCTGCTCGCCGACTGGGACGCGGCCGTGGAGCGGTTCAGCAAGATCATTCCCACCACGTACAAGGCAGTGCTCGCCGCCAAGGACGCCGCCGAGCGAGCCGGTCTCTCCGAGACCGAGATCACCGAGAAGATGATGGAGGCGGCGATCAATGGCTGACCCGAAGGGCTTCCTGAACCACGGCCGTGAGGTCGCCAAGTCCCGTCCCGTCGAGCAGCGCGTCAAGGACTGGAACGAGGTCTACGTCCCCGGCTCCCTGCTGCCGATCATCAGCAAGCAGGCCAGCCGGTGCATGGACTGCGGCATCCCGTTCTGCCACAACGGCTGTCCGCTCGGGAACCTGATCCCCGAGTGGAACGACTACGCCTACCGCGAGGACTGGGCGGCCGCCCAGGAGCGCCTGCACGCGACCAACAACTTCCCGGAGTTCACCGGTCGTCTCTGCCCGGCCCCCTGCGAGTCGGCGTGCGTGCTGGGCATCAACCAGCCGCCGGTCACCATCAAGAACGTCGAGGTCTCGATCATCGACAAGGCGTGGGAGACCGGGGACGTCGCCCCGCAGATCCCTGAGCGCCTGTCCGGCAAGACGGTCGCGGTGATCGGCTCCGGGCCGGCGGGCCTCGCCGCCGCCCAGCAGCTGACCCGGGCCGGTCACACGGTCGCCGTCTACGAGCGCGCGGACCGCGTCGGAGGCCTCCTCAGGTACGGCATCCCCGAGTTCAAGATGGAGAAGCGGCACATCAACCGCCGTATCGAGCAGATGCGCGCGGAGGGCACCCGCTTCCGTACCGGCATCGAGATCGGCCGCGACCTGAAGGCGACGGACCTGAAGAAGCGGTACGACGCCGTGGTCCTGGCCGTCGGCGCGACCACCGCCCGTGACCTGCCGGTGCCCGGCCGCGACCTCAAGGGCATCTACCAGGCGATGGAGTACCTGCCGCTCGCCAACAAGGTCCAGGAGGGCGACTACGTCACCCCGCCGATCTCGGCCGAGGGCAAGCACGTCGTCGTCATCGGCGGTGGCGACACCGGTGCCGACTGCGTGGGCACCGCCCACCGCCAGGGCGCGGCCTCCGTCACGCAGCTGGAGATCATGCCCCGCCCGAGCGAGGAGCGGCACCCGGTCAACCAGCCCTGGCCGACCTTCCCGATCCTCTACAAGGTCACCTCGGCCCACGAGGAGGGCGGCGAGCGGATCTACTCCGCCTCCACCACCCACTTCGAGGGCGACGAGGACGGCAACGTCCAGTGGCTGCACCTGGCCGAGGTCGAGTTCGTCGACGGCAGGCTGACCCAGAAGCCGGGCACCGAGCGCAAGATCCCCGCCCAGCTGGTCACCCTCGCCATGGGCTTCACCGGCACCGACCGGGAGAACGGCCTGGTCGAGCAGTTCGGCCTGGACCTCGACGAGCGCGGCAACATCGCCCGCGACGCCGACTTCCATACCAATGTGCCGGGCGTGTTCGTCGCCGGTGACGCGGGTCGTGGTCAGTCGCTGATCGTCTGGGCGATCGCGGAGGGCCGTTCGGCGGCTCGCGGTGTGGACCGCTTCCTGACCGGGGCCAGCGACCTGCCCGCCCCGATCCGCCCGACGGACCGCGCACTGGCGGTCTGACGGCTCATCAAGAACGTCCCGTACAAAGGCGTACGGGCGGGTTATCTGGGGGGATACCCCCCAGACCCCCCGTGACGGCGCTTGCCCACCTGTCCCCGACCGGACTCTTGGGCAGGCGCCGCCGCATGTCCGGACGCCAGACGGCTACGGCACCTTGTACGTCTCCCGGTACACCCGCCACTCCAGCGGCGTGTCCAGGTCCAGGTTGCCGTCGTACAGGAAGTCCCGCTGGGCCGTGTCGATGCGGGTGGTGTCGATGGTCGGCTTCTTGGACTTCATGGCCTTGCGCCGGACGTCCAGGAAGCGGTCGAGGTAGTTCTTCTCGCTGCCGCCCTCGGAGGGGGTGTCCGCCTCCTTCAGGGCGCGTTCGCGCAGGCCGTAGAAGCCGTCGGGGCCGGTGCCGGGCCATCGCGTCGTAGGAGACGAACTGGCCCAGCGTGCCCGGCCCGTCGAGCTTGGCGAGGCGGACGGCCGGGCCGAAGTAGGCGCGGTCGCGCTCCTGTTCCTGGGCCCTGCGGGAGGCCGGGAGTTTCGCCTCCGCCTTCCAGGCCGCGGTGACGCCCGGGTCCAGGTCCTCGTGGGAGCCGGTGCCGTCGACCTTGCGCAGGGCCGGCAGGTACTGCGCGAGGGCGTTGTCCGGATGCGCCTTCGGGTAGCGCTCGACGAGGGTCAGCAGGTCGTGGGTGCTGGTGCGGAAGCCGATGACGCCGGCGGTGTAGCCCTGTCCGTCGCCGGTGTCCTCGACGTAGCCGTAGGCGCTGCGTCAGTCGCGCGTGGAGTTCTCCGCGCTCGCCACGATCCGTTGCGCCGGCTCCTTCTCGGCGGGCGCGGCAAGTCCCGGCGGGGCGTCGGCGACGGCCTCCGCGTCCTCGGCCCGCTCCCCCTCGGCCCTGCTCCTTGCCTCCTGACGGGCCCGCTGGGCGGCGCTGCCGTGCCGGCCCTCCGAGGAACCGGACGGGTCGGGGGCGACGGCGTAGACGACCGCCGTGACCACGACCGGCACGGCCGCGAACAGCAGGATTCCGGCCCGCTTCATCCGGCCGCCCCTCCGGTGAGACCCGACACCTTGCCCCAGACCAGGACCAGCAGCAGCGCCGCCAGGGCCACGCACACGCCGGCCTGGACCAGGACGCGACGATTGTCCCGGGGCGCGTACGCGTACGCCAGTGTCACCGCACCGCCCGCCAGCAGGCCGCCGAGGTGCCCCTGCCAGGAGGTCATCCCCGCGGAGATCACCAGCCAGAGCAGCAGGCCGATCATGTAGCGGTTGACCGCCTGCATGTCGTAACCGAGTCGGCGGCCCATCACCCAGTAGGCGGCCCCGAGCCCGAAGATCGCGCCGGAGGCGCCGACGCTCGGGACGTCCGGCGCGAGCAGCAACTCCAGGACGGAGCCGCCCAGCGCCGACAGCAGGTACAGGGCGAGGTAACGGACCCGGCCAAGCTGGACCTCCACGACCCGGCCGACGGTCCACAGCGAGGCCATGTTCATCACGATGTGCAGGACGCCGATGCCCTCGGTCGGTGGCATGTGCAGGAAGGCGCTGGTCAGTAGCCGCTCCCACTCGCCGCCCACGAGCCCCTCGGCGTGCACCGAGGAGTCGTACGGGTACTGCCACAGGTAGTGCGAGCCGTCCGTGCCCTTGAGCCCGGCGCCCAGCATCCCGAACCGGTCCACGATCGACGGGCGCGCCAACTCGGCCAGGTAGGCGAGCACATTGAGCCCGATGAGGACGTACGTCACCAGCGGCACCGTGCTGATCCGGCCGCCGAACGCCGTGCGCGCCTGCCGGACCGACCGCGCGTCCTCCTTCACGCACTCGACGCACTGATGGCCGACGGCGGCCTCCCGCATGCACGACGGGCAGATGTAGCGGTCGCAGCGGGTGCAGCGGACGTGTGACTCCACCTTGGGGTGACGAAAGCAGGTGGTGACGGCGGACTCGGCGGTCACGGCCGGCTCCTCTGAGGAAGGTTGGGACAGGATGAGAGCCGGTGGGGACGGCGGCGAACAAAGTAGCGAACAACTGTGACGGCAGTGACGGCAGGGGGGCGGTGATCACATAGGCTCGGCCTCCTGGAAAGCCGAGGGGGGCCATGAGCGCGATCAGTCTGCGCAAGGTGGAGGAGACGGCGCCCGCGCTCGTCGGCGCGTACAAGTCGGCAGGGGTGTCCCTGCGCAAGCACGGCCTGGACGGGCTACGGGCCGCCGTGTACCTGGTGGTCGACTACTCGGGCTCGATGAAGCCGTACTACCAGGACGGCAGCGTGCAGGCGCTCGCCGACCGGGTGCTGGGCCTGTCCGCGCACCTGGACGACGACGGCCGGGTGCCGGTGGTGTTCTTCTCCACGGACATCGACGCGGTCACCGACATCGCGCTCGACGGTCACGAGGGCCGGATCGAGCGGATCGCGGCCGGGCTCGGGCACATGGGCAGGACCAGCTACCACCTGGCGATGGACGCCGTCATCGACCACTACATGGACAGCGGCGCCACGGACCCCGCGCTGGTCGTCTTCCAGACCGACGGCGGTCCGGTCAACAAGCTCGCCGCCGAACGCTACCTGTGCAAGGCGGCCGGGCTCCCGCTGTTCTGGCAGTTCGTCGGCTTCGGCGCCCCGGGCAGCCGGCAGTTCGAGTTCCTGCGAAAGCTGGACGAACTGGCGGTACCCGGCAAGCGGGTCGTGGACAACGCCGGCTTCTTCCACGCGGGCCAGGACCCCCGGCGGGTCTCCGACGCCGAGCTGTACGACCGTCTCGTCGGCGAGTTCCCGACGTGGCTGGCGGCCGCACGCGCCGCGGGCATCGTACGGCCGGCCTGAGACCGGCCGCAGACCCACGGCAAGATCTGATACCTCCCAGGTCTGTTGCGAATGTCCCGCCTGCCCAGCGACGCCCGGCACCAACAGCTTCTAGGGCTGGGTGTCCTGGAGGATCGCATCCCGGCACTCCTCCGGCGTGCCCCACGCCGTGCGCAGGGCGCGGGCCTTGGTCAGCCACAGGGACAGGTCGTACTCCGCCGTGTACCCGATCGCGCCGTGCAGCTGGAGCGCGGTGCGTGCGGTGGCGTACGCCGCCTCGCACGCCTTCAGCTTGGCGGCGGCCACGTCCGCGGGGCTCAGGGACAGCGCCGCTCCGAAGAGCAGGGGCCGGGCGAACTCCAGGGCGATCGTCGCATCCGCCAGGCGGTGCTTGACCGCCTGGAACGAACCGACGGGGACGCCGAACTGCGTGCGCTGCCCGACGTAGGCGACCGTCCGGTCGAGCAGCGCGAGTCCGACGCCGAGGGCCTGGGCGGCGGTGGCCAGGCGCGCCCAGGTGAGCGCGTGGGCCCGCGGTGGGTCGGGGGTCAGGAGTTCGCCGCCGGAGGCCAGCGGGGTCGGACGGCGGGCCGGGTCGAGGGAGGGGCGGACCGGGCCGGGGCCCGGGGACAGGAGCAGTCCACCGGCGGCCGGGGCGAGGTGGAGCGTGGCCGCGTGGCCGTCGAGGGCGTACCCGGCGGGTGCCGCGACGGTCGCGACGCTCTCGCCCGCCACGAGCCCGGGCAGGAACCGCTTGGCCGGCGGACCCTCGCCGAGCAGCACGGCCGCCGCGACCGTCTCCACGAGCGGCCCGGGCACCGCGTGCCTGCCCAACTCAACGAAAGCGATGGCCAGTTCCACCGGGCGTGGCCCCAGCCCCCCGAATTCCTCCGGCACCGCGAGACCGAACACCCCCGCCTCCGCGATACGACGCCACAGCGCTCGGCCGCTCGCGTGGTCGCCGCGGCTCCACTCCCGTATCACCGCCGGGGTGCGCGCCGCCGTCAGCATCGCGTGCAGCGAGTCGGCGAAGGCGCGCTGCTCGGTGTCGAGGAGGAAGCGCATCAGCGGCGTCCCTTCGGCAGGCCGAGCAGGCGCTCGGCGACGATGTCCCGCTGGATCTCGTTGGTGCCCGCGTAGATGGGTCCGGCCAAGGAGAAGACGTACCCCTCCGCCCAGGCCGTGTCCGCCGACTCGCCCTCGCCGCCCAGCAGATCGAGCGCCGTCTCGTGCAGCGCCAGGTCGTACTCGGACCAGAACACCTTGTTCATGCTGGACTCCGGGCCGAGCGAGGTGCCCTCCAGGAAGCGGGAGGCGGCCGCGTACGTGAACAACTGGTGGGCGCGGGCGCCGGCCAGGGCGTCGGCCACCCGGGCACGGGCGTGCTCGGGGCAGCCCTGTGCCTTCCACAGCTGAAGCAGCCGGGCGGCCGTGGCCAGGAAACGGCCCGGGGAACGCAGGGTGAGGCCCCGTTCGTTGCCCGCCGTGGACATCGCGATCCGCCAGCCCTGGCCGGGCTCGCCGATCACGTCCTCGTCCGGCACGAAGACCTCGTCCAGGAACAGCTCCGCGAAGGCCGGTTTGCCGTCCAGACGGCCGATGGGGCGGACCGTGACACCGGGGGCCCGCAGATCGAACATGAGGTACGTGAGCCCCTGGTGCGGTTTCGGCGCGCCGGGATCGCTGCGGAACAGGCCGAAGGCCCGGTCGGCGAAGGCGGCCCGTGAGGACCAGGTCTTCTGGCCGCTCAGCAGCCAGCCGCCGTCCGTCCGTACGGCTGCGGAGGTGAGCGATGCCAGGTCGGAGCCCGCCTCCGGCTCGGACCAGGCCTGCGCCCAGACCACCTGGCCCGAGGCCATCGGCGGCAGCACCCGCGCGCGTTGCTCCCGCGTGCCGTGGTCGAAGAGGGTCGGCGCGAGCAGACTGATCCCGTTCTGGCCGACCCGGCCCGGGGCGCCCGCCGCCCAGTACTCCTCCTCGAAGACCAGCCACCGCAGCAGCCCGGCGCCCCGCCCGCCGTACTCCTCGGGCCAGGACACCACCGCCCAGCGGGCCCCGGCCAGTTCCGCCTCCCAGGCGCGGTGCGCCGCGAAGCCCTCCTCGGTCTCCAGGCAGGGCAGGGGAGCGCGCGGCACGTGTGCCGTCAGCCAGGCGCGGGCCTCGGCGCGGAACTCCTCGTCGGCCGGGGCATGGGTCAGGTCCACGGTCGCCGTCACCGTCCTTCCCTAACAAGTGTTTGGTAGGTTAGCGTGGTCCCATGACAGGCGTCGAGAGTCCGGCATACGTGCCCGGACACGGGCTGCTGAAGGGGCGCACCGCCGTCATCACCGCGGCGGCCGGCGCGGGGATCGGCGGGGCGACCGCGCGCCGCTTCCTGGAAGAGGGCGCCAGAGTGCTGATCAGCGACGCGCACACGCGCCGCCTGACGGAGCACGAGGGCAGACTGGACCGGGAGTTCCCCGGCGCGGTGGCCGCCGTGCCCTGCGACGTCACCGACGAGGCCCAGGTGCGGGCGCTGTTCGAGGCGGCCGTGCGGGAACACGGAAAGCTCGACATCGTGGTCAACAACGCGGGGCTCGGAGGTACTTCGCCCCTCGCCGACATGACCGACGAGCAGTGGTCCCGGGTCCTCGACGTCACCTTGAACGGCACCTTCCGCTGTACCCGTGCGGCCCTGCGCGCCCTGCGGGACAGCGGCGGCGGGGTGATCGTCAACAACGCCTCCGTCGTCGGCTGGCGCGCCCAGGCGGGGCAGGCCCACTACGCCGCCGCGAAGGCCGGGGTCATGGCGCTGACCCGGTGCGCCGCGATCGAGGCGGCCGCGTACGGGGTGCGGGTCAACGCGGTGGCGCCCAGCCTCGCCATGCATCCGCACCTGGCCAAAGTCACCTCGGCCGAACTGCTCCGGGAGCTCACCGGGCGGGAGGCCTTCGGGCGGTACGCCGAGCCCTGGGAGGTGGCCAACGTGATCGTGTTCCTGGCCTCCGGCTACTCCTCGTACCTGACCGGCGAAGTCGTCGCCGTCAGCAGCCAGCACCCCTAGGACCACAATGGGTTCGTGCCGACCAAGAAGAAGCCCCAGGTGACCGCCCCGAAGAAGCCCACGGCCGCCGCCGCGCAGGCGCGCCGCCGCGAACTCCTCGGCACCGCCGCCGAGGTCTTCGCCGAGCAGGGCTACAACGCCACCACCGTCCGCACCATCGCCGACCACGCCGGCATGCTCGCGGGCAGCCTGTACTACCACTTCGACTCCAAGGAGTCGATGCTGGAGGAGATCCTGCGCACCTTCCTCGACGAGCTGTGGGACGGTTACGACACCGTCCTGGCCTCCGGACTCGGGCCCCGCGAGACCCTGGAGGCCCTGGTCACCGAGTCCTTCCGGGAGATCGACCGGCACCGCGCCGCCGTCGCGATCTACCAGAAGGAGAGCAAGCAGCTCGTGGCGCAGGACCGCTTCGCCTTCCTCGCCGACTCGCAGCGCCGGTTCGAGAAGGCGTGGCTGTCCACGCTGGAACGCGGGGTCGGCGAGCGCGCCTTCCGCGCCGACCTGGACGTCCGGCTCACCTACCGGTTCGTCCGGGACACGGTGTGGGTCGCCGCGTCCTGGTACCGGCCCGGCGGACAGCACAGCCCGGAGGAGATCGCCCGGCAGTACCTGTCGATGGTGCTGGACGGCATCGCCGTACGCGAATGACATCGCCGATCAACGCCCCTTTCCTGTGAGGGAGTCGCCATGGCCGAGGCCTACATCGTCGAAGCGGTCCGCACGCCCGTCGGGCGGCGCGGGGGAGGGCTCGGCCGGGTCCACCCGGCCGACCTGGGCGCGCACGTGCTGACGGCGCTCGTGGAGCGGGCCGGGATCGACCCGGCCGCCGTGCAGGACGTCGTCTTCGGCTGCCTGGACGCGGTCGGACCGCAGGCCGGGGACATCGCCCGCACCTGCTGGCTGGCCGCCGGCCTGCCCGAGGAGGTGCCGGGCGTGACCGTCGACCGGCAGTGCGGCTCCTCCCAGCAGGCCGTGCACTTCGCCGCGCAGGCCGTGCTCTCCGGCACCCAGGACCTGGTGGTCGCGGGCGGGGTGCAGAACATGTCCCAGATCCCCATCGCCTTCGCCTCCCGGCAGGCCGCCGAACCCCTCGGTCTGACCGGCGGCCCCTTCGCCGGCAGCACCGGCTGGCGCGCCCGCTACGGCGACCAGCCCGTCAACCAGTTCACCGGCGCCGAGATGATCGCCGCCAAGTGGGGCATCAGCCGCGAGGACCAGGAGGAGTTCGCGCTGCGCTCGCACCGGCGGGCGGTATGGGCCATCGACACGGGCCGCTTCGAGCGCGAGACCGTCCCCTACGGCGAGGCCACCGTCGACGAGGGCCCACGCCGGGACACCTCCCTGGCGAAGATGGCCGCGCTGAAGCCCGTCCTCGACGGCGGCACCATCACCGCTGCCTGCTCCTCCCAGGTCTCCGACGGAGCCGCGGCCATGCTGCTCGCCTCGGAACACGCGGTACGGGAACACGGGCTGCGCCCCCGCGCCCGCGTGCACCACCTCTCCGTGCGCGGCGAGGACCCCATCCGCATGCTCTCCGCGCCCATCCCGGCCACCGCACACGCCCTGAGGAAGACCGGTCTGACCATCGACGCCCTCGACCTCGTGGAGATCAACGAGGCGTTCGCGCCGGTCGTCCTGGCCTGGCTGAAGGAGACCGGCGCCGACCCGGACAAGGTCAACGTCAACGGCGGAGCGATCGCCCTCGGCCACCCGCTCGGCGCCACCGGCGTCCGGTTGATGACCACCCTGCTCCACGAACTGGAGCGCATCGGCGGCCGGTTCGGGCTCCAGACCATGTGCGAGGGCGGCGGCCAGGCGAACGTGACGATCATCGAACGCCTGTGAGGCCCTCCAGTTCCTCCAGCACCTCCTCCGCCTCCTCCATGATCCGCGCCACCAGTTCGGCGCAGGAGGGCAGGTCGTCGAGCAACCCGGCGACCTGCCCGGAGGCCATCACCCCGCAGTCCGTACGACCGTCCACCATCGCCGACTTCAGTAGCATCGGCGTGTTGGCCGCCAGCAGCACCTGGCTCCAGGACAGCTCCTTGCCGTGCCTCAGGGCCAGGCCGTCCCGGACCAGCTGCCACCAGGTGAGCCCCGACAGCCGCCGGAATCCCGCCGCCCGCCGCACCGCGTGGGCGAGGGCCCGCACACGGCCGGACCGCTCCAGCGCGTCGACCAGATCCGTGCGCAGCATCCGGTGCGGCAGCCCGTCCACCGCTCTGGTGACGAGGACGTCCCGGACGCCCGCCGCCAGATACCGGGCCTTCACCGTGTCCGGCACCGTCGAGTCCGAGGTGAGCAGGAACCGTGTGCCCATGGCCACCCCGGCCGCCCCGTAGGCCAGCGCCGCGACCAGCCCCCGCCCGTCGAAGAAGCCGCCCGCCGCCACGACCGGTATCCGCACCGCGTCCACCACCTGCGGCAGCAGCACGGTCGTGGCCACCTCGCCGGTGTGGCCACCGCCCTCGCCGCCCTGCACGATCACCGCGTCCGCACCCCACGCGGCCACCTTCTCGGCGTGCCGCCGCGCCCCGACGGACGGGATGACCACCACACCGGCCTCCTTGAGCCGGCTGATCAGCTCGGGCGAGGGAGCCAGGGCGAAGGAGGCCACCCGGACACCCTCGTCCAGCATGATCCGTACCCGGTCGGCCGCATCGGCCGCGTCCGCCCGCAGGTTCACCCCGAACGGAGCCCGCGTCCGCGACCGGACCTCCCGTATGGCGCCACGCAGCTGATCGGGCGTCATGGTCGCGGAGGCGAGGATGCCGAGGGCCCCGGCGTTCGCCGCCGCCGAGACCAGCCGCGGGCCGGCCACCCAGCCCATCCCGGTCTGCACGATCGGATGCCGCACCCCGACCAGCCGGGTCAGCGCGGTCTCCCTCATCCCCTCACCGCCTCGGGGACCTCACGCGCCCGTGCTCCGTCCGGATCCAGCACCTCACGGATCAGCCGCAGCTCCTCTGCCGTGGGCTCCCGGGTGCACGGCACCTCCTCCGGCACGGCGAGCTCGAAGTCCGTCGCCTCCCGCACCTGCTCCACGCCCACCCCCGGATGCAGCGAGGCCAGCCGCATCGAGCGGTCGGGAGTGGCGAAGTCGAAGACGCCGAGATCGGAGACGACCCGGGGGACGCGGTGGAAGCGGGCCGTGCCGCCCAGCTCCGCGGCACGGTCGTACCCCACCCCGCACACCATGTCCGCCCGCTCCACGAACACCCGCCGGGAGTGTCTCGGGATCCAGTAACTGGTCGGGTTGTTCAGCGTGTTGAGCGGCGCCCCGCGCACCCCGAGCAGCTGCCGCCGGGGCCGCGACCAGTCGCCGATGCAGGAGATGTTCTGGTTGCCGTACCGGTCGATCTGGCTCGCCCCCATCATCACGTGCCGGCGCCCGCCCGCCACCAGGGCCAGATGCTGCCGGTAGGGCAGCCAGCCCTCAGGGGTGCCGTCCGGGCGGACCAGCAGCGCCTCCCCGTCGGTGAGCAGCAGGTCCGGCGCGAAGGTGAGCCGGGCCAGCCGCGCGCCCAGCGACGGGATCAGCCCCATCGGACTGGCCAGGATCTCCCCGCCGCCCCGCCAGGCCTCGGCGCAGGCGATCACGCAGTACTCGGCGCGGGTGGGCGGGGGAAGAGGGACACGAGTGGCCTTCATCCTTCCGGCTCCTTCCGCCACCTTCGCACCGCCTCCCGGTACTCCTCCTCGTCCCCGTGGAGGAACCGCTCGGCGAACTCCGGCCAGGGCGTGGACGCGTACTCCCTCTGGAACGCCTCGTCCCGGCCGTAGTCCGGCGCGCAGGACGAGAAGTGCGCCCCGTTCGGCGCCTCGACCACACCGGTCACCGACAGCCGCTTCAGGAGCAGTGACTGCGGCGCCGCCTCCTTCGTCAACTCGGCCGTGTCGACGATCCGTTCGCAGGAGACATAGGCCTCGTCCGCCGCCTCGCAGAACAGGTCGTCGAAGTACGGGTCCGGGCCCAGGCACTGCCCGTTGCCCAGCCGGTCGGCGCGATTGACGTGCACCAGGGCCGCGTCCATCCGCAGGGCGGGCATCGCCACGAACGTCTCCCCGTCCCCGTACGGTGAAGTGACCGTCCTCAGGTGGGGGTTGACCCGCATGACGTCCGAGCCGAGGCCCGCCCGCACCGGCAGGAACGGCAGCCGGTTCGCGGCCGCGTGCAGCCCCCACATGAACATCCCCTCGTCGACCTCCGTCAGGTCGACGTCCCCGCGCTCGCGTGCCGCCCGGTAGTGCGGTTCGAGCGGGATGGAGTCGAGGGTGACGAAGGCGGTGACCAGTCTGCGGATCCGGCCGGCCGCGGCCAGCATGCCGACGTCGGGCCCGCCGTACGACACGACCGTGAGGTCCCGGATCCCGCCTCTCAGCAGGGCCCTGACCAGCGCCATCGGCTTGCGCCGTGCACCCCAGCCGCCGATGCCCAGGGTCATCCCGCTGGACAGCCGGGAGACCACCTCGTCGGCGGTCATCGTCTTGTCGCCCACCTACGCTCCCTCCTTCCCGAACGTGTCGCGGACCCGGTCGGCCAGTCCGCTGAGGTTGGCCTCGTACGTGAAGCCCTGTTCGAAGCGGTAACTGCGGCGCACGTCGACGGGATCGATCCCGTTGATGGCGGCCTTGGCCATGCGCAGCAGCCGTCCGTCCTTCGCGGCGATCTCCCGGGCCAGCTCCAGCGCCGTCGCGCGCAGGTCCGTGCGCGGCACCACGCGCCAGACCGAGCCGTGCGCGTGCAGCTCGGCGGCGCTCGCTGGGCGCGCGGTGTAATACAGCGCACGCATCAGGTGCTGCGGGACCAGCCGGGCCAGGTGCGTGGCGGCACCCAGTGCGCCCCGGTCCAGCTCGGGCAGCCCGAAGGTGGCGTCGTCGCTCGCCACGATCGCGTCCGCGTTCCCCACCAGGCCTATCCCGCCGCCCAGACAGAACCCCTGCACCGCCGCTATCACGGGCGTCTCGCACTCGTACACCGCCGCGAAGGCCTCCGCGCAGCCCTGGTTGGCGCCGATCAGCGCCTCGTGCCCCTTCGCCTTTATCTCCTTGATGTCCACGCCCGCGTTGAACCCGCGTCCCTCGGCGGCCAGCACCACGCACCGCGCCCCGGGGTCACGGCCGGCCGCGCGCAGGGCTTCGGCCAGGGCGAACCAGCCGCGCACCGGCAGCGCGTTCACCGGCGGGAAGTCGACGGTGACTACGGAAATCCCCTTTTCCGGGACCGACATGGAGACACCCATGGACGCATCAGCTACCTTCGCACTCAACGCCTTTCCACCAAACATTTGTTAGGTGTGAGGCTTTGAAGCTAGCAGTCGGCGCAGACGAGCGGGAGGGCCTGTGGAAAACTCCGGACACCCCGCAACAGGACCTGTGGGCAGCCCGCTGCGCGGCAGAACCGTCGTCGTCACCGGCGGCACCCGGGGTGTCGGCGCGGGCATCGCGCGCGCCTTCGCCCGGTCCGGCGCCCGGGTGGTGGCCTGCGCCCGGCGTCCCCCCGAACGGCCTCTCGACGCTGTCGAGTTCGCTCCCCTCGACCTGCGCGATCCGCCCGCCGTGCGCGCCTTCTTCGCCGCGCTGCCCCGGCTCGACGTGCTCGTCAACAACGCGGGCGGCACCCCGTACCGGCGACTGACGGACACGGACGCCGAGCGGCACGCCCGGGTCATCGAGCTGAACCTGGTCACCCCGCTGACCGCCTCCCTCGCCGCGTACGAGCAGCTCCGGCAAACCCGGGGCTCGGTCGTCATGGTCGGCAGCGTGAGCGGCGGGCGCCCTTCACCCGGCTCGGCGGCCTACGGCGCGGCCAAGGCGGGGCTGGAGAACCTGGCCGCTTCGATGGCCGTGGAGTGGGCGCCGGAGGTCCGGGTCAACACGCTGGTCGTCGGCATGGTCCGCACCGAGCAATCCCCTCTGCACTACGGCGGCCCGGCCGGCATCGCCGCGGTCGCCCGCACCGTCCCGCTCGGGCGGCTGGCCACCCCGGACGACGTCGGCGGGGCCGCCGTCTTCCTGGCCTCCGACGCGGCCGCCTACATCAGCGGGGCGAGCCTGCTGGTGCACGGCGGAGGGGAGCGGCCCGCCTTCCTGGACGCCGCGACCGCCAACAAGGAAGACCGTCGACAAGGAGGCCCGGAATGAGCGGAATCTGCGCAGGGCGAGTCGTCGTCATCACCGGCGCCGGGCGGGGGCTGGGCCGCGCCCACGCCCTCGCCTTCGCCGCCGGGGGTGCCCAGGTCGTCGTCAACGACCTGGGCGTCGGACCGGACGGGGCGCCCGGACCCGACAGCCCGGCGGCGGCGGTCGTCGCGGAGATCCGGAAGGCGGGCGGCGAGGCGGTCGCGCACGGCGGCGACATCGCGACGACCGAGGGCGCCGCCTCCCTGATCCAGGCCGCGGTCGAGACGTACGGCCGGCTCGACACCCTCGTCAACAACGCAGGCTTCCTGCGCGACCGCATGCTCGTCAACCTCGACGAGGACGACTGGGACGCCGTGCTCCGCGTCCACCTCAAGGGCCACTTCCTGCCCCTCAAACACGCCGCCGCGCACTGGCGGGCCGAGGCCAGGGCGGGGCGCACGCCGGTGGCCCGGATCGTCAACACAAGCAGCGGGGCGGGCCTGCTGGGCTCGGTGGGGCAGGGGAACTACAGCGCCGCCAAGGCCGGGATCATCGGACTGACCCTCGTCGCGGCGGCGGAACTGGCCCGCTACGGCGTCCAGGTCAACGCCATCGCCCCGGCCGCCCGCACCCGCATGACGGAACGCACCTTCGCCGAGACCATGGCGGCCCCGGCCGCCGGCTTCGACGCCATGGCCCCCGAGAACGTCTCCCCGCTGGTCGTCTGGCTCGGCTCGGCCGCGAGCACCGGCGTGACCGGCCGGGTGTTCGAGGCGGAAGGCGGCCGGATCACCGTCATGGAGGGCTGGCGCCCGGGTCCCACGGCCGACAAGGGGGCGCGCCGCACCCCGGCCGAGGCGGGTGACACCGTGCTGAAGCTGCTGGCGCAGGCGGAGGTGCCGGGGGCGGTGTACGGGTCCCGGGACGACAGGTCCTAGAAGTAGAAGAGGTCAGCCGGTCAGCCGGGCGGCGGCCGCGCGCTGCCGCTCGCTCATGACGGACAGGAACCGGATCACCGTCCTCAGCTCCTCCGTGCTGAACTCCTCGCAGGCCTCGACGACGTCGCGTGCCCAGTCCTCGAAGAACACGGCCAGCTCGGCGATCTTCTCCTGGTTCAGCTCGACGAGGACCCGGCGCTTGTCCGTCGGGTGCTTGACCCTGCGCACAAAGCCCTTGCCCTCCAGGCGGTCGAGTAGGCCGGTGACGGAGGCCGGGGCGAGTCCGGTCAGTTCGGCCAGGTCCTTGGCGGTCAGCGGACCCTGCCGCTGAAGGTAGTCGAGGGTCTTCTCCTCCGTGGCGTTGAGCCCCTGCTTGGCGGCGACCGCCGAGTGGAACATGACCGTCACGGCACTGTGGTTGCGCCCCACGTCCATGAGCTGCTGCAACGTCTCGGCGCGCTTGTCGTGTCCCTCGGCCATGACCTCAGGCTAGCAAATCTTTCGTTTGGTCGAACTAAGGACTTGCCCTCGGGTTCGCGTCGGTTCAACTCTTTCGTTAGGCCGAACGAAATAAATCCGAGCCAGGGGAGACTTCCGTGTCCACGACCCTCACCGCACACCCACCCACCACCGCTGAGCCGTACCCGCGCCGCTGGGCCGCCGCCGTCGTGATGATGATCGCGGCGCTGATGGACCTGCTCGACGGCACCATCGTCAACGTGGCGGTCCCGTCCATCGGCCGCGAGCTGCACGCCTCGCCGAGCGACCTGCAGTGGACGGTCTCCGCCTACCTGCTCGGCTTCGCCGCAGCACTGATCGTCTCCGGTCACCTCGGCGACCGCTTCGGCCGCCGCCCCCTCTTCCTCGCCGGTACGGTCGGCTTCGGACTGGCGAGCCTGGCCTGCGGGATCGCCCAGTCCCCTGGGCAGCTGATCGCCGCGCGGGCGGTGCAGGGCGTGCTGGCGGCGGTGCTGGTGCCGCAGGTGCTGGGCTCGTTCCGCACCCTGTTCCAGGGCAAGGAGCGGGGGGCCGCCTTCGGGATGTACGGCGCCGTCGCCGGGTTCGCCTCGGCGGTGGGGCTGCTGCTCGGCGGGGTGCTCACCGACGCCGACCTGTTCGGCTGGGGCTGGCGGTCGGTGTTCCTGGTGAACGTGCCGGTCGCCGTGGCGACCTTCCTGGGCGGGCTGCTGCTGGTACCGGCCACCCGTGCGCGCTCGGCGGGGCGCCCGGACGTGCTGGGCAGTCTGCTGCTGGCCGGGGGACTGGGCGCGATCGTGCTGCCGCTGGTGCAGGGCCGCGACAACGGCTGGCCGCTGTGGGGCTGGCTCTGCCTCGCCACCGGGGTGGCCGCGGTCGTCGGGCTCGGACTGTACGAGGCCCGGCGGCACCGGCCCGGCACGGTGCCGCTGCTGCCGACGCACGCCTTCGGGCTCCCGGCGTTCTCCGTGGGCGTGGTGGTCCAGCTGCTGTTCTCGCTCGGAATGCAAGGCTTCTTCCTCGTCTTCGCCTTCTGGCTGCAGGGCGGGGAGCGGTACACGCCGATGCAGGCCGGGCTGGTGACCGCGGCCTTCTCGGTGGGCGGCTTCCTGACCGCGCCCGCTGCGGACGGGCTTGCCGTGAAGTACGGGCGGATCGTGCTCGGCGCCGGGGCGCTGATGATGGCGGGCGGCTTCGGCTGGGTGTGGACGGTGGTCGACGGCGCGTCCGCCGTGCACACCGGGGCGTGGCCGCTGGCGCCGGGGCTGCTGGTCGCCGGGGCGGGGCTCGGGTTCCTGGTGGTGCCGCTGGTGAACGTGGTGCTGTCGGCCGTGCCGGGTGAGCTGGCGGGTGGGGCGTCGGGGATCTTCTCCACGGCTCAGCAGTTCGGGGGAGCGCTGGGGGCGGCCGTGGTCGGCACGGTGTTCTTCGGGCACGTGGGAAAGGGCCTCACCGGGGCGCTCACCGTCTCGATGCCGTGGGTGGTGGCGGCGTTCGTGGTGTGCGGGGTGCTGTGTGCCGCGCTGCCTGGGCGGGCGGTGGCCGAGAACTCGGACTGAGCCGCACCGGGCCCGCCAGGGGGCGGCGTCCTCTGGCGGGGACGCCCCGATGCAAAGACGCAACCGGAGCCCCGCTTCTCGGCGGAGCGCGTCGGCTGGGCGGGCCGACGGGTGGGCGAACCCTAGGTGTCGCACTCCAGCACCGTCCGGCACAACCCGCACCTCGCCCGGACCCGTCCTCGTACCGGCACCCGGATCCGCTGGTGGCAGGTGGGGCAGGGGAAGGAGACGCGGAGGCGGCCGGCGGGGTCGGGGGTGAAGGCGTAGGGCGCCGTCGGCGGAACGCCGGAGGCATGGCGGCGATCGTGGGCGTAGCGACGGCGGCCCGCCCAGCCGGCCCCGGTCAGCGGCGGCTGCTGCTCGTCCCGCCGGGCCCGGTCCAGGCCGTTGGTGTACGCCGTGTACGCCTGCGGGCTGGTGAACCACACGGAGGGATCCTCGTGGAAGAGCAGGGACCGTTTGGCGAGGACGTAACCGAACTCCTCCGGGGTGAGGTAGCCGAGCTTCTGGGAGGAGACCTCGTCCTCGCGGTAGGCGTCGAGCAGCAGCCAGCCCGCGCCCAGGTAGGTCGCCACCGTGTCCGTCAGGATCTCGTTCTCCGCCGTGGTGGGGAAGTCGAGGTCGAGGCGGTGCAGGTAGACGTGGGTGACCTCGTGGGCGAGCGCCGCGCCGATGTCCCTGCGGTGGGTGCGGAAGCGGTCGTTCAGCTCGACGAAGTACTCGGGGCCCGCCGCCAGTTCGACGTTGGCCGCATGGGTCATCTCCCGGAAGCCGACGATCAGCCGGGCCTCCGGCAGCCGGAAGTGCCGGACGATCTCGCGGGCCACGCGCTGCGCGCCCAGATGCAGGTCGTCCGTGTCGCAGAAGGCCACGTCGGCGGGGGCCACGCTGGCCGAGAAGGTCTGGACGGTGCCGTACGACAGCCGCTTGTACAGTGCGGTGATGGCGGCCCGCACCGTCTCCAGGTGCGGGTAGCCGTGCTCGACCGGTCCGCCGTTCGCCACGTCCGACCCCCAAAGACGCCCGGAACTCCCTTCCACTCTAGGCGGGTGTGAGCGGATTTCGCCGGTCGGGTTTCGACATCGCCCCAGTGACGGCCGCCCTGTGGCGACCGCCGGAGGCCGGGCTCAGACCGGCAGCAGACGAGGCGCGCACGGCCCCGGCCCCGCCCCCTGCGACTCCAGCACCCACACCTCGTTCCCGCCCTCCCGCAGCACCGGACCGGGAACGTACAGGGACCGCTGCGGTCCCACGGACCGGTAGCGCCCCAGGCCGAAGCCGTTGCCCCAGACGAAGCCCCGGGTCCAGCCCGGCAGTTCGAGCCGCGCGTCCCCGGCCCCGCGGACCGTGACGGTGCCCCGGTACAGTCCCGGGGCGCCCTCCGCGGACAGCGCACCCGTCGCCGCCGTCGCCCGGCGCGCCGGCTACGACGACCCGGCCTCCTTCTCCCGACTGTTCACCCGCCGGGTCGGCACCGCCCCGTCCGCTTCCGCGCCCAGCAGGGCCGCAGCGTCCCCGGCGGCTGGAGCGACCGGATCCCGGACCCGGACGATCCTCCGACGATCGGCGACTGACCGCATGCTGATCGTCCGGAGATCGCAGGGTGCCGGGCCCCTTAAGGTTGACGCCCATGACCACCAGCAACACCGGTACCGGTGACGTCGACCCCGCGGTCCGCCAGGAACTGGAGCGGCTGCGCGAGAGCATCGACAACATCGACGCGGCCGTCGTCCACATGCTCGCCGAGCGCTTCAAGTGCACCCAGCAGGTCGGCCGGCTCAAGGCCGTACACCAGCTGCCGCCCGCCGACCCGGCGCGCGAGGCACGCCAGATCGAGCGGCTGCGCCGCCTCGCCGAGAACGCCAAGCTCGATCCGGCGTTCGCCGAGAAGTTCCTGACCTTCATCATCGCCGAGGTGATCCGGCACCACGAGTCCATCGCCGAGGACACCGCCAACGGGCAGCCCGCGGCGGCCGACTGACCGGCCGGGGCGCCGGACCCGGACAAAGGGCGTGTAACGATCCGCCCCTGTGCGCTGTCAGTTCCATCAGGCAGCATGGCTGCATGTCCGTCATCACGCGCGACGAAGCGCAGCTCCGAGCACAGTTCCTCGACGTCCACCGCTACACGGTCGAGCTCGACCTGACCACGGGGGACGAGACCTTCGACTCCCGCACCGTGATCACGTTCACCGCGCGGTCCGCCGGGGACACGTTCGTGGAGCTGAAGCCGGCCGAGCTGCGCGCCGTCACCCTCGACGGACAGCCCCTCGACCCCGAGTCCCTGCACGAGGACCGGCTGCCGCTGCGGAACCTCACCGCCGGCGAGCACGAACTGCGGGTCGACGCGGCCATGCGCTACTCCCGCACCGGTGAGGGCATGCACCGCTTCACCGACCCCACCGACGGCGAGACGTACGTCTACACGCAGCTGTTCCTGGACGACATCCAGCGCGTCTTCCCCGCCTTCGACCAGCCCGACCTGAAGGCCGTCTTCGAGCTCACCGTCACCGCGCCCGCGGGCTGGACCGTCCTCGCCAACGGCATCACCGAGCACCTCGGCGGGGGCCGCTGGCGGGCCGCCCCGACCCCGCTGATCTCCACCTACCTCGTCGCCGTCGCCGCGGGCCCCTGGCACTCGGTGCGCACCGAGCACCGCGGCCTGCCCTTCGGCCTCCACTGCCGCCGCTCCCTCGCGCTCCACCTCGACGCCGACGCCGACGAGCTCTTCGAGGTCACGCGCGCGTGCTTCGACCGCTACCACGAGAAGTTCGAGGAGCCCTACCCCTTCGACTCCTACGACCAGGCGTTCGTCCCCGAGTTCAACGCCGGCGCCATGGAGAACCCGGGCCTGGTCACCTTCCGCGACGAGTTCGTCTACCGCTCCGCCGTCACCGACACCGAGCGGCAGACTCGCGCCATGGTCATCGCGCACGAGATGGCCCACATGTGGTTCGGCGACCTCGTCACCCTCAAGTGGTGGGACGACATCTGGCTGAACGAGTCCTTCGCCGAGTACATGGGCTACCAGACCACCGCGGAGGCCACCCGCTTCACCGACACCTGGACCGACTTCGGAGTCGCCCGCAAGGCCTGGGGCTACGACGCCGACCAGCGCCCCTCCACCCACCCGGTCGCCCCCGACGCCGTCGACGACACCGCCGCCGCCCTGCTCAACTTCGACGGCATCTCCTATGCCAAGGGCGCCTCCGCGCTGCGCCAGCTGGTGGCCTGGCTCGGTGAGAAGGACTTCCTCGCCGGCATCAACATCCACTTCAAGCGGCACCGGTTCGCCAACGCCACCCTCGCCGACTTCATCGACTCCCTCGCCGCGGCCACCGAGCGCGACGTGCACGCCTGGGCCGACGCCTGGCTGCGCACCACCGGTGTCGACACCCTCACCCCGGCCATCGAGTCCGCCGAGGGGACCTGCGCCCTGACCGTCGACCGCGCGGGCAGCCGCCCGCACCGCGTCACCGTCGGCCTGTACGACCGCGACCTCACCGACGAGGGCCGCCTCACCCTGCGCGAACGCGTCGGCCTCGACGTCCCGCAGACCGCCCCGCAGCCGATCGGCAAGCGTCCCGCCCTGCTCCTGCTCAACGACGGCGACCTGACCTACGCCAAGGTCCGCTTCGACGCCGAGTCCTTCGAGGCGGTCCGCACGGACCTGTCCGGACTGCCCGAGCCGCTCACCCGCGCGGTGGTGTGGAACGCGCTCAGGGACGCCGTCCGCGACGGCGAACTCCCGCCCACCGCGTACCTGGAGACGGCCCGCGCCCACCTTCCCCTGGAGACCGACCTGGCCCTGGTCCAGGGCGTCCTCGCCTTCGCCTCCGCCCAGGTCGCCGACCGCTACCTGAAGCCCGAGGACCGCCCGGCCGCCCTCGCCACCCTCGGCTCCCTCTGCCGCGACCTGCTGCGCCGCACCGAGGACGGCGACAACCCCGGCCTGCGCCTGGTCGCCGTACGGCACTTCATCGACGTCGCCGCCCACCCCGAGACCATCGCCGCCTGGCTCTCCGACGGCACGGTGCCCGGCGGGCCGGAACTCGACCCCGAGCTGCGCTGGCGCATCCTCGGCCGGCTCGCCGTGCTCGGCGCCACCGACGCGGACGCCATCTCCGCCGAGCTGGAGCGCGACCCGTCCGCCACCGGTCAGGAGGGGGCGGCCACCTGCCGTGCCGCCCTGCCCGACCCCGAGGCCAAGCGCGCCGCCTGGGACGCGATGTTCGCCACGGACGACCTCTCCAACTACCTGTTCACGGCCACCGCGCGGGGTTTCTGGCAGCCCGAGCAGGCCGAGCTGGTCCGGGAGTACGTCCCGCGCTACTACCAGGACGCGGTCGCGGTGGCCGCCCGACGGGGCCCCGCCATCGCGGTCGCCGCCGGCCGCTGGGCCTTCCCGCACCACGCCGTCGACGCCGAGAACCTCGCCCTCGGCGAGGCCTGCCTGCGCGAGGCCGACCCCAACATCGCCCTGCGCCGCAAGCTGGCCGACGAACTGGACGACCTGGCCCGGGCGTTGCGGGTGCGGGGGGAGTAGGTCCAGGGACCCGACGCCGCTCACGGCGGGCCGACCCCCCGGCCGAGGTTCCCGGCAGAGCCCTGACGGTTCCGCGGACGCAACTCGGCCCGCCGTACGCCCCCTTCGCGTGGTCCCGCGCGCCGGTTGCCCACCTGGGAAGGGGTGGGGGCAGGGGCGTGCAGGGTGAAACCGAGCCGCTCCAGGAAGCGCTCACCGGAGCGCCAGCCGGCCGGTACCGTCGCCGTGACCAGGGACACCTGCCCGGCCCGGGTCAGCAGGGCCTCGGCCAGCGCACGGCCGAGGCCACGACCCCGTGCCCAGGGCGCCAGCAGGTACAGGCCCACCGCCACCGCGCCCGGCTCCGGATGGTCCCGGACGGCATCCACCAGGCCCGCGACCACACCGTCCCGCTCCAGCACCAGGAGCACCTTGTCCTCGAGGCTCGCGCCCTCCGGCAGCGAGTAGAACAGACTCTGCACATCACCCGGCCCCGACGGCAGCCCCGTCGCCGCCACGAACCAGTCCTCGCACTCCTCGAACAGGGTCAGCAGCGGCACCTCGTCCGCGGGACCGGGCTCACGCACCACCACCCGCTCACCGGGCACGTCGATCATCCACGCGTCAACCATCCGACCGACGTTAGCCGCGGGCCACCGCCCGTTCCAACGTTCCCACGTGTCTTCCCCGCACGGCAGTACCCACTTTCGGGTTCCGATCGTTGGGCTTTCCGGACGTGCGGTCTGCTTCCGGTACAAGCTGGAATTCCCCGTACAGAACCCGTCGTACCGCAGTCCTCGTGCACCTCGCACAGAAACCCCCGCGGTTCGCCTACCGCACCCCCCGAACCAGCCGGAAGCCCCCACGGTCGCCCCCCTGCCCCCGCGCCCCGGAGGAGAGCCCATGAGCATGCCGCCCCTCGCCTCAGGACCCGACGGCCCCGGAGCCCTGGGACCACTCCTGGACACCGTCCTCGACGCTCTCGCGAGCGGCGGCCGGGCCCGCGGCGGACCGCTGCCGGCCGGAGGGCCCGAGGCCGTGGCCGCGCGGGTCGCCGACGCCGTCGGGGACGTCCTGCCGGACGAGGGCGACCCCGACGCCCTGCGCTCCCTCGTGCAGGCGCTGGCCGAGGGCGCCGCCGACCCGGCCGACCCGCTGTGCGCGGCCCATCTGCACTGCCCGCCGCTCGCCGTCGCCACCGCCGCCGACCTCGCCGCGAGCGCCCTCAACCCGTCCCTGGACTCCTGGGACCAGGCCCCGGCCGCCTCCGCGCTGGAGGCCGAGGTCACCCGCGCCCTCGCCCACGAGATCGGCCTCGCCGACGCTCTGGTCACCACCGGTGGCACCGAGTCCAACCAACTCGCCCTGCTGCTCGCCCGCGAGGCCCACGGCGGCAGCGTCCGGCTGGTCTGCGGGGCCAACGCCCACCACTCCCTGCCCCGGGCCGCCTGGCTGCTCGGCCTGCCCGACCCGGTCGTCGTCCCGGCCCCGGGCGGCACCCTCGACCCGGCCGCCCTCGACGCGGCCCTCACCGCGCTCTCCGGGCCACTGCTGGTCGCCGCCACCGCCGGCACCACCGACGCCGGGCTCATCGACCCGCTGCCCGAGATCGCCGGCCTGTGCACCGCCCATGGCGTCCGCCTGCACATCGACGCCGCCTACGGCTCGGGCCTCGCCTTCAGCGACCGGCACCGGGAGAAGCTCACGGGACTTCAAGCCGCTCACACCGTCACCCTCGACCTGCACAAGCTCGGCTGGCAGCCGGCCGCCGCCGGCCTGCTCGCCGTGGCCCGGCCCCGCGAACTGGCCGTCCTCCACCAGCGCGTCGACTACCTGAACGCCGACGACGACACCGAGGCCGGACTCCCCGATCTGCTCGGCCGCTCCCTGCGCACCACCCGCCGCCCGGACATCCTCAAGATCGCCGTCACCCTGAAGACCCTGGGCCGCGGCGGACTGGGCGCCCTGGTCGACCAGGTGTGCGCCCACGCGGGGGAGTTCGCGGCGCTCGTCCAGGGCCACCCCGGCTTCGAACTGTACGACCGGCCCGTCATCAGCACGGTCCTGTTCCGTCCCGCCGACGCGGACGACGACGCCGTGGCCGCCGTACGCCGCGGGCTGCTGCACGAGGGCCGGGCCGTCCTCGGCCGGGCCCGCCTCGACGGCCGGCTCTGGCTCAAGGCCACCCTCCTCAACCCCCACATCCGGCCGGACGAACTGGCCCAGCTCCTCAAGCTCGTCGAAGGAACGACCCCCAGATGACCATCCCCCCACGCCATGAGCCCGAGTCCCCCCGCGACCTGGTCGGCATCGGCATCGGACCGTGCAACCTCTCCCTCGCCGCACTCGCCCACCCGCTCGCCGAACTCGACGCCGTCTTCTACGAACAGCGCCCCGGCTTCGACTGGCACCCCGGCCTCCTCATCGAGGGCGCCACCATCCAGGTGCCCTTCCTCGCGGACCTGGTGACCCTCGTCGACCCCACCAGCCCCTGGAGCTTCCTCAACTACCTCAGGGCCCGTGAGCGGCTCTTTCCCTTCTACTTCGGCGAGCGCTTCCACATCCAGCGCGCCGAGTACGACGCCTACTGCCGCTGGGTCTCGCAGCACCTCCCCGGGCTGCGCTTCCGCCACCAGGTCGACGCCGTCCGCTGGAACCCGGAACGCGATGTCTTCGAGGTCGACTTCACCCAGCTCGACGCGGAGGGCGAGGCCGAGGCGCTCGGCCGCACCTACACCCGCAACATCGTCCTCGGCGTCGGCACCGTCCCCTACGTGCCCGAGCCCCTCAAGCCCCTGGTCGAGGCGCCCGGCGTCCCGGTCGTCCACGCCGCGGACTACCTCGACCACCGCGCCGCCGTACTCGCCGCGGAACACGTCACCGTCGTCGGCTCCGGGCAGTCCGGCGCCGAGGTCTTCCTCGACCTGCTGCGCCACCGTCCCCCCGGCCGCGAGAAGCTGCACTGGATCGGCCGTACCGAGGCGTTCGCGCCGATGGAGTACTCCAAACTCGGCCTGGAGCACTTCACGCCCGACTACGCCCGCTACTTCCACGCGCTCGCCGAGCCCGTACGCGACCGGCTGGTCGCCGCCCAGTGGCAGCTGCACAAGGGCATCGACGCGGGCACCCTCGCCGCCATCCACGACGAGCTGTACCGGCGCACCGTTGACGGCGGCTGGCCCGACGCCGTCCTCACCCCCGGTGTCCGCGTCCGCACCGCCGGCCGCATCGCCACCACCAAGGTCGAACTCCACCTGGAGCACCTCCAGCAGGACAGCCGCTGCCGGCTCACCACCGGCGCCGTCGTCCTCGCCACCGGCTACCGCGAGCGTCCGCTCGACTGCATCCTCGCCGGACTCGACCCCTACCTGCGCCGTGACAGCAGCGCACGCCCGCGTATCGACGAGGAGTTCCGGTTCGTCCTCGACCCCTCGGTGACCGGATCGGTCTACGTCCAGAACGCCGAACTGCACACCCACGGCGTCGGCGCCCCCGACCTCGGCCTCGCCGCCCGGCGCAGCGCCACCATCCTCAACTCCCTCACCGGGAAGGAGCCGTACCCGCTGCCGACGCGAACGGCGTTCACCACTTTCGGACTCGAGGAGTCCGCCTCCCGGGTGCCGCAGGCCCGGGAGGGGAAGCAACTGACTCCGCTGGTCGAAGAATGGTGAGAGGCCCGGCTCCCGGCCGCTAGAACACCGGCGTGCCGTTCCGCGTCAGCTTCCAGTCCGCGGACGCGAAGTCCTTCGGGTCCAGGACGCCCTTCGCGGTGACCCACTCCGCGATCCGGGTGCGGATCTCCGTCGACTCAGCCCACAGCTCCGGGGCCGAGGCGACGTGCGGGAAGGCACCGCCGCCGTTGGCGCGGTAGTTGTTCACCGCGAGCACGAACTGCTGGGCGTCGTCCAGCGCGGCCCCGCCGAAGGTGAGGTTCTTGATGCGCGACCCGGCCGGCTGGGCGATGTCGATGTCGTACGACAGACCCGAAACGTAGTCGTAGTTGTAGTCCGGACGGCCGCCCGCGTTCGTCAGCTTCTCCACGTCGACGGTCGCGTCGGCGGCCGTCCGGACGTAGTACTCCGCCGAGTACTCCAGGTACGCCCGCACCTGCGCGCCCGTCAGCAGCTTGGCGACCAGCGTGTTGTCGTACACGTACAGGCCCGACAGGTCGCGGATGGTCACGTCGCCGGCCGGGATCTGGGAGGTGCGGGAGAACGGCGAGGCCTGCGCGATCACCGGCAGCGAGGCGTGGGCGGTGCCCGCCAGCGCGGCCTTGACCACGTCCTCCTGGACCTTGGTGATCAGGTCGATGATCGGGGCGTCCTTGTAGCGGGCCTCGACCGTGGTCAGGGTCTCGGTCGCCCGGCCCACCACCTGGTTGACGTACGCGACGACCTTCGCGTGCTCGTCCTTGAGCAGCATGGTGATCTTCGGGTCGTCGGCGACCGTGTTGGAGTCGCGCAGCGAGGCGGAGACCGACTCCACCTCCCACTTCCCCTTGCTGAACACCAGCTCGATGTCGAAGAGGGTCAGCCGTTCGGCGTAACACAGCGGCTCCGAGAGCACGACCGTCTTCCCGGTCTGCTCGTTGGTGACCTTCAGCTCAGGGATCTCCACGTGCGCGTGGCCGACCAGGATCGCGTCGATGCCCGGCACCTGCTTGGCCACGTTGGCGGCCGCGTTCTCCACGTACGGCACCTGGTCGCCGTACGACGACGTGCCCGACGTACCCGAATGGGCCGAGACGACGACCACGTCCGCGCCGAGCGACCTGAGCTTCGGCACCCACTTCGCGGCCTGCTCCTCCAGGCCCTCGAACGCCAGCTTGCCCTGCACATAGGCCTTGTCCCAGATCGCGATGCCCGGGTTGGTCAGGCCGAGCACGGCGACCTTGACCGGCGGCGCGCCCGGCACGTGGAACTTCTTGACGAAGTAGGGCGGGAAGGCGGGCTTCAGGGTCTTCGCGTCGACCGCGTTGGCGCCGAGCAGCGGAAAGTCCAGCTGGTCCTCGAACGTGCGCAGGGTCTCGATGCCGTAGTTGAACTCGTGGTTGCCGAGCGCCGCCGCGTCGTACCCGATCGCGTTCATCGCCTGCGCCATCGGGTGCACGGGGCCGCCCTTGGCGGTGATCGGGTCGACCTTGGCGTAGTAGTACGTCAGCGGGGTGCCCTGGATCGTGTCGCCGGCGTCCAGCAGCAGCGTGTTGCAGCGCCCCTTCTCCGCGCGTACCTGGTCGACCAGTGTCGAGATACGGGCCAGGCCCTGGGCGTTGCCCGCCTTGTCGGAGTACTCCGCGTCCTTGAAGTAGTCCCAGTTGAAGACGTGTCCGTGCAGGTCGGTGGTGCCCATGACGGTGAGCGAGTAGCGCTTCACGTGCTTCCCGGGCCCCTTGCGCTCCGCCGCCTCGGCCGCCGGAGCCGCAGCCGCACCGGCCATCGCCACCCCCGCCCCCGTCGCGGCGGACTTCTTCAGGAATTTCCGGCGGTTCAACGGCATCTCTCGGTCTCCTCCGGGAATGGTCAACAACGCGCGTAGATTCTGACCCGGTCATGACGGACGGCGACAGGCCCGTGAGGTTTCGATCTGGTGACCTCTTGCGTGAACGCCGGCCGCCCGAGCGGGAAGCGCGTGACAGAGTGGGAGGTATGACCTCTCCGCCGACCACCCCGTACGGCACCCCCGACGCCCCCCTCCTCGTGGTCCGCGGCGAGGCGGAGTTCGACGTCGAGCCCGAGGTCGCGCGGATCAGCGTCACCGTCGGCGCGCGAGGCCGCGACCGCCGCTCCACGCTCGACGACCTCACCCGCCGCAACGCCGCCGCCCTCGACCTGGTCAAGTCGTACGGAGAGGCGGTGGAGCACGTGTCCACCGGCGCCGTCTCCCTCACTCCGGAGCTCTCCGACCGTGGCCGGGGCGAGCGCGTGCGCAGCTACCACGGCCGGGTGCTCCTCGGCGCCGAGCTGACCGACTTCACCGTTCTCGGTGAACTCACCACCCGTCTGGCGGACTTGGAGCTGACCCGGGTCGACGGTCCCTGGTGGTCCCTGCGTCCCGCCTCACCGGTGTACGCGGAGGCCCGGCGGCGTGCGGTGGCAGAGGCGCTCCAGCGGGCCCGGGAGTACGCCGAGGCCCTCGGCACCTCGATCGCCGCGCTGATCGAGCTGGCCGACACCGGCGCCGAGCGCACCCACCCGACCCGCGCCCCCTTCGAGCGCGGGGGCCGCCGGGTCGCCATGGCGGCCGCGGACCAGCCCGCCGAACCCCTCGATCTCGAACCTCCGCGCCTGCGCGTCAGTGCTCACATCAGCGCGCAATTCACGATGCGGCCCCCGCGGATCTGAGCGGGCCGAGAAGCGTCCGGTTAATTCGCTCATAGGAGCGGGTCGCCGCACAATTCAACACTTGTCAATAGCCCTTCACCCAAAGGTTCTTGAGTAGTCATGTGGCCCGGATTCTCTACCGGCGGGTAAGGCCTAGGCTCGAATCATGCGCCGAGCAAAGATCGTCTGTACTCTGGGGCCCGCCACGGACTCGTACGACCAGATCAAGGCACTGGTCGAGGCCGGAATGGACGTCGCCCGTTTCAACCTCAGCCACGGCACTCACGCCGAGCACGAGGAGCGTTACCAGCGCGTGCGTAAGGCGGCCGACGAAACCGGTCGCAGCGTCGGAATCCTCGCCGACCTTCAAGGTCCGAAGATCCGGCTGGGCCGCTTCGGCGAAGGCCCCGTACTCCTTGAACGCGGTGACTCCTTCACCATCACTGTGGAGGAGGGCGTCGAGGGCGACCGCCACCAGTGCGGCACCACCTACGGCGGCCTCGCCGCCGACGTCACCCCCGGCGAGCGCGTCCTCGTGGACGACGGCAAGGTCTGTCTGCAGGTCACCGCGGTCGACGGCCCCCGCGTACGCACCCGGGTGGTCGAGGGCGGCGTGATCTCCGACCACAAGGGCCTGAACCTCCCCGGCGTGGCCGTCTCCGTGCCCGCCCTCTCCAAGAAGGACGAGGACGACCTGCGCTGGGCGCTGCGCACCGGGTTCGACGTCGTCGCCCTCTCCTTCGTCCGCAGCGGCAAGGACGCCGAGGGCGTCCACCGCGTCATGGACGAGGAGGGCCGCCGCCTCCCGGTCATCGCCAAGGTCGAGAAACCGCAGGCCGTCGAGAACATCGACGACATAGTGGCCGCCTTCGACGGCATCATGGTCGCGCGCGGCGACCTTGGCGTGGAGATGCCCCTGGAACAGGTCCCGATCGTGCAGAAGCGCGCCATCAAGCTCGCCAGGCGCAACGCCAAGCCGGTCATCGTGGCCACCCAGATGCTCGACTCGATGATCGACAGCTCCCGCCCCACCCGCGCCGAGGCCTCGGACGTGGCCAACGCGGTCATCGACGGCACGGACGCGGTGATGCTCTCCGGCGAGACCAGCGTCGGCAAGTACCCGATCGAGACCGTGCGGACCATGGCGAAGATCGTCGCGGCGGCCGAGGAGGACATCCTCGCCAAGGGCCTGCCGCCGCTGACCGAGCGGAACAAGCCCCGCACCCAGGGCGGCGCGGTCGCCCGGGCCGCCGCGGAGATGGGCGACTTCCTCGGGGCGAAGTTCCTGGTCGCGTTCACCCAGTCGGGAGACACGGCCCGCCGGCTCTCCCGCTACCGCTCGCCGATTCCGCTGCTCGCCTTCACCCCGGAGCCGGCCACCCGCTCCCAGCTCAGCCTGACCTGGGGCGCGGAGACCTTCCTCGGCCCGCCCGTCGGTTCCACGGACGCGATGGTCGACCAGGTGGACGATCTGCTGCTGAAGTACGGCCGCTGCCAAAAGGGTGACGTCGTGGTCATCACGGCGGGCTCCCCGCCCGGAGTCTCCGGATCCACCAACATGGTCCGGGTGCACCACATCGGCGAGGACGACAGTCCCAAGTGAACGACCGAGGGCCCCTCACGAGAGGGGCCCGCCCATACGCTGACCTTGGAATCCAAGGAAAAGTGCCCCGGGTCGGACTCGAACCGACACTGTACGGGTTTTGAATCCGTTGCCTGCTGCCAATTGGGCTACCGGGGCTCGCAGAATCCAAGGTCTTGCCCGACCCTCCGCGCGTCCACCATACCGTAGCTAGGTAGGCTCTTGTCAGCAGTACCCCTGCCCTGAACGAGGAGCCCCCGTGACCGCCGAGTCGCCCCAGCCCGTAGACGCGCCCGACGACGACAAGTCGCACGTGCCTCCGCTGACGACCCGTGTCGTCATCGCCGAGGACGAGGCCCTCATCCGGCTCGACCTCAAAGAGATGCTCGAGGAGGAGGGGTACACCGTCGTCGGCGAGGCCGGGGATGGTGAGCAGGCTGTGGAGCTGGCGCGCGAGCACCGGCCGGACCTGGTGATCCTCGATGTGAAGATGCCCAAGCTGGACGGCATTTCCGCGGCCGAGAAGATCGCCGAGGAGTCCATCGCCCCGGTCCTGATGCTCACCGCCTTCTCGCAGCGCGACCTCGTCGAGCGCGCCCGGGACGCCGGTGCCATGGCCTACCTGGTGAAGCCGTTCAGCAAGAGCGACGTCGTACCGGCGATCGAGATGGCCGTCTCCCGCTTCACCGAGCTGAAGCAGTTGGAGCAGGAGGTCGCCGACCTCACCCAGCGGCTGGAGACCCGCAAGCTGGTCGACCGTGCGAAGTCCGTCCTGCAGACCGAGTACGGGCTGACCGAGCCCGCCGCCTTCCGCTGGATCCAGAAGACCTCCATGGACCGCCGGATGTCGATGCAGCAGGTCGCCGAGGCGGTCATCGCGGACAGCGAGGAGAAGAAGGCCGCGAAGAAGGACTGAGCCGGCCCCTGGGCATGACGAGGCCCGCGCCCCGGAGAAGGGGGCGCGGGCCTCGTCGTGTGTGCGGGCGGGCTTCAGTCCTCGCCGAGGTAGGCCTTGCGCACGGACTCGTCGTGCAGCAGGTCCTGGCCGGTGCCGGACAGGACGATGCTGCCGACCTCCATCACGTGTCCCTGGTCGGCGAGCGAGAGCGCCGCCTGGGCGTTCTGCTCGACCAGGAGGATGGTGGTGCCCGTGGACTTCAGCTCGGCGATGGTGGCCATGATCTTCTGCATCATGATCGGGGAGAGACCCATGGAGGGCTCGTCGAGCATGAGCAGCTTGGGCTGGGACATCAGGGCCCGGCCCATGGCCAGCATCTGCTGCTCGCCGCCGGAGAGGGTGCCCGCGGCCTGCTTGCGCCGTTCGCCCAGGATGGGGAACAGGTCGTAGGCGCGCTGGATGTCCTTCTCGATGCCTTCCTTGTCCTTGCGGAGGAAGGCGCCGAGCTGGAGGTTCTCGGCGATGGTGAGCCGCGGGAAGATGTGCCGGCCCTCGGGGGAGTGCGCGAGTCCGAGGGAGACGATCTTGTGCGCGGGTACGCCGGTGAGCGGCTTGCCGTCGAAGACGATCCGGCCGGACGTGGGCTTGAGCAGGCCCGAGAGCGTCCGCAGGGTGGTGGTCTTGCCGGCGCCGTTGGTGCCGATGAGGGTGACGACCTGGCCGGCTTCGACGCTGAACGAGATGCCCTTGACGGCTTCGATCTTGCCGTAGGCGACCCTGAGGTCCTCGACCTCCAGCAGTGCGGTCACGGGGTGTCTCCCTTGGTGGTGCCGGCGGTGCTGTCCGCCGTCGTGTCTTCGGCGTGCGCCGCTCCGGCCTCAGCCGCCTCGACCTCGGCGGCCTCCGCCTCGCCCGGGTCGCCCTCGAAGGGTTCGCCGAGGTAGGCGGCGACGACGCGCTCGTCGGCCTGGACCACGTCGGAGGTGCCTTCGACGAGCTTCTCGCCCTGGACGAGGACGGCGACGCGGTCGCAGAGGTTGAAGATGAAGCGCATGTCGTGCTCGATGACGAGGACGGCGATGCCCTTGTCCCGGATGGCGAAGACCAGTTCCTCGGTGGTGCGGGTCTCCTGCGGGTTCATGCCGGCCGTCGGCTCGTCGAGCAGCAGCAGGCCCGGCTCGCTCGCCAGTGCCCGGGCGATCTCCAGCTTGCGCTGCTCGCCGTAGGGCAGGTTGCGCGCGAGGTGGTCCCGCTTGGCGTCGAGGCCGACGAACTCCAGGAGTTCCATGGCCTTGGCCTCGGACTCCTTCTCGGCCTTGCGGAAGCCGGGGCCGCGCAGCAGCGCGGACCACAGGCCTTCCTTGGTCCGGGTGTGGCGGCCGACGAGGACGTTCTCGAGGACCGTCATGTTGGCGAACAGCCGGATGTTCTGGAAGGTGCGGGCGATGCCCGCCTGGGTCACCAGGTGCGGCTTCGGGGGCAGCACCTTGCCCTGGTAGGCGACGGTGCCCTCGGTGGGGACGTACAGGCCGGTGAGGCAGTTGAAGAAGGTCGTCTTGCCGGCGCCGTTGGGGCCGATGAGGCCGACGATCTCGCCGCTGTTGACGGTGAAGTCGACGGAGCGGACGGCGGTGAGACCGCCGAAGCGCATGGTGACGTCACGGGCTTCGAGTACAGGTGTCGTCATGGTGCGTCACGCCCCTGCCTTGGTGGCGGCCGGTTCGTCGGTCAGCGTCTTCTGTGCGGGTACGTCGAGCTGGTCGGTCTCGTGGAACTCCAGCTGGCGGCGGCGGTTGGCGATGATGCCCTCGGGCCGGAAGCGCATCAGCAGGATGAGGGCGATGCCGAAGGCCAGCAGTTCGTAGTTCTGCAGGAACTGGAGCTTCTCGGGGACCAGGTAGAGGACGCTGGCGCCGAGGAGGGGGCCGCTGACGGTGCCCATGCCGCCGAGGACGACGGCGGCGAGGAGGAAGGCGGAGTTGGGCGGGGCGGCGCCGGCGAACTGGTAGGGCTGGGGGTTGACGCTGTAGTTCACGTGGGCCATCACGGTGCCGGCGAGGCCGGCCAGGGAGGCGCCGAGGGCGAAGGCGACCAGCTTGACGCGGAAACCGTTGATGCCCATGGCGGTGGCGGCGGTCTCGTCCTCGCGGATGGCGATCCAGGAGCGGCCGATGCGGGAGTCGGCGGCGCGGGTGAAGACGAGCACGACGATGGCCGTGACGATGAGCATCAGGAAGAGGTAGTTGGCGAACCGGCCGAGGGTGAATCCGCCGATGTCGTGCGGCTGGCCCAGGTTGAAGCCGAAGATGTTCAGGTCCGGGATCTGGGTGATGCCGTTCGGGCCGCGCGTGATGTTGGGTCCGGAGTCGCCGTCGAGGTTGTTGACGGTGATGCGGAAGATCTCTCCGAAGCCGAGGGTGACGATGGCGAGGTAGTCGCCGCGCAGCCGCAGGGTGGGTGCGCCGATGAGGACGCCGAAGACGAGCGAGGCGGCCATGCCGGTGAGGGCGGCGGCCCAGAACGGGAAGTGGACGCCGGAGAAGCGGGAGTACTCGGAGCCGGAGACCAGTGCGGCGGCGTAGGCGCCGACGCCGAGGAAGGCGACGTAGCCGAGGTCGAGCAGGCCGGTGAGGCCGACGACGATGTTCAGGCCGAGGGCGACGGTGGCGAAGATGAGGATGTTGACGCCGACGTTGGCGTTGTGGTCGTCGCTCTGGGTGAAGGGGAAGATGACGGCGGCGAGGAAGGCGAGGGACGCCGCGAAGCCCTTGTGGTGGGCGGAGATGGTGGCGTACCGGTCGACGAGGCCGGTGTGCATCAGGCCCCAGGTGGCGAAGACGACGAGGAACAGGAAGCCGATGAAGGTCTCGCTGGCGTCGTTGTCGATGCCGATGCCGTAGGTGAAGGTGATCAGCGCCAGGGCCGTGCCGGCGGTGATGAAGCCGCGTTCGGCGAGCGGGGAGAGCTTGCCGGGGCGGGGCTGCGCGGGCTTGGTGAGGTAGCCGGTCAGGCCGGTGCCGGGTGCGGGGTGCGGCAGGGCCAGGGCGCCGACGACGGGGAGTGCCGAGGCCGCCATGGCGACGTAGGCGCCGGGGTCGAGGTTGACCAGGCCGCCGAGGTCGACGGCGATGGCGATGCCGGCGAACCAGCAGACGGTGAAGGCCGCCATGGCCGTCAGGAAGACGGGCGAGGTGGCGTTGCCCGGGTTCAGCCAGCGCAGGCCCGGCACGTCCCACAGGCGGAGGGCGAACAGCAGGGTGAGGGCACCGGCCACGAGGGCGAGGACCTGCAGGCCCGCGGGGTAGCCGTAGACGGTCAGGTCGCCGGGGAAGTCGGGGGTCCAGGTCCAGCTCATGAACGTGCTGGCGATGGTGCCGACGGCGCCGGCGGCGATGAGGATGCGGGCGCCGGCGGCGGGCAGCGGGACGGGTCCGCGGTCGGCCGCGGTCGCGGGCGGTGTGGTGGTCGTGTCGGTCATGCTGCTCACGCCCTGTCCGCGACGCGTTCGCCGAGCAGGCCTTGTGGCCTGAAGAGGAGTACGAGGATGAGGAGGACGAAGGCCCACACGGCGGCCCAGCCGCCTCCGCCGAGCTGCTGCATGCCCGGGATGTTGGAGATGTAGGCGGTGGCCATGGCTTCGGCGACGCCGAGGACGAGGCCGCCGAGCATGGCGCCGTAGATGTTGCCGATGCCGCCGAGGACGGCCGCGGTGAAGGCCTTGAGGCCGGCGATGAAGCCCATGTCGTAGGAGACGGAGCCGTACTTGAGGCCGTAGGAGACGCCGGCGACGGCGGCGAAGAAGCCGCCGATGGCGAAGGCGATCACGATGATGCGGTTGGTGTCGATGCCCATCAGCTGTGCGGTGTCCGGGTCCTGGGCGGTGGCCTGCATGGCGCGGCCGGTGCGGGAGAGGCGGACGAAGAAGGCGAGGACGGCCATGCACAGGGGGGCGGCGATGATGAGGAAGATGTCGCCGCTCTGCACGGTCACGGAGCCGATGTGGAGCGGGCCGAAGGGCAACTGGGGGAAGACACGGGCGGACTTGGCGTCGCCGCCGACGTGGTACCAGTTGAAGACGGCCTGCTGCAGCGCGAGGGAGAGACCGATCGCGGTGATCAGCGGGGCGAGGCGTGGTGCGCCGCGCAAGGGCCGGTAGGCGAAGCGCTCGGCGCCGACGGCGATGAGCACGGCGACCAGGGCGCCGCCGATGAGCATCGCCGGCAGGGCTATCCACATGGATATGCCGTCCGGCAGGACGAGGTAGACCGTGAGGGCGCCGAACCCTCCGGTCATGAAGATCTCGCCGTGGGCGAAGTTGATGAGCTGGACGATGCCGTACACCATCGTGTAGCCGATGGCGATCAGCCCGTACATCGAGCCGAGGAACAGCCCGTTGGCCAGCTGCTGCGGCAGGGTGTTCACCGCATGGCCTCCATGTGGTGGGGAGAGTCAAGGGGGGCGTAGAGAGCGGGCCGCGCGGTGACGGTGGTCTGCGCCGCGCGGCCCTGGTGGTGCCTGGTGTCCGGCTGGGTTACTTCGGGATGGCGACGCCGCTCTTGACGGACTTCCACTCGCCCTTGGTGACCTGGTAAACGGTCAGCTGCTTGTTGGTGGTGTCACCGAACTCGTCGAACGAGATCTTCCCGGAGATGCCGTCGAAGGAGGACTTCTGGACGCCGTCGACGACCTGCTGGCGGGCGTCGGCGGGAACCTTGCCGTCCTTCACGACCGCGGCGACGGCCTTGATGATGGCGGTGGTGGCGTCGTAGGCGTAGGAGCCGTAGGTGCCGTAGTCGCCGGGGTACTTCTTGGCCTTGTAGGTGTTCACGAAGTCCTTGGCGGCCGGCAGGGTGTCGACCGGGACGCCGATGGAGGTGACGAGGTCGCCCTCGGCGGCCTTGCCGCCGGTCTTGATGTAGGTCGGGGTGAACATGCCGTCGCCGCCGAACAGCGGGATCTTGGCGCCGGCGTCCTTGAGCTGCTTGGTGAGGATCTGGGACTCGTCGTACTGGCCGCCGTAGTAGAGGATGTCGGCGCCCGAGTTCTTGATCTTGGTGACGAGGGTGGAGAAGTCGCGGTCACCGGTGTTGACGTGGTCGGTGCCGATGACCTTGCCGCCCTGCTTGGCGAACTGCTCCTTGAAGATCTTGGAGAGGCCGGCGCCGTAGGTCTGCTTGTCGTCGACGACGAAGGCCTTCTTCTTCTTGAGGCCGTTGTAGGCGTAGTCGGCGGCGAAGGCGCCCTGGAGGGCGTCGGTGGTCGCGGTGCGGAAGTAGGACTTGAACGGGCGGACCTTCTTGGTCTGCCAGTTCTTGCCCTGCGTCAGCTCGGGGGCGGTGTTGGAGGGGGAGATCTCCACCAGGTTCGCCGAGGCCAGGGTCTGCTGCATCTGCGTGGCCACACCGGAGTTCAGCGGGCCGACGACGCCGAGGACGTCCTTCTCGGCGACGAACTGGGAGGCGTTCTGCTGGCCGGTGGCGGGGATCGCCTTGTCGTCCAGTGCTTTGATCTTGAAGGTGACGCCGGGGACGGTCTTGTTCTTGTTGGCGTCGTCGACGGCGATCTGCGCGCCGTACTGGATGCCGAGGCCCGTGGCGGAGTTCTGGCCGGTCAGGGGGGCGTCGACGCCGATGGTGACCGTGACGTTGCCGCTGTCGCCACTCTTGTTGTCCTTGTCGCGGGAGCCGCAGGCGGTGAGAGTCAGAGCTCCGGTGGTCAGTACGGAGGTCAGAATCACCAGAGAACGCTGTCGCACAATCGATCCTTTCCGCTGGCACGTTCCGCCCCCACGGGGGACGGCGAGCGCCGCGCCGGTACCGAACTCCCGATGGAGCGGTGACTGGCCGTGACTCTAAGCCCGGTACGGGACCTGGGCATCGCCGTGCGCTGGCTTGTGACTTTCTTGTTATGACGACGCGGACGGCTGACTTCCGGCCAGGAGGATCTTGGCTGGTTTGGCGGAATTTCCGCTGGGTCCACATTTTGAGAATGCGCACTTCCGGTTGGCCGTGGCCGGGGCCCGTGTGCCACCGGGCCGCGGAGTCCTCAAGGGCACCTGGAATGCCTGTCGGTGCGGACTCGCGGGACCCTTGAACGGGTCTCTCGCATTGCGCGTATGTTACGGAGCGTTACGCCGGGAAAGAGGGGTGGTCCGCATTCCGGAATTCCGTGTAATAGGCACCGACATCCCAGCGGTGAAGGCGAGCCGCGACTGTCGGAGGATGAAATTCCGCTTGCGCGTACCGCTCTGCGGGCCCGGTGGCGGCGGGAAATGGCGGACGCCGCAGGGGGGTTGGTGACGGTGCGGGGCGTGGGCGTGGGCGCGTGCGGGGAGGGGGTGTTGTCGGCGGCCCGTGCCCGGCGCGGCGACGGAGGGCCCGTCAAGTCCCGCCGCTGTCAGCCTCGTTCAGCGGTTCCGTGCGGCTCGGCCCCGGCCGTCCGAGGTGATCCGTGCGGTGGCCGGGGCGTGCGGGGAGCGGCGGACGCGGTGGGCTCAGCCGGCCGTACCGGCCGGGGCTCCGTCGTTCGGTGTGACGTCCCGCAGCAGGCAGGTCAGCCGGGCGCTGCACACCCGGCGGCCCTCCTCGTCGCTGATCACGATCTCGTACGTCGCCGTCGACCGGCCCCGGTGCACGGGCGTGGCCACGCCGGTCACCAGGCCCGAGCGGACCCCCCGGTGGTGCGTGCAGTTCAGGTCCACGCCGACCGCGATCTTCGAGGTGCCGCCGTGCAGCATGGAGCCGACCGAGCCCAGGGTCTCCGCGAGCACAGCGGACGCGCCGCCGTGCAGCAGCCCGTACGGCTGGGTGTTGCCCTCCACCGGCATGGTGCCGACGACCCGCTCCGCCGAGGCCTCCAGGATCTGGACACCCATCCGAGTGCCGAGGTGGCCCGCCGAGAACAGCGCGGGCAGGTCCACGCCGAGTGCGGCGTACTCCTCGATGACCTCCTGCGGGAATGTCACCTGCTGCTGCTCACCCATGGGCCCGGCTCCGTTCGTCATACACCTGTCTCGCTGAGCAAACGCTCAGTCGGTCGCCGATTGTTCCAGACGGGCTTCCGGACGGTTCTCCCGGTGGTGCCTCGGCATCGTCCCCGTCGCCTCTCCGCCCTGTTCCACCGTCTCCGCCATCGCCTTCTCCGTGGCCTTCGCCGTCGTCTCCGCCCCGGCCTTCTCCATGGGCTTCTCCAGGCGGACCACGACGGACTTGCTGGCCGGGGTGTTGCTGGTGTCGGCGGTGGCGTCCAGCGGCACCAGCACATTGGTCTCCGGGTAGTACGCCGCCGCGCAGCCCCGGGCCGTCGGGTAGTGCACGACACGGAAGCCGGGCGCCCGCCGCTCCACGCCGTCCTTCCACTCGCTCACCAGGTCGACGTACGCCCCGTCGGCGACCCCCAGGGCCCGCGCGTCCTCGGGGTGCACCAGCACCACCCGGCGCCCGTTGGTGATGCCCCGGTAGCGGTCGTCCAGGCCGTAGATCGTGGTGTTGTACTGGTCGTGCGAGCGCAGCGTCTGCAGCAGCAGCCTGCCCTCGGGCAGCTCCGGGTACTCCACCGGCGCCGCCGTGAAGTTCGCCTTGCCGGTCGCCGTCGGGAAGCGGCGCTCGTCACGCGGCGCGTGCGGCAGCGCGAAGCCGCCGGGGCGGGCCACGCGCGCGTTGAAGTCCTCGAAGCCGGGGATCACGCGCGCGATGCGGTCACGGATCGTCGCGTAGTCCTTCTCGAACTCCTCCCACGGCACCTTGCTGTCCGGGCCGAGCGCCCGACGCGCCAGCCGGCACACGATCGCCGGCTCGGACAGCAGCCGCGTGCTCGCCGGCGTCAGCCGCCCGCGCGAGGCGTGCACCATGCCCATGGAGTCCTCGACGGTCACGAACTGCTCGCCACCGCCCTGCAGATCGCGCTCGGTCCGGCCCAGCGTCGGCAGGATCAGGGCACGCGCTCCCGTCACCACGTGCGAGCGGTTGAGCTTCGTCGACACGTGCACGGTCAGCCGCGCGCGCCGCATGGCCGCCTCGGTCACCTCCGTGTCGGGCGAGGCGGAGACGAAGTTGCCGCCCATGGCGAAGAAGACCTTCGCCTCGCCGTCCCGCAGCGCGCGGATGGCCCGTACGACGTCGAAGCCGTGTTCGCGCGGTGGCGCGAACCCGAACTCCTTCTCCAACGCGTCCAGGAACGCCGGGGCGGGCCGCTCGAAGATGCCCATCGTGCGGTCGCCCTGCACGTTGGAGTGGCCGCGCACCGGGCACACACCCGCGCCCGGGCGGCCGATGTTGCCCCGCAGGAGCAGGAAGTTGACCACTTCACGGATGGTGGGGACGGCGTGCTTATGCTGGGTGAGGCCCATGGCCCAGCAGACGATGGTCCGCCGCGAGGCAAGGACAATGCCGAGCATCTTCTCGATCTCCGCGCGCGTGAGGCCGGTGGCCGCGAGCGTCTGCGCCCAGTCGGCGGTGCGGGCGGCCTCGGTGAACTCCTCGTAGCCGTGGGTGTGTTCGCGCACGAACTCCTCGTCGACCGCACCCTCCGTCTCCAGGATCAGCTTGTTGAGGAGACGGAACAGGGCCTGATCGCCGCCGATGCGGATCTGCAGGAACAGATCGGTGAGGGCGGCGCCCTTGAGCATGCCCTTCGGAGTCTGCGGGTTGTTGAACCGCTCCAGGCCGGCTTCGGGCAGCGGGTTCACGCTGATGATCCTCGCGCCGTTCGCCTTGGCCTTCTCCAGCGCCGAGAGCATGCGCGGATGGTTCGTCCCGGGGTTCTGCCCCGCCACGATGATCAGGTCGGCCTTGTAGAGGTCCTCCAGCAGAACGCTGCCCTTGCCGATGCCGATCGTCTCGGAGAGCGCCGAACCGGACGACTCGTGACACATGTTCGAGCAGTCGGGAAGGTTGTTGGTGCCCAGCTCGCGCGCGAAGAGCTGGTACAGGAACGCGGCCTCGTTGCTGGTCCGTCCCGAGGTGTAGAAGACGGCCTCGTCGGGGGAGCCGAGGGCGGCGATCTCCTCGGCGATGATGTCGAAGGCGAGCTCCCAGCTCACCGGCTCGTAGTGATCCGCCCCCTCGGGGAGATGCATGGGGTGGGTGAGCCGGCCCTGCTGCCCCAGCCAGTAGCCGCTCCTGGTGGCCAGGTCGGCGACGGAGTGCGCGGCGAAGAACTCGGGGGTGACCCGGCGCAGGGTGGCCTCCTCGGCCACCGCCTTGGCGCCGTTCTCGCAGAACTCCGCCTTGTGCCGGTGGTCCGGCTCCGGCCAGGCACAGCCCGGGCAGTCGAAGCCGTCCTTCTGGTTCACGCGCAGCAGGGTCAGCGCCGTGCGCTTCACCCCCATCTGCTGCTGGGCGATGCGCAGGGTGTGCCCGATGGCGGGCAGCCCTGCCGCCGCGTGCTTCGGCTCCGTGACCTGCGGCGCGTCCTGAACCGGATCACCCTTGGGCGGCTTCGTCGCCATCGCACGCTCCCCTTCGACTGCGTGTGAGAAATACGTGCCGATCCTCCCACGGGCCGCTGACAAGCATGGGTGCCGGGCTTGCCGAGGGCGGGATCCGCGGGTGCGCGAGCCCGGCAGGTCACCTGGGGGCGGTGGGGTGGTAGGGGCGGTGGGGGCGAGCGGAGCCCGGGAGCGTGTGCGGGAGGTCCTTCTGTCCCCGCGACGACGATCACCGCCGACGGCTGCTGCCCGGTAGTGTCGAACCACCGCGCGGTGAACCTCCCCGCGGTGACGGCCGTCACATCGGGCTGCTCTCTCGTCGCGGCATGTGGCTCCTCCTCCGACTCGTCCAGCTCTTCGGACTGCCTCGCCCCGAGGAGCAGTCGACGGCAGCGACCCCCGACAGCCCGGCGCTGTCGGCCGAGCCCGTGCCGGATCCGACTGTCAGTGGACCGTGGCAGGATCGGGGGCGTGGCAGAGACAGCATCGAAGAAGACCGACAAGACCCCCGGCGGCACCCGTCCGCGGCTGATGCTCATGGACGGGCACTCGCTGGCCTACCGCGCGTTCTTCGCGCTGCCCGCGGAGAACTTCACGACCGCGACGGGCCAGCCGACGAACGCCATCTACGGCTTCGCGTCGATGCTGGCCAACACCCTGCGCGACGAGGCGCCCACGCACTTCGCGGTGGCCTTCGACGTCTCCCGCAAGACCTGGCGCTCCGAGCAGTTCACCGAGTACAAGGCCAACCGCTCCAAGACCCCGGACGAGTTCAAGGGCCAGGTCGAGCTGATCGGCGAGCTGCTCGACGCGATGCACGCACAGCGCTTCGCCGTCGACGGCTTCGAGGCGGATGACGTCATCGCCACGCTCGCCACCGCGGCCGAGGCCGAGGGCTTCGAGGTGCTGATCGTCACCGGCGACCGCGACTCCTTCCAGCTGGTCACCGAGCACACGACCGTGCTGTACCCGACGAAGGGCGTCTCGGAGCTGACCCGATTCACCCCGGAGAAGGTCTTCGAGAAGTACGGGTTGACGCCGGCCCAGTACCCGGACTTCGCGGCCCTGCGCGGCGACCCCTCCGACAACCTCCCCGGCATCCCCGGCGTCGGCGAGAAGACCGCGGCGAAGTGGATCAACCAATTCGGCTCGTTCGCCGAGCTGGTCGAGCGCGTCGACGAGGTCAAGGGCAAGGCCGGGCAGAACCTCCGCGACCACCTGGAGGCCGTCAAGCTCAACCGCGTCCTGACCGAACTCGAGCGCCAGGTCGAGCTGCCGAAGACGGTCGCCGACCTGGAGCGGGCTCCGTACGACCGCAAGGCCGTCGCGATGGTCCTGGACACCCTGGAGATCCGCAACCCGTCCCTGCGCGAGCGTCTCTTCGCCGTCGACCCCGGCGCCGAGGAGGCCGAGGTCACCCCGATCGTGACGGACGGCGTGGAACTGGACGGCAAGATCCTCGGCACCGGGGAGCTGGCCCCCTGGCTGGTAGAGCACGGCACCGGGACCCTGGGCGTCGCCACGGTCGACACCTGGGCGCTGGGTGCCGGCTCGGTCGCCGAAGTCGCGCTCGCCGCCGCCGGGGGAGCGGCCGCCTGGTTCGACCCCTCCGAGCTGGACGAGGCCGACGAGAACGCGTTCGCCGCCTGGCTGGCCGACGCAGGCCGCCCCAAGGTGTTCCACAACGCCAAGGGCGCCATGCGTGTCTTCGCCGAGCACGGCTGGACCATCCAGGGCGTGCGCATGGACACCGCCCTCGCCGCCTACCTGGTCAAGCCGGGCCGCCGCTCCTTCGACCTGGACGCGCTCTCCCTGGAGTACCTGCACCGCGAGCTGACTCCCGCCGCCGCGGCCGACGGCCAGCTGGCCTTCGGCGCGGACGACGGCGCCGAGGCCGAGGCGCTGATGATCCAGGCCCGTGCCGTCCTCGATCTCGGCGAGGCCTTCGAGGGCCGCCTGGGGGAAGTGGGCGCCGCGGACCTCCTCAGGGACATGGAACTGCCGACCTCGGCCCTGCTCGCCCGCATGGAGCGCAACGGCATCGCGGCCGACCGCGCGCACCTCGAGGCGATGGAGCAGACGTTCGCGGGGGCCGTGCAGCAGGCCGTGAAGGAGGCGCACGCGGCCGCCGGGCACGAGTTCAACCTGGGCTCGCCCAAGCAGCTCCAGGAGGTCCTCTTCGGCGAGCTGGCGCTGCCCAAGACGAAGAAGACGAAGACCGGCTACACCACCGACGCCGACGCCCTGGCCTGGCTCGCCACCCAGACCGACAACGAGCTTCCGGTGATCATGCTCCGGCACCGTGAGCAGGCGAAGCTGCGTGTCACGGTCGAGGGCCTGATCAAGACCATCGCCGGCGACGGCCGCATCCACACGACCTTCAACCAGACGGTGGCCGCGACCGGCCGGCTGTCGTCCACGGACCCGAACCTGCAGAACATCCCGGTCCGCACCGACGAGGGCCGGGCGATCCGCCGCGGGTTCGTGGTCGGCGAGGGCTTCGAGTCCCTGATGACCGCCGATTACAGCCAGATCGAGCTGCGTGTGATGGCCCACCTCTCGGAGGACGAGGGCCTGATCGAGGCGTTCACCTCCGGTGAGGACCTGCACACCACGGTTGCCTCCCAGGTCTTCTCGGTGGAGCGGGACGCGGTGGACGCGGAGATGCGCCGCAAGATCAAGGCGATGTCGTACGGCCTGGCCTACGGCCTGTCCGCCTTCGGCCTCTCCCAGCAGCTGAACATCGAGGCGGCCGAGGCGCGTGGCTTGATGGACACCTACTTCGAGCGCTTCGGCGGGGTGCGGGAGTATCTGCGCCGGGCGGTCGACGAGGCGCGGGCGACGGGGTACACGGCGACGCTCTTCGGGCGCCGCCGCTACCTCCCGGATCTCAACAGCGACAACCGGCAGCGTCGCGAGGCGGCCGAGCGGATGGCCCTGAACGCGCCGATCCAGGGCACGGCGGCCGACATCGTCAAGATCGCGATGCTCAATGTCGACCGGGCCCTGCGCGAGGCGGACCTCAGGTCCCGCATGCTTCTCCAGGTCCACGACGAAATCGTCCTGGAGATCGCCCCCGGCGAGCGGAAGGCCACCGAGGAGATCGTCCGCCGCGAGATGGCGAACGCGGTCGACCTGAGGGCCCCGCTGGACGTCTCGGTGGGCGTGGGCCCCGACTGGGAGTCCGCGGCGCACTAGCCTTCGGCGATCCCGCCGGCAGGGGCGTTGCCCAGTGGTCACTGGGCAACGCCCCTGCGCGTTTTTGCGCACCGGTGCTCTTCGCGCCCCTGCGCTGGTCGCGCCCCGGTGCCGAGAACGCCTCGGCCGAGGCGACGGCCCTTCGGAGCCGCGCCTGCACGTTTCTCTGCGCCGCAATGGCGATCGGCTCCCACGGCGCATCGCGGCGGTGCCCGGCCAACCGGTCCCGTGACGGTTGCCGCACCTTCTCCCGCGGTTTCTTTTCGTGCGCCGGTGACGAGGGTTTCTGCGCCGCAATGGCGATCGGCTCCCACGGCGCATCGCGGCGGTGCCCGGCCAACCGGTCCCGTGACGGTTGCCGCACCCTCTCCCACGGCTCCTTTTCGTGCACCGGTGGCGAGGGTTTCTCCGCCGCAACAGCGATCGACTCCCACCCGCCCCCGGCGGTGCCGAACCCCGTGCCACACCAGGGGCTGGCCCCTCCCGCGCAACCCCGACGCCGGCCCCACCCGCACCACCCGCACGGGCCGGCCCACCCGTACAACCCCCACCGACACCCCGGAGGGCGCTTCACTCACGTGGCCCCCGCCAAAACGCCCCCTGAGCCCCCCAGCCGCAACACTGCGGGCATGGGTATACGCACGCTTCACCGCCGGACGGCGCAAGGCACACCGGTCCGGGCGGACACCGCCTCGGTCCAGGCCACGCCCGCCTCGCCGGTCCCGGCCCTCGCGGTCGACGCAAGCACCGCCCGCATCCCCGCCGACCTGGCCGCGACCGTGCGCCGGGCCGTGGCGGACCTCCGGCGCCGGCTGGCCGCCGCTCCACGTCCCGCCCCGGACTGGCGCGCCCGGGCCGACCTCGCCCGCGGCTACCTGGCGCTCCTGCTCACCCTGATCCCGCGAGCGCGCCCCCGGCGCACCCTCACCGTCTTCGTGGCCTCCGTCACCGAGCCACGGACCGGTCCCGGCCCGCACCGACCACCGCTCCGGGACCGCCCGGAACGAGGGCCGGACGACACACCCTGACGCCGGCCGCGTACACCAGCACCCCGAGGACCACTCCGGTGCCCGCGCCGAAGCACAGCGTGGGCACCAGGTCCCCGTGCTTGCCGCGCGCACCCCAGTACTCCCACCACCGGGCCGCCCGCTGCGCCGCCCCCGCCAGGGCCCAGCCGCCGATCACGGCACCGGCGCACCAGCGGTCCCGCACGGACAGCGCGGGCACCCCCAGCGGCTCACCGGCCGGCGCCCGCCGCAGCGCCCGTGCCAGGAACACGGCGATCACCACGGCGGCCAGCGCGGACGTGCCGTACTGCAGCCACGTGTAAAGAGGCATGCCCGCAAGCTCCCGCCCGAGGGCCGGTACCAGCCGCGAACCCCACCGGTCGTGATGGGTGAAGGCGTCCCACACCACATGGGTCAGCGCGCCGAGCACCGCGGAGACGTACCACCGCAGCAGCGCAACCGCCCGCACGCGCGCGCGTGGCGCCCCGCAGCGCAGCAGGGCGGCCGGCCGGCCCTGCCGGCGCCGGGGCAGCAGCGCCACCAGTGGCTCCCGGACGAGCAGCCACAGTGCGACCAGTGCCCAGGTGATGAGCACGTCAACGCCGGCCACGCCGGCGAAGGAGTGCGTGACCGCCCCGAACTCCATGCCGCCCGGCACGACACTCGCGGCGTAGTAGGGCATGTCGGGCGCGAAGGAACCCGCGACGAGTACCGAGGACACCAGCCGGGCCCGGCCGCCGCCGTCCCGGCGGATGGCGGGCAGCACGGCCGCCGCATGGCTGAGCGTGAACGGCAACGGGTCCCCCTGGAGCGGTCGTCAGCGGTGGCGCCGGAACCGGTGATCGCGGTCCGACCAGTATGCGTGAGCGCCGCCCGGGGCCGCCCATGCCGACGAGAGTTGGCCAACCGGTGAAAATCGGGCACGAACGGGTGCCCGGGCAAAGCAAGTTGTCGTAGGGTCACCTGGGTCGCCGTGCGGGGAGCAAGGCCGAACACACATCGCACGGATGGAAAGGCGGAACAGGGGCAACCACAGCACCGGGTCAACCGTCACACCAGAGCGAGGCACACAGACGGAGACGGACGCACCAGCGTCCACGGGAGGGTTCACTCTATGGCGGCGCACATCGGCAGGCGGCTGCGCAAGGGGGCGGCGACCACCGCCGTGGCCGCGGCAGCGGTCGCGGCTCTGTCCGCGTCCCAGGCTCCAGGAGCGACCGGCGAGGACCACGGCAGACAGGCCGCGGCCGGCGCCAGCACCCCCGCACCGGAAGCGGCCGCCGACGGCAACGCCACCGGCAACTCGCCCTACTACACGGACCTGCCGCCCCTCAACAGCCCCAACCCCAGCCCGCCGCCCACCATCGGCACGCCCGTCTCCCGGGGTGAGGCCGAGGCGGGTATTCCCGCGACGGTCCTCGACGCCTACAAGAAGGCCGAGGCCGAGCTGCGTTCGTCCAAGCCGGGCTGCAACCTGCCCTGGCAACTCCTGGCCGCCATCGGCAAGGTGGAGTCGGGCCAGGCCCGCGGCGGCCGCGTCGACGCGGACGGCACCACGGTGGGCCGGATCCTCGGCCCGCAGCTCGACGGCAACGGCTTCGCGCTCATCCAGGACACCGACCACGGCGCGTACGACGGCAACAGCCGGTACGACCAGGCCGTCGGCCCGATGCAGTTCATCCCGTCCACCTGGGCCTGGGCCGGGCGGGACGGCAACGGTGACGGCACGTCGGACCCCAACAACGTCTACGACGCCGCGCTCGCCGCCGGCCACTACCTGTGCCGCAACGACTGGGACATGTCCACCCAGGCCGGCCTGCGCAGCGCGATCCTCAGCTACAACGACTCGCAGGACTATCTGAACCTGGTCCTGAACTGGCTGGAGTACTACCGCAAGGGCACCCACTCCGTCCCCGACGGCAGCGGCGGCGTGCCCTCGCACCGCAGCGACGACAACACCCGGCCCACCGGCACCCCGAAGCCCTCCGACCCGCCGAACACCAAGCCGGACCCGAAGCCCGACAAGCCGGACCCGAAGCCCGACAAGCCCGGCGGCGGCAACGAGACCCCCGACCCGAAGCCGCCGAATCCGCCGGTCCCGCCGACGACGCCCACTCCCTCCGACACCGTGGACCACCTGGAGGACGCGGGCACCGCGAAGCTCACCGCGATGGCCGGGGACGCGTTCGACGGGCGGATCAGCACCCGCGCCGAGACCAAGGCCGGGATGGCCGTCGGCAAGGTCAGGATCCGGTTCACCATCACCGGTGACACCGACGCCACCTTCGCCGGCGGCGAGACCGTGGCCGCGATCGCCACCGACGCCAAGGGCGTGGCGGTCGCGCCGCCGCTCGAAGCCGGTGAGAAGACCGGCGACTTCAAGATCACCACCACCGTGGTCGGCCACAGGGTCAAGGGCCCCGACTACCCGGCCACCGTCACCGCGCGCGCCGCCGACACCCTCGCCCGCACCGGCGACACCCCGCTGACCTGCACCCCGGGCGGCGAGTTCGCCGACCAGGTCCAGGTGAAGGCGACGTACAAGGGCGCCGTCGCGGACAAGGTCGCGACCACCGCCACGCTCATCAAGGCGGCCGACGACGCCACCGAGAACGACAAGGGCCCCTACTTCAAGGACGCCGACGGCAAGGCCGTGCGCACCCTCACCGGCCTCCGGACGGACGGCAAGGGCCTGCTCACGCTGCCGAAGCTGTACGCGGACGACACCACGGGCACCTTCCTGCTCCGCATCACCACCACCGGCGGCGCGACCCTCACCGTCGAACTGAAGGTCGCCGCCGCCGACAGTCCGGCGAGCCCGTCGCCGAGCCCGTCCGCGACCTCCTGACGGCCCCCTGGGCCCGGACAGCAGCAGGGCGCCCTCTCCGCTCGGGGGAGAGGGCGCCCCTCGTCTGTGTGCGACGTGTTCTCATCTCGTCCGGGCGTTGCTACCGTGCCGACCTGACGACCCATCAGAAACTGTCCGGGAACCGACCGTCGGGAGACCTCGCATGCGCGCCCTGATCGCCGCCGCGACCGGACTCGCCCTCGCGCTCGCCCTGGTCGTGGCGATGACCGCCCTGGGCGCGCCGACAGGCCGGACGTCCCCCAAGCCGCTGCTGACGACGGTGCCCGCGCACCCGTAGCAGCGCCCGTCCGAGGGAGGCCGGAATGCGCCGCACGGCAAGCCTGGTCCTGCTCGCCTGTGCCATGTGCTGCGCGGCGCTGTCCCCGCTGCTGCGCTGGTACGCCTTCCCGCGCCTGGCCAGGATCCCCGCCGACCAGTACCAGGACATGGTCCTCGAGGCCAGGGACGCCACGCTCCTGGACTACGGCACCATGCGCGCCAAGAAGGTCCCGAAGGTCACCATCGTGCAGACCCTCAAGGGCAACGTGGAGGCCGCCGAGAAGATCGAGAAGACCGCAGGCAGGCCCGTCGTCGTCTGGGACGGCCTGTCCTACGTCCAGGGGCCCGACGGCAGGATGGTCTCGCGGATCCCCGAGCGCTACATCTTCGACGCCCACAGCCAGGACCCCGTCCACGCCACCGGCGAGACGGTCGACGGCGACCCGGTCAAGCGGGACGGCATCGAGTTCAAGTGGCCCTTCCTCACCCAGAAGCGCGACTACGAGTACTTCGACGCGCAGACCCGCACCACCAGCCCCATCCACTACCAGGGCACCCGGACCTTCCGCGGCGTGCACGTCTACTACTTCGAACAGACCATCCCCTGGACCAAGGTCCCCTTCCCGAAGGCCATGCCGGTCCAGGGCATCACACCGGAGTCGGTGGCCAGGACCGGCACCACCCGCTGGTACACCACGGTCCGCAGGTTCTGGGTCGAACCGGTCACCGGCGCGCCCGTCTACGGCGAGGAGATCCACAAGGAGGAACTGCGCGGCGGCACCCTGCTCGGCGGCCGCTCCAGCGTGACGGCCTTCGCCGGGGACGTGAAGATGCGCGAGGACTACATCGAGCACACCGTCGCCCTGGTCAAGCACAACCGCACCCTGGTCCTGATGCTCACCTCCTCCCTGCCCTGGGGGCTTTTGTTCCTCGGCCTCCTGCTCCTCTCGCTCTCCCTCTGCCTGGAGGCACGCGCCGGACGCCCGCGGGACCCGGCACCCACGGAGGCGGCGGAACCCGAACCGGTCAGCGCCTGAGCCGCGCGTTGGTGTGCCGGGTGGGCTCGGCGGTCGCCGGGTCCTCGGGCCACGGATGCTTCGGATACCGCCCTCGCAGCTCCGCGCGTACGCCCTGGTAGCCGTCCTTCCAGAAGGAGGCGAGATCGGCCGTCACGGCGGCGGGCCGCCCGGCGGGGGAGAGCAGGTGCACGAGCAGCGGGACCCCCGCCACGGCCGGTGTCTGCGCCAACCCGAACATCTCCTGCAGCTTCACCGCGAGCACGGGCCGCTCCGGGTCCCCATAGTCGATCCGGATCCTGGACCCACTGGGCACGGCGATCCGTTCGGGCGCCAGCTCGTCCAGCCAGGCGGCCTCACCGCTCGCCCAGGGCAGCAGCCGCTCCAACGCCCGCCCGGCGTCGATCCGCCCGAGATCGGCCCGCCGCCGGGCGCTGCCCAGCTCCGGTTCCAACCACTCGTCCACGCGCGCGTGGAGCGCCTCGTCCGCCACGTCCGGCCACGGCTCCCCCCGGTGCGCACGCACAAACGCCAGCCGCTGCCGCAGGACCGCAGCCTCCGGCGACCAGCGGAGCAGCCCGAGCCCCTCCCGCCGGAGCCCTTCGAGCAGGGCCCCGCGCACAAGACCGGGAGCGGCGTCCTTCAGCGGCCGCACGGCCAGCTCGGTCGCCCCGAGCCGCTCCACGCGCCGCGCTACGACATCCCCGTCGGCCCAGTGCACTTCGTCGAGCTCCTCCAGGAGCGCCCCGGCCGCGGCCCGCGCCACCTCCTCGTGCACAGCGGCCCCGAGCCGCACGCGCGCGTGCCCCTTCCCCCCGGGCCGGTCCGCCACGGCAACGACGATCCACGGCTCCCCGCGCAAGACGGCCCCGTCCCCTAGCTCGGCCCGGGTCCCCGACGCCATGAGATACGACCCGGCGTCGAGCCTGGCCACCCGCTCGGGAAAGGCGAGCGCCGTGACGAGGCCGGCGAGCCGATCGTCACCGGTGCCCGATCCCGCCCCGACGTCCACCGGCAGCCGACGGTCATGAGCGGGCGGGTGGGAAAACTCCGCCGAGACGGCCCGCAGCCGGCGGACCTCGCTCCGCCACCGCGCCGCGTAGGCGTCACCCCCACGCCGGGCACGACGCAGGGCACCGGCCAGATCGTCCCCGTACTCGCGCGGCACCTCCTCCGACAGCAGGGCGACGACCTCCGCACCCTCACCGCAGGTGTCCAGCAGAGCCCGCCCCAGCCGCGGGTGCACCCCCAGCCGACCCAGCCGCACACCGAGCTCAGTGACTCGGCCCGCGGAGTCCACCGCTCCCACCGCCGTGAGAACATCCCGCGCCGCCGCCATCGCCCCGCCCGGCGGCGGATCCAGCAACGCCAGCCCCGAGGCGTCCGGATCGCCCCAGCAGGCCGCCTGAAGGGCGAACGCGGTCAGGTCGGCCACCTTGATCTCCGGCGCCGGAAAAGCCGGCAGACGGACGTCCTCGGCCTCCGTCCAGCACCGGTACACCACACCCGGCGCCACCCGCCCGGCCCGCCCCGCCCGCTGCCGCCCGGCCGCCCGCGAGGCCCGCACCGTCGCCAGCCCGCTCAACCCGCGCGCGTGGTCCACACGCGGCTCCCGCGCCAGCCCCGAGTCGACCACCACCCGTACCCCGGGCACCGTCAGCGACGACTCCGCCACCGACGTCGCCAGCACCACCCGCCGCCGCTCCCCGGGCGTCAGCACCGCGTCCTGCACGGCGGCCGGCGCACGCCCGTGCACCTGGAGCACGTCCACGGCCCCCAGATCCCCCAGTTGTCCGGCCACCCGCCCGATCTCGCCGACACCGGGCAGGAAGCACAGCACGTCGCCCTCCCGCTCGGCCAGTGCCCGCTGCACCACCGACGCCACGTGCCCCAGCAGCGCCGGATCGACCCACAGGCCCTGCGGCGGCCGTACCGGACGAGCCGGCGGCGCCCACACCACCTCCACGGGATGCGAGACTCCCTTGGCCTCGACCACCGGAGCATCGCCGAGCAGGCGCGCCCAGCCCTCCGCGTCCGTGGTCGCCGACGCGGCCACCAGCCGCAGCTCCGGCCGCAGCGTCTGCCGTACGTCCCACAGGAACGCGGCCACCGTGTCGGCGTCCAGATGCCGCTCGTGACATTCGTCGAGCACCACCACGTCGACGCCCGCCAGCTCCTGGTCGCGCTGCACCCGCTGCAACAGCACTCCGGTCGTCACGACCTCCACGCGCGCGTGCCGCCCCACGACCCGTTCCCCGCGCACCGTGTAGCCGACGCTCTCACCGGTCTTCTCGCCCAGCAGCCACGCCATCCGCCGAGCCGCCGCCCGCGCCGCGATCCGCCGCGGCTCGGCCACCACGACCCGCCGCGCGGGACCGCCGCCGACCAGACCCGCCAGCACCAGCGGCACCAGCGTCGTCTTGCCGGTGCCGGGCGGCGCCACCAGCACGGCGGTGCCGTTCCCTTCCAGGGCGTCGCTCAGGGCGGGCAGGGCGGTACGGACGGGCAGCGCGTCCAGGGCGTCGTCACGGATCACGCCCCTAGTGTCGTACGGCGGCGCAGACGCCTTCCACGCGCGCATACGGCGGCGAAGACGCGTCCCACATGCGTGTGCGCGGCGAAAACGCTCCCACGCGCGCGTGCGCGTAAGTAAGGGACTGCTCAGTCCCGCTCGCAGACGAAGATCGCCGTCCCGGGGATGAGATTCCCGCGCAGGGGCGACCAGCCGCCCCACTCCGAGCTGTTCCAGGCCGGCCACTCCGGCTCCAGCAGGTCCACCAGCCGGAAACCCGACGCCACGATGTCCCGGACGCGGTCGCCGAGCGTCCTGTGGTGCTCGACGTACACCGCGCGGCCCTCCTCGTCCTGCTCCACGTAGGGCGTGCGGTCGAAGTAGGACGACGCCACCGACAGGCCCTCGGGACCGGGCTCGTCCGGGAACGCCCAGCGGATCGGATGCGTCACCGAGAAGACCAACCGGCCGCCCGGCCGCAGCACCCGGCACACCTCGCTCAGCACCAGTCGCGGATCGGCCACGAACGGCAGCGCCCCGTACGCGGAGCACGCCAGAGCGAAGGAGCCGTCCGCGAAGGGCAGCGCGCCGGCGTCGGCACAGACCAGCGGAAACGATCCGCCGATGCGCAGGGCGTGCTGCAGCTGGCGGTGCGAGAGGTCCAGCGCCACCGGGCGGGCACCCCGGGCGGCCAGCCAGCGCGAGCACTGCGCCGCACCCGCGCCGATCTCCAGGACGTCCTTGCCCTTCAGGTCCTCCGTCGGGCCGAGCAGCTCGGCCTCCACCTCGTCCAGCCCTTCCGGGCCCCACACGAAGCGGTCGTCCCCGAGGAACGTGCCGTGCTCGACCTGGTACTCGTCGGCGTTGCGGTCCCACCAGCCCCGGTTGGCGCGGGCGCTCTCCGCGACCCCGGCGTCACGTCGGGTGGCTTCCGGCTCGCACCCCTCGGGGTCGAGCGGTTCCGGCTCTTGGATGATCGGCTCCCTCGTCGTACTCTTCCGTCCAACGCGCCGGGCGATGGCGTGTCACGGAGGGGGGTCCCGTCGGCCTGTCCGGCCTCCTGGGACGTTTCTTGTGCCGGGTATGCGGCGATCCGCCCCGGGTGTGCGCCTTCGCGCATTGACCCTGTCCGGCTGCCCCCGTATGCTACAAGTTGCGCTGCGGGCCTGCGCACCTCAGACGTAGCAGGCTGCGCTCGCATCTGTTGAATTCCCCTCGGTTGTCGAGGCGCCACCGGGCACCCGGTGCTCAAAGTGGCGCTTCCTTGGCTGTCCGGCTTCTGCAGAGCGAAACGGGCTCCCGGCGTAAGCAGTACCTACGACTTCAATGTCCGTACCGGAGCCCTTTCCCACATGACGAGCAGCACCGAGACCACCGCCACCACCCCGCAGGTAGCGGTCAACGACATCGGTAACGAGGAAGCATTCCTCGCCGCGATCGACGAGACGATCAAGTACTTCAACGACGGCGACATCGTCGACGGCGTCATCGTGAAGGTCGACCGGGACGAGGTCCTGCTCGACATCGGTTACAAGACCGAAGGTGTCATCCCGAGCCGCGAGCTCTCGATCAAGCACGACGTCGACCCGAACGAGGTCGTCGCCGTCGGCGACGAGATCGAGGCCCTGGTCCTCCAGAAGGAGGACAAGGAAGGCCGCCTGATCCTCTCGAAGAAGCGCGCCCAGTACGAGCGTGCCTGGGGCACCATCGAGAAGATCAAGGAAGAGGACGGCATCGTCACCGGTACCGTCATCGAGGTCGTCAAGGGTGGTCTCATCCTCGACATCGGCCTCCGCGGCTTCCTCCCGGCCTCTCTGGTCGAGATGCGCCGTGTCCGCGACCTCCAGCCCTACGTGGGCAAGGAGCTCGAGGCCAAGATCATCGAGCTGGACAAGAACCGCAACAACGTGGTCCTGTCCCGCCGTGCCTGGCTGGAGCAGACCCAGTCCGAGGTCCGCCAGACGTTCCTCACGACCCTCCAGAAGGGTCAGGTCCGCTCCGGTGTGGTCTCCTCGATCGTCAACTTCGGTGCCTTCGTGGACCTGGGTGGCGTCGACGGTCTGGTCCACGTCTCCGAGCTGTCCTGGAAGCACATCGACCACCCCTCCGAGGTCGTCGAGGTCGGCCAGGAGGTCACGGTCGAGGTCCTCGACGTCGACATGGACCGCGAGCGCGTCTCCCTGTCGCTGAAGGCGACCCAGGAAGACCCGTGGCAGCAGTTCGCCCGCACCCACCAGATCGGCCAGGTCGTGCCCGGCAAGGTCACGAAGCTGGTTCCGTTCGGTGCGTTCGTCCGCGTGGACGAGGGCATCGAGGGTCTGGTCCACATCTCCGAGCTGGCCGAGCGCCACGTGGAGATCCCGGAGCAGGTCGTCCAGGTCAACGACGAGATCTTCGTCAAGGTCATCGACATCGACCTCGAGCGTCGTCGCATCAGCCTCTCGCTGAAGCAGGCCAACGAGTCCTTCGGTTCGGACCCGGCCTCGGTCGAGTTCGACCCGACGCTGTACGGCATGGCCGCGTCGTACGACGACCAGGGCAACTACATCTACCCCGAGGGCTTCGACCCCGAGACCAACGACTGGCTCGAGGGCTACGAGAAGCAGCGCGAGGAGTGGGAGCGCCAGTACGCCGAGGCGCAGACCCGCTTCGAGCAGCACCAGCAGCAGGTCATCAAGTCCCGCGAGGCGGACGCCCAGGCCGCTGCCGAGGGTGGCGAGGCCGCCGCTCCGGCCGCGTCGGGTGGTGGCGGTTCGTACTCCTCCGAGGGTGCGGACACCTCCGGTGCGCTGGCCTCGGACGAGGCGCTGGCCGCGCTGCGCGAGAAGCTGGCCGGTGGGCAGAGCTGAACGCTAGCCGCTGGGCTTAGCCGATAGCTTTGAGGGGCCGTACCTTTTGGGGTGCGGCCCCTCAAACGTGTCTCGGGGGGTGCCGGTTGTCTTTCGGGTGCGGGCCGGCCGTGGCCGGTCGTGCGGTTCCCCGCGCTTCTCAGGAAGTGACCGTGATGTTGGTCAAGCCCTTGCCTCCGGTCACCGTGTTGCTGCTGCAGACCGTCGTCCTGCAGCTTGCGCTGTAGTTCGTCGCGTCGATCGCCAGACGGGTCGAGCCCGCCGCGCCCGTCAATGTCGATTTACTGCCCTTGAAGACCGTGCCGCAGCCCCAGCCGGACCGCTGGGTGTGGGTCTGGTAGCCGTCGTTGGTGGTCCCCGTGCCGGTGTTGTCCTGGACGAGGGCGTCGTTGCCCTTCACGTCGACCCAGGAGTCGTCGTAGTTGACCCCGGTCAGCCCGCTGCCGTCGAAGGTGTTGCCGACGGTCCGGGGGCCCGTCGTGCCCTCCTTGACATCGACGTTCTCAACGCCGACGCCGGGGCCGATCGTGTTGTGCAGGATCTGGATGCGGTCACTGCGGTCACTGCGGTCGGACAGTGTGTTCGCGGTCCCCACGTACACACCCTCACCCATGCCGCTGCCGTCGTTCCCGGTGTCGTAGATCTTCGATTTCCTGATCAGGTCGTCCGAGCTGGAGTTTCGGAAGTGCACGCCCTCCATGGCGACGTCGTGCACCGCGACACCGTCCACCATGACACCCTGGGCCGCGTCGATCATGATGCCCTTCTGGCCGCCGGTCACGGTCAGCCCGCTGACCGTCCAGTAGGAAGCGCCGTTCAGATGCAGGCCGTACCCCCCGCTCGCGGTCAGGACGGCCTTCGGCGAGCCGGTGACGGTGATACGGGCCGTTGCGGTGGACGGCGTGGTCGCCTTGAAATTACCGGTGTACGTGCCGTCCGCCAGGTGGATCGTGTCGCCTGGCCTCGCGCCCCTCAGCGCGGTCTTGAGCTGGGCGGCGGTGCCCACCTCGATGGTCGAGGCGGCGGCGGAGGGGCCCGCGGAGAGGAGCATGCCGCCGGTGGCGGCGGTCGCGGCGAGCAGAGAGGTGAGCAGCGTGCGGGTGCGCATGGGGTGGCTTCCTGTCGTACGGACGCTGATCTCATACATGAACGACAGATGTGAGTGTGAACGCTGGTCCTCGTGAGGGCAGGGACCAGTTGACGGAGCGTCAAGGTGCCCGGCACGAGGTGCCTGCTCAGCGGCGTCACCCGGGAATGCCCACACCCCAAGGCGCGTTGTTCATGAGGAACACGAGGAGGAGCGGTCGCAGTGCTTGATCCGCAGGGTTTGTACGCATGGGAGCCGAAGGGCCTCGCCGTCGTCGACATGGCGCTCGCCCAGGAATCGGCCGGTCTTGTCATGCTCTACCACTTCGACGGATACATTGACGCGGGGGAGACCGGCGACCAGATCGTCGAGCGGCTCCTCGACGCACAGCCCCACCAGGTCGTGGCCCGCTTCGACCACGACCGGCTCGTGGACTACCGGGCCCGCCGCCCGCTGCTGACCTTCAAGCGGGACCGCTGGACCGAGTACGAGGTGCCAACCATCGAGGTCCGCCTCGTCCAGGACACCACCGGCGCCCCGTTCCTGCTGCTGTCCGGCCCCGAGCCGGACGTGGAGTGGGAGCGGTTCGCCGCGGCCGTACAGCAGATCGTGGAGCGGCTCGGCGTCCGCCTCTCCGTGAACTTCCATGGCATCCCCATGGGCGTCCCCCACACCCGCCCCGTCGGCCTCACCCCCCACGGCAACCGCACCGACCTCATCCCGGGCGGCCGCAGCCCCTTCGACGAGGCCCAGGTGCCCGGCAGCGCCGAAGCGCTGCTGGAGTACCGCCTCATGGAGGCCGGACACGACGTCCTGGGCGTCGCCGCACACGTCCCCCACTACATCGCCCGCTCCCCGTACCCGGACGCGGCGCTGACCGTCCTGGAAGCCGTCACCGCCGCCACCGGCCTGGTACTGCCGGGTGTCGCGCACTCCCTGCGAACGGACGCGCACCGCACACAGACCGAGATCGACCGGCAGATCCAGGAGGGCGACGAGGAACTGACCGCACTGGTCCAAGGCCTCGAGCACCAGTACGACGCCGCCGCGGGCGCCGAGACCCGCGGCAACATGCTCGCCGAACCGGCCGACATCCCCTCCGCCGACGAAATCGGGCGGGAGTTCGAGCGATTCCTCGCAGAGCGAGAGGGCGACAACCAGTAAGGCAGCCGACCGGCCGCGACGCCGACGCCGGGGGCGGCCCTGTCAGCGGCAGGGCCTAAGCTTCCGCACATGCTGAAAGTGGGCCTGACCGGCGGCATCGGCGCCGGCAAGAGCGAGGTGTCACGGCTGCTCGTCGCACACGGAGCCGTGCTGATCGACGCCGACCGCATCGCACGCGACGTCGTGGCACCCGGAACCCCCGGGCTCGCGGCCGTGGTGGAGGCCTTCGGCCAGGACGTCCTCACCGCCGACGGCAGCCTGGACCGGCCCAGACTCGGCTCCATCGTCTTCGCCGACCCCGCGAGGCTGGCCGTCCTCAACGCGATCGTGCACCCCCTGGTCGGCGCCCGCTCCCACGAACTGGAAAGCGCCGCGGCCGACGACGCCGTCGTGATCCACGACGTACCGCTCCTCACCGAGAACGGCCTGGCGCCCCAGTACGACCTGGTGATCGTCGTCGACGCGAGCCCCGAAACCCAGCTCGACCGGCTGGTACGGCTGCGCGGGATGACCGAGGACGACGCACGCGCACGCATGGCCGCCCAGGCCACCCGCGAGCAGCGCCGGGAGATCGCGGACATCGTGATCGACAACGACGTACCCCTCGACACCCTGCGCAAGCGCGTCGCGGACATCTGGGACGACCTCCAGCGCCGGGCACACGAACCCCGTACGGCATCCGAGGACGGACGACCGGGCGACGCCGACGCGGAATAGCGGCCCCCCACCGGGCGTTGAACCGCTTCAGTGAGGGAAGGACTGTGCCGTGCCCGAGACCAGCGGTTCGACCGGACGAACTCCGGAGACGCATGTCATCGACTTCCGCGCGGCCGAGCACCTGCTCAACGCACGGGACCCGCGGGGCGCGGTGAAACTGCTCGACGGAGTCATCGCCGCACACCCCGAAAACACCGCGGCCCGCCTGCTGCGCGCACGCGCCTTCTTCGCGGCCGCACAACTACGGCCCGCCGAACTCGAGTTCACCATCGTGCTCGAGCGGGAACCGGACAACGCCTTCGCCCACTTCGCGCTCGCCCGCACCTATGAACGCCAGGGCCACCCCGACCAGGCCAAGCGCCACTTCCGGCTCGCCGCCGCACTCGACCCCAACCCGCGGTACCTCAAGGCCGCACGCTTCGACTCCTGACCGCCCACGGGCCGCAAGCCGCCGTCACGGATGGCGATGCCGCGAAGGACGCCGAGAGGGCGGACCGCCGTCCGCCGGCCGATACGGCGGAACGTCACGACCCGGCTGATAATGCGGGCCCTGCCGCATGTGCCTGAGAATCATGACCATGTCCACCGTGACCACCAGCCACAACACCCCACAGGCGACCGCCCAGCCCGGGCGTCCTACCAGCGCGAACGCCGCCGTGCCGAAGATCGCCCAGACCAGTCCCCACGCACTCAGCCACAACCGCGCCCGCAAAGCACTGCGCGCGGTCGCCGGCTCACTGCCCGTACGCATCTGATCACCACTCCTGCTTGCAACGTACTCCTCGCCGGGAACGTTCACCAACGAGGCTCCCAAAAGGGGACGCACCGCGCTGCCCGACGCCGACGACCAGCCCGAACAGCTCCTCGACCCGGCAGCACCCCCCGAGGACACCGAGGAACTGGTCGCCCTACGGCGCACCGTGACAAGCGGCCCGGGCACGCGCCGACCCCCTCCCGGACGGCCCGCCGGCGACCACCTGCGAGCGGGAGGACCCTGGTCCATCGGACACGGATGGTTCCCGCCCCGAGACCAACGACTCGAACGAGTGAACCCCGCCCCACCGGGAACGGCCCCACCACGCCCGCCCGTTCTTCCTGCATGACGGTCGAAATGCGCGAAGGACACAAGGGAACAGGCCCCGGCGCCATCACCCCCGACGGCTGCGCGGTCGAGCTCTACACACGGCTTCCGGCCGGCGACGAGCCGGACATCATCACCGCGGCCGTGCCCCCCGGGGCACACATCCTGGAGCTGGGCAGCGGAGTGGGCCGGATCACCCATCCCCTGCTGGAACGCGGCTTCACGGTCACAGCGGTGGACGAGTCCGCCGAGATGCTCGCCCATGTCCGAGGGGCACGCACGATATGCGGCCCGATCGAAAAACTGGACCTGGGCGAGAAGTACGACGTGGTGATGCTCGCGTCCTTCCTCGTCCACACCGGTGACATCGAGGCCCGCCGGGGCCTGCTGCGCACCTGCGCCCGCCACGTGGCCAAGGACGGCTGCGTGCTCATCCAGCGGGAGGGCCCGGACTACCACACGAACGTGCCGAGAGAGCGGATCGACCCCAGCGGCTTCACCCTGCGCATCGTGTCGGCGGAACCGGCCGGCGACGGGGTGAACTCGGTACGCGCCGAGTACCTGTTCCCCGACGCCGTCTGGACCCAGACCTTCCTGGCCCGGCCCCTGACCACGGAGCAGTTCGAAGAGGCGCTGACGGAGGCGGCACTGGAGGTGGACACCTATCTGACCCCCGACCAGACATGGGTGAGGGCGGTACCGGTGGCATAAGGAGCGAGGAGCGATGAGTTCTCGGCCCAGGGCCGGTCTACGTCGGTGACAGCAACCAGGACCGCTTCACCGAGGAGACCCCCGTGTCCGAGACCACCGCCCCTGCCGTTTCCGCCCCCTCCGGCGCTTCCGCGACCGCCCGCGGTCGCCTCGCCCGGATCGCCCTGCGCGCGGTCCAGGTGCTGCTCGCCCTCTTCTACGGGATCGCGAGCGCACTGCCCAAGCTGATCGCGCACCCGTCCGCCGTGGAGTCCTTCGACAAGATCGGCTGGGGCAGCGTGGGCATGTACACCATCGGCGCGCTCGAACTGGCCGGCGCGGTCGCGCTGTTGGTTCCGGCCCTCCAGTCGGTGGCGGCGATGGCGTTGAGCGCACTCATGGTGGGCGCGTTCATCGTCCAGCTCACCGTCTTCGACGGTCAGTACGCGGCGACCCCGCTGATCCTGATCGTGCCGCTCGTGCTGATCGCCTGGGCCCGGCGCGGGCACAACACGGACCTGCTGCGGCTGCTGCGGCGGGCGGGCCGACGGGCGTGACCCGTGCGGGACACCGCCGGTGACGCCGGCCGGGCGCGGGGGCCTGGCCGACGTCACCGGGCTGAGTTCAGAGGGGGAGGAGGGGTGGGGGAGGGGGGAGGGGCCCCCAAGCAAGTCCGGCTCAGCGTCCCCGAGGACGCCCGCCGGACCCGCCGATTCCCCCCGCCCCGCCGAATCCCCCGGGGCCGCTCAGTCCGCCGTGCCCGCTTGGGCCGCCGTGTCCGCCCGGCCCGCCGTGCCCGCTTGGCCGGTCCGGTCCGCCGAGTCCGCCCAGCCCCCGGAGCCGTTCCAGCTCGCGGCGGTCCCGTTTGGTGGGGCGGCCGGCGCCGCGGTCGCGGAGACCGGCGGGGCCCACGGCCTCGCGGGGCGGGGGAGGAGGGGAGTTGTCGATGTAGCACTGAGCGGCCACCGGTGCGCCGACGCGCTTGCGGATCAGGCGCTTGACGATCACGACCCGTTCCCGGCCCTCGTGCCGCAGCCGCACCTCGTCGCCGACGCGCAGGGAGTAGGCGGGTTTCACCCGCTCGCCGTTGACGTGGACGTGGCCGCCACGGCAGGCGGTGGCGCCCAGGGAGCGGGTCTTGATCAGACGTACCGCCCAGATCCAGCTGTCGATCCGTACGGTCTCGCCCTTGGCCGGTCCGGCGGCCTCGGCGGCGGCCACAGCGGCGGCGATCTTGGGGTCGAGCGGCTGGGCGCCGGCGGCTCCGGAACCCTCGGCATCCTGGGCGGGGGCTGCTGCTCCGCCCGGTCCGCCGGTGTCACCGTGCACGGTCTCGTCCGCATCCTCGGAAGCCATGTCCCGACCTTAACCCGCCGGGCCCGGTGAGCCGGAGACGTTTTCCTGGGACCCGCGCCCGTAGAACGCCGAAGGCGGCTCCCCTCCCCAGGGGACCCACCGGCCCGGACCTCTACGGGCCCGGCAGGCCCGCATACCCCCGGCCCACCCCCTGTCCGACACAACACCCCCCACCCCTGCGGGGGCCCGGCGGAGCCGGGCATACGGTGGCGGTATGGACGACAGCAGCGCGCTCGCTCGGCTCGACCGGCGCGTCGCGGGTTGCCGGGCTTGCCCCCGGCTGGTCGAGTGGCGTGAGGAGGTGGCCCGGTCCAAGCGGGCCGCGTTCGCCGACTGGACGTACTGGGGGCGGCCGGTGCCCGGGTTCGGTCCGGCCGACGCCCGCCTGGTGATCGTCGGGCTGGCCCCCGCCGCGCACGGCGGCAACCGCACGGGCCGTATGTTCACCGGCGACCGGTCGGGAGACGTGCTCTACCAGGCGCTGTACGACGTGGGGCTCGCCTCGCAGCCCACCTCCGTGCACGCCGACGACGGCCTGGAGCTGTACGGGGTGCGGGTCACCGCGCCCGTGCACTGTGCTCCGCCCGCGAACAAGCCCACTCCCGGCGAGCGGGACACCTGCCGGCCCTGGCTGGTCCAGGAGCTGAAGCTGCTGCGCCCGACCCTCCGGGCGGCCGTGGTGCTCGGCGCCTTCGGCTGGCAGGCGGCGCTGCCCGCGTTCGCCGAGGCGGGCTGGCCCGTGCCCCGCCCCCGACCCGGCTTCGCCCATGGCGCCCGGGTCGGCCTGGATGGTCTGGACGTCTTCGGCTGCTTCCACGTCAGCCAGCGCAACACCTTCACCGGCCGGCTCACTCCCGTCATGCTCCGTGAGGTGCTGCGCACGGCGGCCGACGCGGCCGGACTGCCGTAGCCGGCGGTGAAGGTGGCGGATTCACTGGTGTCCTGGGGTTCACGACCAGCCGGGCCGGCGGCTACGGGAAGCCGCTGCCCAAGGTGCGGACGTGGGGGCGGCCCAAGGGGTGGCCCTGCCCGTGCCGCTCAGCCCCTCGGGTTCCACGCGCCGGCCGGGTGGCGTCCCGTATCCCTCAGGGCTGCCACACGTACCGCACGTCCGGCTCGCGCTCCTCGTTGCCGCTGCCGTCCGTGTACTCGACGGCGACGAAACCGTGCCGCTCGTAGAAGCGGTGGGCGGGCTTGTTGACCTGGAAGGTCCACAGGGTGAGGCCCTGCGGGTTGCGTTCCTTGGCGAGGGAGACGAACCGGTCACCGAGTCCGCGGCCCCGCCACTCCGGGTCCAGATACAACTGGGAGAGCAGGTCGCCGTTCAGGACCATCACACCGACGATCCCGCGCCCTTCCCCGGCCGTCTCGGCCACCCACGTCTCCCGCAGCGGCACCACCACGTCCCGGAAATACCCCCGCACGTCGTCGTCGGTGCGGGGCCGCACCACGGTGGGCAGCGAGGTGTCGAAGGACCGCAGCCAGACGTCGGCGGCGGCACGGGCGTCGGCCGGCACCGCCCGGCGCAGGACGACCGCGGCCGTCACCGGCCGGTCTCTTCTTCCGGTCCTTCCAGTCCTTCCGGTCCTTCCGGTCCATCCGGCGCTTCCGGCACCACGGCCGTCGCCGTGATCTCCACCAGCTGCCCGGTGTACCCGAGACAGGCGACACCCAGCAGCGTGGACGAGTGCGGTCCCCGGCTCAGCCCCGACGCCTCGACGACCTCCCACACCGCGGACAGCACCGAGGGCTCGTTGCTGACGACGTACACATCCGTCGCCAGCACATGCTCCAAGTCGCTGCCGACGGCGAGCAGTTGCTCCCGGAGGTTGGCGATCACCCGCTCGGCCTGCTGCACCGGATCCCCCGCACCGACCACCTCCCCCTTCTCGTCGAGCGGCACGGCTCCCGCGAGAAACGCGAGCTTCGTGCCGGCCTCGACGACAGAAGCGTGGGAGTAGGTGGGGGGCGGGAAGAGGGCGGGGGTGGTGACGCGACGGATCATGGCGGCTCCTGGGCTGGCCGGTGCACAAGGCTCCCGATCATCCGTCGCCCCGCCAGGCCTCCGCACCCGAATTTCGGGCTGCCACCGCGACCTGCGCCCACACACCCCCGTTATGTTTTCTGCGGTCCTGCAACGGGGCCGCTGGCCTCCGGGCCCGGCATGACTGTTGCCCCCTGTCGATCGGATGACCTGGGGGGTGGTGTCACCGGGCCCGAGGGGTGCCGTCGGAGACGCTGATCAGAGGTCCGGCCACCGCCCGGTTCGGCGCAACGCCGGGCAGTTCGCGGGCGGCAGGTCTGCATAACGTGGATGCGCGAGCACGACACCC
>NZ_JBIBKS010000019.1:77748-180319 GCF_042959345.1 Streptomyces sp. NPDC007905 | reverse complement strand
CGACGACCGCCGCCTCCACGGCCTCGTGCTCGGTGATGGTCTCGCTCATCAGGCGTCTCCTTGATCATCGGATCCGCCGTCTATTGGACACTCCCGATCCGCTCAACCTAGCTGCGCGGGGTGTGCAGGCCATGAGGTAATGACTGCCGTGGATCACAACTCGCTGCGGAAGCTCGTGGAGGGTCAGCTCCTCCGACTTGAGGGCAACGCCTTTCAGGACTGCATGGATCGGCTCGGCCTGGAGCTGTACCCCGGCGACTATCAGCCGGTGCGGGCGGCCGGACCGAAGGGCGACACTAAGAACGACGGCTACTGCCCGAAGGCCCGGGTGTTCTTCGCGGCTCATGCGACGCGCGGCGAGCGGATCGACAAGACCAAGGCGAAGATCCGCAGTGACTTGGAGGGCTGCCTACAGGGCCACCGTGACGTGAAGGTGTGGCGCTTCCTCACCAACGACACCTTGCCGGGCGAGGTCGACCAGTTCATCGACAACGAGCTTCGTCCCTTGCACCAGGGTGTCACCATCGAGGTGTGGGGGATCAAGAGGCTTGCCGACGAGATCAGCAAGCTCAAGAGGGTGCAGGTCGACAGGATCACCGACGTCGTTACGACGGACGACGAGCTAGCGTTTGATGTCGTGGTGCTCGACCACATGGAGACAGGGCGTGACCTCTGGCCGATCCTCTCCGGCTGCCTTGGATGGTTGCCCCATGAGGAACCAGACGACTGCACCGACGAGGAGCAGGACCTCATAGACAGCGCCGTTCAAAGCTTCCGGGACTGGAGCGATATTTCCGGAGACATCGAGTTCTCTCGCTCCTCTGTACGGGACGCACAGCGAAGCCTCACGGCCATCCTGGAGGAGCTCACAGAGAAGGGGCTCGCCCTCTACGCGGGAGCGAAGGACAACTATCCCCTTACCGGAGGCCCGTCGCCGTTCTTGGGAACCGTCGCGATCTTTAGGATTGCTCGGGTAGCCCCCGGCGTACCAACGAGTGGTTGATGGGCGACGCCCTCCCGCGTGTGAACTCCAGGATCAATGCAGTGCCGGCCTTGTCGCGCAGAACCCGTCTGCTCTGGGAGGGCCGAGTGCTACGGAGGTGTGCGACCGTCGATGGATACACACCTCGTGCTGGCCGACCGCTGCCAATGTCACGCCAATAGCGGCAGTAGGTGACACAGTTCCAACCGCGCCCTAACGTTCCGACTTTGCGACGAGGTCCGCCACGCCAAAGGCGCCGACTTCCAGTAGTTGGTCAATCAGGTCGAGGACCCTGCTGCGCTTAGCTCGCACCGTTGTTTGTGCGTAAGCTCGAATGAGAAGCTCACCAACGTAACGAGCATCTCCTGCCGCACCAGTTCTGATGTCTCCAGAATCTGCACCCTTTATCTCAATGAAGCGCTGGCAGCACTCCAAGACCAGGTCATCTACGCGATCAGGTGCCTGCTCCAAGGTTATGAACAGCTGGGGCAAGGCTTCGGTGAAAGAGGCTGACGAAATCAGGCGACGCAACGACTGTTTCACGGGCCGAAGGCGCTCACCGCGAAGCGCTGCGGCTACCTCACCTACAGCTTTGCGAACCGACTCCTCCGAGTCGTTCAGGAGTTCTTCGAAAGCGCGTCGTGCAGTTGCCGCGTCGGCGGTGTTCGTCAGCCTGTGCGCACACAGTCGTGCGGCGCCCTCTCGCTGTGCCCCATCGCTACCTGCGAGTACGGTGTCGAGCAGGTCCGTCACGCCCCACTGGATTGCCGCAATGGCGGCTAGGTGCCCTCCAGCCTTTCGCACTTCGCGTACCTGTGAATTCAGCATGCGTTCGATTACGAGCCGCACCGTGTCGGGGTCCTCAGAACCGACGTAAGCAATCAGGCGGATGACTGTATGAGTGGTGAAGAGGCTGTCGTCTCGTGTCGCGACGATAAGTGCAAATGCATCCAGAGCGTCCGACCGAGCATGACGCATTGAGGCGTGAACAAGGTGCGCAGCACACGAGCGAACTGGAGTAGAAGGATCTTCAGCTAGCTGCCTCAATACAGGGAGAGCCAGTGCAGTGCGGCTCCCATCTGCATCGTGGATGAGTAGGTCTCCCAGTGTTTCGGCTGCCGCACCGCGGGGCGAGTTTATTCCCGATCCGTATATATCGCGACCGATATTTTCTTCGTTACTAGAGGACCAAACCTCCGGGTCCCTTTCCTTGGTGCCTACCGAGCGGCGTGCGTAACCGACGATCGTCTCAACGAGATCAAGCGGGACTGACTTGTAGTAGTGACGAAGTGCATGCCCGAGCCATCGGTCGACATCATCGTGATTCAGCGATGAGATGTGACGAAGGGCGTCGAACATTGGCGATCCATCGTCGAGGGCTTCTGCCGCGCCCAAGGCTAGGAGGATGGCATTGCTGTAGGCCGGGTGTGTGCTTTGGTCGAATCTCAGGGAGAGTGCTGAAAACCGGGCAGGATCGCGTTGTGCCTCTTGCTGCAAAATACTTGATAGCTCATGGGCGCCGCCGGTGAAGTTCTGCCAGTTTGTCCTATCCACACTGTGCTTGGCGATCGCCTTCAACCACTGTTCGTCGCTCATCCGTTGAGCAGCATCTGAGGAAATCGGAGACGCGATGCCTCCCCCGGTCACACCTTCAGGTTGGGGAGGCTGCTCCATGCCTGTAGCCCTCCGCAGCTCACCGAGTCGACGTCTCGCCACATCAGAAAGACGCGCCTCGTCCATCCCGGAGAGGAGGTTGAACATGTACCAACCAGGCCGTCGCTTTTCCCAGGGGAATCGGAGCTCTAGGATTGCAGATTCTAGGTCACGGAATGATCTATCAGAGCAGAATGGACTGATGGCCTGGATCAACTGGCGGGCTGTCCATACGCCGTTGGATGAGTACCCACTCAAGAAGCGGTGCTTTCCTTCTAGTAGAAGTTCTGCTGCCCACTGTGCGTACCTCTCGCCGTCCGCCCGCAAGCCCTCATACAAGAGCCACTGTGCGGCTTCGTAGGGACTTTCTGCAAGAGCTTCAAGAACGGGTTTTACTGTCGCTGGCTCCTGCCTCACAATGTGACGGATTGACGTAACCATCCCAGACAAGACGGCTTCTTCGAGTTCGTGCGTCCCTAGGTCCGGGTAGCGATGCGTGAAGTGCAGATCATGTCTCGGGAGTTCGTCATCCCCATACGCCGCTACCTCCATCACCTGCAGCATGTACGGAAGCATAAGAGTGCAGAATGCTTCTGGAGCCCCTTCCGCTCCATGCCGTGCTAGCTCTATCGCGCCGTGCTCCCGGCTTACTAGCGCAGCGACCTTGCCATTTGACGCCAAGGCCATCGCGTTGGGGCGGTCGACGAGGTAAGCGGCCAATAGCTTGACTGCCCAGGCCGGCTGATGCTGTGCCAGGTCATGGGTTGAGTACCAAAGTTCGTTTTCGGCTTCTCCGCTGTACTGGCCGTCACGAACGGCATTGAGAAGCAGATCGAACAGAGGACGGCTCTCGTGGACATCTGCGAAGCGGGCAATCCACTGTAGCCAGCCTGGAAAATTACTGTTATTCAGATGGGGTAGGAGCAGTTCAGCCAAGCGATCTGGGGTGGCTTTTGCGGCACTTCCCATAATCTCTAGGGCCCGCGCTTGTTCATCTTCACTGCCAACTAGCCATTCTTCAATAATGCCGTCTGCATCGAGGCAGTCGAACCATGGGGCTGTCCGCAGGGATCTCCAGAGCTTCTCTTCGAACGAGGGTCGGGTTTCGAGTACATCGGCCACCATGTCCCATTCATTTTGTGTGGGATCAGGGAGTGAGCTCAGAAGGGCGAGAATCACGTCCTTGATATGGAAGCGGATGTCAGCACTGACTAGAGCAGTTCCCACCTCTTCTGCGAATCGACCGGGCTCAAGCTCGCGCAAATGGCTCAGGATCTGCCGTACTTGAGCACGGCGAAAAAGTTCTTGTTCTCCACTGGTCAGGAAGTCGACGAGGGATTGATTACGGCGCGTCCATCCACGTGTGAATGCGTAGTCGAAGAACGCTTCGTGGAAGAACGCGATCTCTCTACCATCCTGAACCAGCAGATGCTCTGAAACCAACACACTGGCGTCAACGGAAAGGTTCGCCTGGTCGAGGACGGTTGCAGGAACAGACAGGCGCTGCCGAGTACTAATAGCCTCTGCCACTGTCGAGATGACTTCGTTAAAACGAACTGCGTCACGTCGTTGGACACAGTCGGTCAGCTTGCGTTGCCAGAAGGCGTCAAACAAGTTACTAGTGGTCTGGAATTCCAGTGCCCGCGGATCATTAGCGATACCTCTCAGCAAGACGAGGTGCAGCGGCGACCGTAGGAGATTCCTCTGGTGTGTATTGAGATGGCCGACATCCAGCCCCATGGCTGAAACTGCCTCATTGACCTGAGTCTCTGATAGTCCTTGGACTTCAACGCGCACACATTGCTTCTCGTCGACCAGTTCGCGAATGCGGTGATCATTCTCAACATCGAACTTTCGACAAGCCAGCACCACTCGCATCTTTGGAAAAGCTGAGGCCTCGCGTACCAGGTCAGCGACCGCATCGAAATTTCTTGGCATCCGCCCCGACACGAGACTCACCGCATCGACCTGGTCCACGACGAGTACGGAAGGGCGTCCTTCTGCTACAGAGGCTAGGGCAGCCACTGGTGATACATCCAACCCGACTCGGTTGCCCAATTCCGTGGTTGATGCAAAAGGCTCAAGTCGGTCGAGTCGGAAGCTCAAGATGGGAATATCGCGACTACGGAAGATGTTCACCACTTGATGAAGGGTGGCGCTCTTACCGCCCCCGGCATCTCCCATGAGAAGTGTTAGGCTGCCCGAACCTGCGTCGAGAAGGTTAACGATTTCTTGTGCTTCGAAGCGCTTAATCGTAGGCCGAATAAGCTCGCGTTCGACGCTGGCGGCCCAAGCCGTAGTGATCTCCCGGACTGTGCCTGATATAGCGGCGCCGACTAGCAGCGTTGAGCGGCTGAGTTGATACTGGCCGAGTCGGGACTCGATGCCTGCTGCGTCAAGGGTGGAACCAAGGCTATTATTTACGAGTTCTCCCAAAGCGGCAGCCGAAAGCCGACCTCCTGCGCCGCTCAATAGTAGCTCCGAGAGGACTGCGTTCGTTCGAACGATCTCATTTTCGTCGATGCAGGAAATCCAGATACCGCGAAGCACTTTCCAGGCTACTTCGGTGGAGCCGTAGATTGTAGACGACGAGAGTTTGTTGAATGGCCCCTGGAGTTCTTTCGTAAGTCTGTCGCTGATGAACTCGGCAAGGTTGTCGGCGCTTCTTGCTCTCTCGGTCAGTTCTTGGACGTCTCGCACGGGGACCATGGATACAAAGTGGAAGTGACGTCCTTGGATGACGTGGTGACGAGCGTTCGCCCAGATGTCCTTGTTCTGCAGTGACTGGACGCTCCAACTGTTCGCGTTCCCGTTCTGGCGCTTGACCTGATGTACCTCGACGGTAGCGCCATGCCGATAGGTAAACTCGGCGCCCTTCCCCAGGTCATCGATATCCTCGACCGTGATGGACTGAGCACTCCCCAGAAGCACATAGAGGAGGTGACGGACTGTCCAAGCACCCTCGTATCGATTGCCGAATTTATCGGTCTCCCCACCTGGACGAGGGCTCACGTCAATCTCCTCCTTGAAAGGCGTGATCCACAGTGATGAATCACCACCGCAATTCTACTACTTTCTGCCACTCTCTTACCACGTGCAGTGACTCCAGTGTTGAGCTGCAAGGAGGTCGCTAGTGCTGTCTTGTCTGCGGAGTGACTGTGTCTAGTCCCAGGTGATGTTTGACGTTCTGATCCCAGCTGATGCTTGACGGTGGGCCTAGACAACATCGGAAACTTCACGGGGTTTGTTCGCTTTCACGTTGCGGACCGGGACGTCGGTCGTGCGCCGGATGACCCGGACCTGGCCGTCCAGCTCGACGGTGAGCGTCGTGTCCGAGACGTGCACGGTCACGGTCTGGCCTGCGTAGGGGCGGCCGAGGGAGACGACCTGCCGGCAGACCATGACCGTGCCGACCGCGCTGACCCACCGCTGGACCCGCACGGGCTCGACTCCGGGCCGTGGCGGCGGTCCGGCCGGACGCAGGCCCCGCAGCCTGCGGACTTCCTCACCGGTCAGCGGGTTGGGCCGCACCCGCAGCAGTTCCCGCGAGGACAGGTCGAAGAATGACAGTGTCTCGCCGTCGATGCGGATGCCCACCTGGCGGCCACCGAGGATCTCCGCCGCCAGCACCTGGTGCCCGCCCAGACCGACCAGACCGCTGTTGTTCACCACCCGGTCCACCTCGAACGCCGCCCCGTCACCGCCCGGCAGCGGGGCCGGCCCTGCCGGACGTCCGCCCCGGGCCGCCAGCCGCCCCAGATCCGCCACCGACAGGTGTGACCGCACGGTCTTGATCCGCGTCCCGGCGATCAGCAGATGGATCACCTGCGTGTCGGCCCAGAACGTCACCGTCAGCCCCGAGCGGGCCGGACCCAGCCAGAACTGCTTTCCCGCGACCTGCAGATTCCCACTCGCAGGCACCACCCGCTCGAACTCCACCGGAGCGCCGGGCTCCACCGGCACCACCACCGGCACCTCAGGCAGGGCGGCAGGAACCTCGCAGGCTTCATCCGGAGCCGGCTCCAGATGCTCTGGGGGTGTCCGCTGCTGCGGCACCAGCGTCAGCACTCCGGGGATCTTCAGGCCCAGGACGTTCCGCTCCTGCTCGGCAACCGGGGCGAACCGGTCTCCCGGAGACTGCATATCCAGCGCCTGATGCGGCCGCGAGGAGTTGTACTCCTCCACCCACGCATCCAGTGCCGCCTGAGCCTGCTCGATGCTCTCGAACGCGCCGCAGTCGTCGAGAAGTTCACGCCGCAGCGTCTGATGGAACCGCTCGACCTTGCCCGTCGTGGTCGGCGAGGCCGGCTGGGTGAGCCGGTGCGCGATCCCGTTCTCCCGGCAGATCCGGTCGAACAGCACCTCACCGCCCTGCCCGAACCGGTCGGTGAACTGCTTGCCGTTGTCCGTCAGCACCTCTTCCGGCACCCCGAACGCCTGCAAGGCCCGGGCGAAGGCCGCGCAGACCGCCCGTCCGGTCGCCCGCTCGACCACCGACGCGATCACGCGGTACCGGGAATGATCGTCCACCCCGGTCACGACCTTGGCCTCGGTCAGCTCGCCGGTGACCGGGTTGACCAGCATCACGCCGCCGACGATGTCCATCTGCCACAGCTGCATCGGCCGGTCCCGCTGCCAGCGCTTGTAATCCGACCGCTTCCGACGCCGCACCCCCGGCTCCACCAGCCCGTGACGGACCAGGATCCGATACACGGTCATCCGCGACGGCACCGGGCTCACTGCCCCGGACCGCTCCAGCACATGGGCGATCCGCCGCGGACCCCACTTCGGGTGCTTGCGCCGCAACTCACACACGGCCGTCTCCACCTCGGCAGAAGCCTGATGCGGACACGACGCCGGCCGACGCGAACGATCCGCCAACCCCGCCAGCCCCGAAGCCTCATACCTCGACTTCCACCCACTCACCGTCTGCCGCGAGACGCCCAGCTGGGCGGCGACCTCCGTCACCGTCGCACCCGCCAGCACCGCAAGCACAGCCCGGTATCTCTGCTCGACAACCGACAACTCCACCAGCGCCAATCCCGGCCTCCCCACACACGCCGCAACAACGCGCACAGAAAAGCCGAACACGGCCACTGTCAACCATCACCTGGGACCGAAGTGTCAAGCATCTACCGGGACCGGACATCTGCGGAGTGACTGACTGCGTTACAACTTTCTTTACTGGTTCAAGGCGGCTCGCTCCGCTCCCCGCGCGCGGCCCGGCCCTCGGCCGGGCCTGCACTCCTGTCTCCGCCCCGCTCCAGCCCGGCCGCCGCCCGGGCCGCGCGCACAACAATTAGTTGCTTGCCCCGTCGATCCGTGCTCGCTGCCCCGGCAGGATGATCTGTGCATGCTCCAGCGCTGCCAACGTCATGCTGTGCGTCGCGATGATGAACTGACACCCGTCTTCGACGCGGTCATCCATCCAGTCCACAAGGTCTTGGGTCAGCTGTGGGGCAAGCGCAGCTTCCGGCTCGTCCAGCAGGTACAGCACCCCCGGCTTGGGACTCATCTGATCCAACGCCATGCGAAAGGACTCCTGCGCGCTGAGACATGAGTCACGATCTGATTGCAGGCCGAGGTACGAGGCATACCAAACGTCCTGTGGTCTCGGACGATGATGGAAATCAATCTCCAGAGCGGCAGCTAGACGCCGGCTGAGCGGGCGGTAGCCGGAGGCTCTGCGTGCTGCGCCCCCTTGCAAGGCGTGGGAGAGAGCTTCAAGGACCAGGCTCTTTCCCACCCCGTTTGGTCCAGCCAGGACCGTGATTCCCGGGGCAATAGTGACACCATCGCGTACGAGTCCGATCATGGGAATGGTAAGCACGCGATCACTGTCCGGCTCCAGTGCAGTGTCAATCATGTCCCCCGGCAGGAAGCGCTCAGGCGTGAGGCGCTCGAAGTCAAAGCGCACCGTCTGCAAGAAGCCCCCGCCGGTGTAATCGGGGTCGGGGTCGGTTAGCTCGCTCTCGATCGCAGTAGCGCTGCTCAGTGGACGCGTAGTCTCGGCAGGGTTCAGGTCGAGTTCGCGTAAGGTCGACTCGATCACCTCCGAGATCCCCACCTTGGTGTCACTCGAAGACACCATGCTCGTCTCTTCCGGGCGGACGAGAACCTGGGCGAATCGCGCGATCTGTCGTGCCCACCCTTCGAGTAGATGTGCTGTCTGATCATCGGCTTCTGCCCGTGTCCCCCGTGAACTGGCACGATACGGCCGCAAGGACGAGGCCGAGATTTCGCGGAACCTGGCTCGCTCTCGGTGCTCGCGTAGCTCAGCGAGTCGGGAACTCATCTGTTGGCACGTCATCATCAGTGCCCAGGCCACGTTTTGATCGTCAGCTCTGAGGTTTGCCAGGCATCTCTGGGTTTCCAGGAGCTGTTCTGACAAGTCCAGCATCTCGCGCATGACGACGACGATGTCTGTGGTCGGGCTGGAATCCCGTCGTTCGGTGCTCGCAAGGACCTGTTCCCACAGGGGTCGCGCTGCTGCGAGGAGCTGCAGATGTTCGGTCGTGCTCGGTGTGATCACGTCGGCAACAGCTTCGACGAAATCCCAGGTGATGCCCACTCCGGCGAGCCTCGCGTAAGTCGCAGTACGTCCAGGCGGTGATTCTCCAGAAAAGTGCTCCGGCGTAAAACCGCTGATCACCGCGGCGACAGACACTCCTCGGTCTGTCAGCCATTGACGGAGCAAGGTGGCGAGCTCCATCTCTTCCTTGGTCCCCTGCGGTGGCTGCCACTGTCGACGGGCTCCCCTTCCCATGACCGCGCTGCTCCTCTCTCGTGCAAGTTCATGAGTCATCGTGCCGCGCTGCTCTGCCATCCGGGGCCGTTCGGCGAACGTCACGGACAACTAGCGCTGGTCGGTTCCGCCGCGCCATCGTCGTTAGACGCCGCAGTCGTCCGATCACGGGCCAGGTCACCCACAGGTGACTTGATCGCCACGGATGAAAGGGCTCTCCGCCCCTCGGTCTCACATTCGATGCGAAGGACGTCCATGTCTCAGCCGCCCACCCACCAGGGATATTCACAGCAGTCTCAGCCAGCTGCGGCGCCGTCTCTCGTACTCCCCCTATTGGCCCTGACCTTCGTCCTGCTCGTCCTCATCATCGGCGGCGGCCTTGTCTACGTGACTCTCATGCATCCATCCGTTGCCGTACCTCTGACCGTCGCCGCCGCTGGCCTCACGGTCGTGTTCACTGTCGCGAGCGTCCTCGTTGCTCTCGTAATCGCACAGCGGCGGTGAAGCGGGGGAGAGCGTCGCGCCCGCCCGCCGACCACGGTGGTGGGAACCAGGCGTCGTACACGCGACGCCGGCCAGGTGCCCCGTAACGTCGGATACTGGAGAGGTCCGTGGTAGCCCTCCCCCTTCGGGGAGACGGAGGGGGCGTCCCATTCGCGTGCCAGATCCTGCGGGGCCAACGGGGAACACTGGGAAACCCACCGGCTGCCCCACACGATCCGACATCGCTCCACCGCAGGTCAGCCTCGCAGCTTGCCCCAAGTCAAACTAGCTTCCCAAGCTGAAGGCTCGCGCACCGTCATAACGGGTCCGAGTATCGCGAGTTGCTCTAGTCGACGACACAAGCCAGTAGCGTGGCTGAGGCCGGTGGGGGTGCAGCGAGGCATACGCGTGCGTGGTCGGTCGGCGCACCCGCCGTCGTGGCTGACTGTCTTCGGCTGAGGTTCAGACGGTGCGCATCGAGGGTGCCGTCCGTCAGCCGAGCGGGCTGAAGCTGGGCCGTCTCTGGGCCGTCCGACGTTGCTCAGCAGCGGCCAATGACGACCAACGACGACAACCAGGCGCACGAGCCCACCGTCCTTGAGCAGCGAAGACGCAGGTCGCCAAGATCCCCGGCAAGACCCAGGGCAAGAAGAAGTAGAGTTTGTGATCATGCCTCCCACCTGCGCATACGGCGCGGACGGGAGGCATCTTCATGCGCTGGAACGTCTCTAGAACCTCAGTCTTCGGGGCCCTGAGGCCGAAGTGCCCTGCCGAGAGCCTTCCTGGCCCTGTCACGACTGCTTGGCATGAGGTGCGCGTACACCTTCAGCGTCAGACCTGGGTCAGAGTGCCCGAGGTACTCCGCGAGGGCCTTGATGCTCTCTCCGGCGTCCAGGAGCACGGACGCGTAGAAGTGCCGGAGCGCGTGCATGCCGTGCTCGCGGGCGCCGACGTGCTCGCGACTCTTGGCCTTCGGGGGACGCCCGCGTTCGCGAGCGCTGGCTTCCAGTGATCCTCGTTCAGCAACGTACGCCAGATGTGTCCGCCGTTGGGGCCCCTGAAGATGAGCCGCCGGGTCACCGGCTGGCCGTTCGCTCGCATCCAGGGGAGCTTGATCTCCACAGCGGAAACCGCTTGATGTGCTCCTGTAGCGCCTCTGCCACGGGGTCGGGCAGAGGTACGTCACGGAGCTTGCCGCCCTTCGGGGCGCGAACACGGTTGCTCAGGCTCAGCTTGAGTTGCTGCACCACGTGCAGGGTGCCGCTGTCCCGGCTGCGCTGCCGCTGCGCCGACGCGCGCCCAGGTGTGGATTGCGCCGGCGGCCATGAGAGCTACGGATCAGAAGGTGCCCGTGCCCCCGCCGTGCCCGATCGCCCGGTATCTGACGGGGAACCACGGTGATTGACTGGCAGCGCCCGTGCGAACGGCCCCCGACCGATTTACCTGGTCAAGGGCCGTTCATCTGCGGTGGGTGTGGGATTTGAACCCACGGTGGCATCGCTGCCGCGACGGTTTTCAAGACCGCAGTTGGATCGCGAGGAGAAGTTCTTCCACTAGTCCAGCACTGAGGTTTGATAGGTTCCCGCGATCTTCGTACCGGGGAGGGATCATGGCCAAGGGGCGCAGGACCGAAGGCAGCAACGACAGCGCGGAAAGTTCCGACGATGTCATGGACGAGCAGGCCGCGGTCCAACTGGTGTACCGGCCCCAGCCTGCCGACACACGGGTCGGCCTGCGGGTCCGCGACCGGATCAAGCGCACCAAACTAGTGTGCGGGGCGTGCTCCTCGCGCTGTCGGTCGGGTTCTGGCTGATCACTATCGACGTGGTCTCGACCCTTCTGCTCTTGTTCGTTGTCCTGTGGATGTGGGGGTACCCACGGCTGCACGTCGCCTACGTGCAGCGGATCATCGGATGGCAGGGCGAGTACCGCGCTACCGTGTCCGCGGCCGGGATCACCTGCCGCAGCGACCACAGCACGTTGATCCAGAAGTGGTCCGTCTACCAGGGCTACCGGGAGACGGCCGACCACTTCGTCCTGCTCAGCCGGGACCCCAACATCATGTGGCTCGAAGTCCTGCCCAAGCGGGGCGTGCATGAGGCCATGGACCTCGACAGGCTTCGGGCCCTCCTGGACCAGCACACCACTCGCGTGTGACGGACGTGAAAGGCGCCCCCCGGCGGTCGACGGCTGGGGCCTGCCACTGAAGTGTGGCGTATAGCAACCGCCGAGACCGCAACCGACGAACTCCACCCGCCAGCGAACGTCTGATCAGCCGGGCCGACTTCAGCGACCGCCCAACCCGTAGTTCGCGTCGACGGGCCCAAGGCAGTCGTTCCACTCGCGTGCCAGAACGGACGGGGACTCACGGGGAACCGGGGTCCACAGAGGTGAATTCGGCGGGGGCTCTACCCGCGGTAGGGAAACCGCAGGTCACGTGCGTGGTCGCCCAACCTCGCTCCTCACGTGGGGCTCTGGCGTCGAGGGCCGTGATCCGGCACCCTCGGGCCGCGCGAGGCCATATGTCTCCACCCAGAACGCAGCCGGGGAGTCGCCATTGGGGAGGTCTTACCGCCGTCTGGGTACTGAGGCTCCACTGATCGTGGGTAAGCCACCGGACCAGTCAATCGCTTTCGGCTTCCAACCCCTCGTAACTCTCGAACCAATGAGTATCGAAATCACGGGCTGTCGAGAAGGGCTGCCGGGGGTCGGTGAGCAGACGGTGGACGTACTCCGCGGTCGAGCCGTCGAACCGGTACCAGGTGCCGCGGTCCTCCACCGTCGCGAGGATGGGCCAACTGTCCGGATCGGGACCCTCGGTGAGCCAGTAGAAGTCGTCCCGTTGCTCGGTCCCCGCCCACTGCAGCAGCCCGCCCGGAGCCGGGTACAGCTGGTACGGCTCCCACGAGTCGGCATCGTGCGCCTCGGCCCATTGGGCCCACCACTCGTTGAACTCGACTATGTCGATGCTGCCCAGCGGGCCGTCGGGCAGAAAGAGACCGAGGTAGTCGTCGAAGGCGCCGTACCCGAACCGCTCGACAAGGCGCTTGTAGTCACCGGGCAGCACGGTCCCCAGCCGGGCCTCGACCGCCGCCCAGCCCACCACCCGCGCCCGGTCTGCCGGCCACCCCGTGACGGCGACGATCCGGTCCACCCAGGAGGCGCCCTCCGGCAGTCCTTCCGGCACCTTGTTCGACACCTTGTCCGGCGACGGTGCGGCCCGCTCGGCGACGAGCACCACCAGCCGTACGCCGTCACCGGCACGGACCGTCCCGCAGCCGATCCACCAGCTGCCGCACGTCCAGGCGCGCATATCGACCAGCTGTTCCCCAAAGGGTGCCAGGAGCGGCAGCCCGGTCTGCTCGGTCACCGTAGGATCGACATATCCGCCCGCGGCGAGGTTGCGTAGCTGCCCGTACCGGTCACTGAGCTCCTTGATGAACACGGGCAGGCTGACCTCTTCGGAAGCCGTCAGGCACACATGCCCCGCCGGGTGCCCTGCCTGGTCGCACACCAGCTGCTGCCCGTCCGGCCGGACCAAGGCGTCAACGGCCGCGAGCAGTTCCTGTTTGTCCATGACCGGACAGTGACACACAGGCCGCGGACAACGAGCCGGACCCGGTGATCGAGCCAGTGCTGTACAGCAGGGAAGTACAGCGACCACAGCAAGCCCGCCCGGCAGTGCCCCCAAAGAGCCGTGCTACGACCGGTTTGACCGCCACCGGCCGATCCACAGAGCGCTACGGAACCGAAGGTCGCCGACATCCACGGCTGACTGCGAGGATGTCGGTGGTGTCGCCCGAGGCGGTCCGACCCGCCAACTGACCGACGTGCGAGCTGTCTTGTTGATGAAATGTCGGCCGACTCGGGTGGTGCCGCCCTGCGCGCGGCCGGCCGGGCGTTTGTGACCTCATCGGTCACGGGCGGCTTGAGTACGGCGGGGTAGAGTCCGAGACCGGCGTTCCCCGACCTGGGATGGTGAAAATCTGGGTGATCGTTCAGTACTCGCGCAGGACGAAGGACCAGCGGTACGACGCCGGTAAGGGACAGACGATCGGCGTCATCAATGCGTTCTGCAAGAACCAGCCGGGGAACAAGTGCCCGGTCTGGGCGAAGCTGTGACACTCGGACACCAGGGCGTCTTCGAGCGCCTTCCGGGCATCGTCCGTGCTCTGGTCGTCGACCACACGCCGGATCTGCCGGTCTTCAAGGGGCTGTTGGTCACCGGGGACGACCGCATGCGACTGTACCTGACCGCAGCCGACGGAAGCCGTACCTACGGAGCCGATGTGGTGATCAGCCACACCGGCCCCGGTCTCCTCGCGGGGATCACGTCCGGCTATCTGGACAACGAGTACGAGCAGCAGCCGTCCGATGATCCGCTGTGCGATGTGGTCGTGGACCTGACGCGCTACTGAGAGACCTGTCGCAGGAGCCCCCGTCAGCCCCCACCGGGCCGGCGGGGGCTTCGTCGTTTCTGGGGGTCAGACGGTCTTGCTCGATGTGATCGAAAATGTCGGCGTCGGTCTCCCGCTGCCACTCGGGCAAGTCGGCCCAGTCGGCGACGTACCCAGGCTTCGGGTCCTCGAAGTGCTTGTACATCTGCGCCGTCCAGCACCTGGCGATGAATCGTCCGCGCTGCTCGCGGGTCAGCTTGGCCGTGTGGCCTTCGCTGATCTTGATGAAGTCGCGCACCTGGGCGTAGACGACCGCTGCCGCCTGTCGCTCCCATTCTGGCGTCTCGTCTTAGAGGTCGTGAGCTAAAGGTCGTCGCGCTCGATCAGCGAGCCATCCGGCCCCAGCGAGAAGAAGCGCGGCGAGCCCATGGCCTCCATGGCCCGTTGCAGCTCCGCTTCCTGCTCTACCGGATCAGGAGCGTGCGGGTCGCGCACATGGAAGCCGTGGAGGGCAATGCTGCCTGCATCAACGTCGTCGGGCTTTGGGCGGCCCTCCTGGACGAACCCGCAGAGCGCGCGCAGCGCGTCTTCGCCAAGCTCCAGAGGGTGGAAGGGGTGTGTACGGCTTTTCCTCCCGGCCCGGCCAGGAGATCACTTCGGTGGGATGGTCCCCGGCCCAGTAGGGCACTTCGAAGGGGAGCGGCTCGCCGATGTTCTCGATGATCCCGCTGCCCGGTGACAGGCTCAGCGAGCGCAGCAGGCGGCCGTCCTCCCAGACGGCGAACGCGAGCCAGTCGACGACGCTGTGCATTGCGTGCAGGACGAGCCGTCGGCCGGCGCTCGCCGCGACCAGGTGCTCAGGGAGCTGAGACGGGAAGTCGATCATCACTCTCTGGTCGCCTACGACATCCACGCCCGGCCAACTGGCCGCGTAGGCCGTGCCTATCGGCGGGTACACGCCATCCCAGAGCTCCGCGCCCTCGCACGGTTCGATCTCCCAGCCCGGATAGAGACGCCGCATCATGGCGGACGTCCGCGCCAGGTCTGCTGTCCCCACCTGTCGCAGAAGGCCCGGCACCTCGCCGTCGGCGTATGCGAGCAGTCCCGTCTTGGCTCCCACAGTCCCTCCCCAGAGCATTGCCCTCGATGGCGGTCGCACCATAGCCGCCTGCACTGACAGTGGAAGGAGCCGAGATCGCAGGCCGCGCGCTGGGCCGTCTCTGGGCCGTGCGATCCGCCGGGATCACTGGATAGGCACGTCGCTGCGGGCGCTTCAGCGCGCGCTCAATGTGACCTGAAGGGCGGTCCGGCGGGCTCGAACGGGCAGTCACCGCAGCCGCGGAAGAAGCAGCGGCGCGAGGAGTCCCGGCTCGATCCCTACAAGTCACTGCTTGACGGCATGCTGCGGGCTGACCTGGACGCTTCTCCCAAACCAGCGGCACGCTGCCCAGCGCATCCATGACTGCTTGGTGGAGAGCCACCGGCTTGTCACCCTCGGCGTCCCCCTGGGTGATGTAGCGGTAGAGCAGATTGAGTCAGCCGCTGTATCCGAGCTCACGCTGCTCTGTCCCCGCGCGTGGGTGAACGAGGTGTCCATCCCGAAGGCCGATGGAGTGACTAGAGCGTCACGTTCCGTACGCGGACACGTCACGTGTGGTGCGATGCCCGCGTCAACTCCGGTTGCTCGGGCTCGGACAGTGACGCCCGCCCTGGATCCGTGGACGATTGAAGGGAAGCCCATGGTGCTTCGCGCGCTGGCGGCGGCTGGTGCATCTGGCTGTTGATGGAGCTGTGCGCGCCTTGTGCGGTCGCTGTTTACGGAGCAGACAGCGGGGTGTCCCTCGGGCCGACGGAACGCGGTGCGGTGCGAGGAGGGGCGAGTGAGTCAGCGACCCGAGTATGGGCCGGCGTCGATGCAGGCAAGGGGCACCACTGGGCGGCAGTCGTCGACGAGACCGGCGCGACACTGTGGTCGAAGAAGATCGACAACGAGGAGTCGGCCATCCTGACCGCACTCGGCGAGATTTTCGGCCTGGCGGGCGAAGTCCACTGGGCCGAGGACAGCTCCGGGATATCCTCCGCGCTGCTGCTGGCCCTGCTTGCGGCCCACGGCCGGCAGGCCGTCTACGTACCCGGCCGCACGGTCAATCGCATGTCAGGCGCCTACCGTGGCGAAGCGAAGACCGACAAGCTCAGCTTCATGGCGCTTCCTGCCAGGACCCAGGACAGCAGTCGGACCGCCAGGCTCCGGTGGTGCGAACTCCTCCCAGCGTGGGAAGGGCTCCGTACGAGACCATGGACGCTCATCCAACTTCCTCGGCGTGTGGGTCAAGGAGCACCTTGGCAAGGATGTGATCCCTGGCCCGGTCCCCCCGAAGAGGCGCCCCTCGCGCTGAGGCCGGACCGCGGCCCCTCAGACCGATCCAGTCCCCTGCCTGTGGGTTCTCCGTGGGTGGGGGGCTTGGTGCTGGTCTTCAGGTTGGCAGGGCTCCCTCTTAAGCGCCGCAATATGCCGCCGAGTTCATGCGAGACCGGCGAGGGGGGCGCTGGGTTGCCAGGAGACGGGTAGGACTACGTCGACGCCGTCACGGTGGGCCAGGGGAAGGAGGCGGCTCATGGTGGTGTCGAGGTCGTCGAGCAGGTAGGGCATGGGGCGCAGTGGCCGGTCCAGGCTGAGGAAGAAGTCGTCCCAGTGCACCAGGATGACCCGCCTGGCCCCGGTCGCGACCACGACCTCGTCCCAGTAGGTGTGAAGGAACTCGACGGGCTGCTTGCCCAGCATGCCGACGCCCAGGTAGATGACGTCGGCGCGGTGACCGCGCAGCGCGCCGCGCCGGTAGTTGGCGCTGGCCTGCAGCAGCACGCGGCCGTGCGGGTGGGTGACGAGCACGGAGTAGGCGGTGCCGGTCTTCCAGGCGCCGGCGCGGGCCGGCGGGACCAACGGTTGGTCGACGGTACCGGGGTAGTGGTCGCCCGGGCTGTGCACGGAATCCAGGAAGGTCAGCGTGAAGTCGCCGTAGGTGGCGCTGTCGCCGTCGCCGACCACCCGCAAGGACGACTCGGGGACCCCCAGGCCGCGCCCGATGTTGGCGGTGGACTCCGATCCGACCAGTTCGGCGCCGGTCTCCAGCGCCCACACGGGTGCGTCGAGGGCGTGGTCGTAGTGGGAATGCGCGCAGACCGCGGCGGCGAGGGTGTCCACCCGCAGCCGCTCGATGGCGGCACGGACCAGCGCGCGGTCCGGGGCGATCCTGCCCATGCCCACGCGCAGCATCCCCGGGCGGGTGACGAACCCGTCGCTGAGCACCGAGGTCTGCCCGTCCGACAGCAGCACCGAACTGGTGCCCAGGAAGTGAGCGCGCAGCCCCTCACCGGCTGCTGCGGCGCGCTGCTGGTAAGGCAGGTAGGGCCGCAGACTCGGGCGGCCGATCGGCAGCTTCATACGAGCATCCTCGGACCCCGGAGACGGGAGTACCACCTCACGACGTCGTGTGCCCCCTCACAGAACGGACCCCCCTCACAGAACGGGCGACCCCCGCACAGAACTGAACCCCCGCACAGAACGGAACGGGTCATCCCGAAGCCGAGAAGCCTTCGCGTCCGTGAGTTCGGCAGCGGTGACCCATGGATCGGGCAACAGCGGACAGCCCTCGGTGCGGCATCCCGCCGGAGCTGGACGCCGGTGAAGCGATGGCCGGGCGGCAGAAGGCGACCAGGGGCAACGCGAGCTTCGGCTATCGGGCGGGTAAGAAGATCGGGGAATGGGCCTGGGAACGGATATCGTACGGGCGTTGTGCACCTACGGATTCGCGGTGCGCGGCCTGCACCGGCTGCAGATCGAAAACGCGGTGGACAATTCGGCGATGATAAGCGCGGCCGAAAGGGCGGGGTTCACCGTCGAGGGCACCCTGCGCGGATCCGCCTGGGATACGGCGCCTTCTCCGACGAGGTCGTCCTGGGAATGCTGGACCACGAGTGGCGCGACAGGGGCGAGCCGGCCCGGTAGCGACAGGGCGGGTGTCTCGGTCATGACCCTCCGCAACCGGGGAACCCGGCTTGCGGACGAGTCCGGACGGGGGCCGCAGAGGGGATGTCAGAGATCATGTCCGCCGACCGTTCGCCACGACGGGGGTGAAGACCATGCCGCCCGAGCAGCCGGAGCAGTCGGCCGGCGGTGGAATGCCCCCTGAGGCGCGGGGGCGGTCGCGGGTCGGTGAGGTACTGGCCGCCGCAGCCCGGGAAGCCGTGGATCCGCAGCGGATTCCGGACGCGCTGTGCGCCGCGTGCGTCCGGCTGCTGCCGGTCAACGGCGCCTCGGTGTCGATCTCCGGTGGCCGCGGCGTCCAGATGACCTGGTGCGCCAGCGACCGGATCGCGGCACGGCTGGCCGAGTTGCAGTACACCGTGGGGGACGGGCCCTGTCAGACCGCCCTCGATCAGGGCGCGCCGGTCCTCGCAGCGGATCTCACCGCCGGGCGCGACCCCCGGCGCTGGCCGATCTTCGCGCACGAAGCGGTCGCGCTCGGCGTGTCCGCGGTGTTCTCGCTGCCCCTCGGCGTCAGCGGTGCCGCCATCGGCACCCTCGACCTGTACTGCGACCGGGCCGGCGGACTGTCCGAGCCGGATCTGCGGACCGCGTTGTGGGTCAGGGACGCGGTCACGTACGCCTTGATGAGCATCCAGCAGCGCCTCACCGAGGAGGCACCCGAGGACGAGGTGGCGTCCTGGGTGGAGGCGTCGCAGGCCGACCACACCGAGGTCTACCAGGCGGTCGGCATGGTGATGGTGCAGCTCGACACGGACCCCGAGCAGGCCCTGGACCGGCTGCGTGCCCGCGCCTTCGCCGAGGGCCGTACCGTCAGCCAGGTGGCCCGGGAGGTCCTGGCGCGCAGACTCCGCTTCGAGCCGGAGCCGGACGGCCACCACGACGGACAGGGAAGGGACGGCGACCGGTCATGAGCCGGGACCAAGCGGCTCGCCGAGGCGCTCGTCGGGCCGGCTGACCGACATCGACCCCGTCGTACCGCGATGCTCGCGCGCACCGCCGCTCCCTGCAGTGCACGCCCATCCCCGGCCCCGCCGACGCCCGCACAGCATGTTCTCCACCCACCACGTCATGCCCGGCCACGCCTGCGGCGGGGCCGAACTCGGCGCACTTGGACACGGCGGCCCGGGAGGCCGGCGCGTGGCTGGACCGGTACCGGGCGACCACGGGCCTGGACGCCCTCGAAGATCTGCACGGGACCGCCCGGCTCAGCTGAGACCGGGACGACCGCGCAGCCCGCGCTCTCTCCTACGACACCTGGCACAGGTGCGGGGCCCCGGAGTTCCCGGGGCCCCGCACAGGTCGTACGCCGTCAGCCGCACTGGCAGGGAGCGCCCGACTGGCAGCCGCAGCCGCAGCCCGAGCCGCAGCCGCACGCGCCGACGAGCGGCAGCCTCCTGATCTCCGCGGGCCGGTCGGTCTCGCGCTCCTGGGTGGGGTCGGGCGTGGTGCTGGGGGATTCGGCCATGGGTCCCTCCTCGACACTGGGGCCTGGTGCCCTCGCCCATTGCATGCCCGTTTCCCTGGGCGCATCAACGGCGCACAGAGGCGTCCACGCGCCCCGCCGACGGCCTTCGAGCCCCCGGCGTCAGGTTCCCTCGACGCCGGTGACCGGCTGGATGTCCGGCTGCAGGTTGTCCGCGTGCTCGCCGGTGACCAGGTAGACGACGCGCTTGGCGACGGCAACGGCGTGGTCGGCGTAGCGCTCGTAGTAACGGCCGAGCAGGGTGACGTCGACGGCCGTCTCGATGCCGTGCTTCCAGCGCTCGTCGATCAGGTGCTGGAAGAGCGTGCGGTGCAGCAGGTCCATCTCGTCGTCGTCCTGCTCCAGCTGGAGGGCGAGGTCGACGTCCTTCGTCACGATCACCTCGGCCGCCTTGGCCATCAGGCGCTGCGCGAGCTGGCCCATCTCCAGGATGGTGGCGTGCAGGTCGTGCGGGACCGCGCGCCCGGGGAAGCGCAGCCGGGCCAGCTTCGCCACGTGCTGGGCGAGGTCGCCGGAGCGCTCCAGGTCGGCGGACATGCGCAGCGACGTGACGACGATACGGAGATCGGTCGCCACCGGCTGCTGGCGGGCGAGCAGGGCTATCGCCCGTGCCTCCAGGTCGTGCTGGAGCTCGTCGACCTTCTGGTCGGCCTCGATCACGCTCTCGGCCAGCTTCAGATCGGAGTCGAGGATGGCGGTCGTGGCGCGCCCGATCGCCGACCCGACCAGCCGGGCCATCTCGACCAGTCCGTCGCCGATCGAGTCAAGTTCCTCGTGGTACGCGTCCCGCATCAGGCTTCCCTCTCGTACGTGTGCTTCGGGGTCCGGGGGCCGTGACACCACGCGCCCCGTGGCGAAATACAGCGGTGCGAACCCCACGCTGCCACGTTCTGCCCCGCACGCGTCCGTTTCTTCCACCCCAAATGAACCACTCCTGGCTCCAAGGTGAACTCTGGGCGACGAGTGTTCGAGGTCGTACCTCGACGGCTGTGGTCATGTCGTACGGCGTGCCTAACCTGGAGGCATGGACGTGAACGCGGCGGTCGCCGCAGCGGCAGCGATCGCCGGGGTGCTCACCGGTGTCATCGCCATGCTGGCGTTCCGCTGGAGCGAACGCGACCAGAAGCGACCCACCAGGACTTCCTTGCACACCGATCCCGTACTCCCGCCCGGCGTGGACACCGTACTGTCCGTGCTCCGCTCCTCGGCCGTCGTCCTCGACGAGGCCGACGGCGTCGTCAAGGCCAGCTCCGCCGCCTACGCCCTCGGGCTGGTCCGCGGCGGCAAGCTCGCCGTCGAACCCATGCTCCAGATGGCCCGGGACACCAGACGGGACGGCGAGATACGCCAGGTGGAGCTGGACCTCCCGCGGCGCGGCACCGGACGCGGCGAGGCCCTCGCCGTCTCCGCGCGTGTGGCCCCGCTCGGCTCCCGCCTGGTCCTCCTGCTGGTCGAGGACCTCACCGAGGCCCGCAGGATCGAGGCCGTACGACGCGACTTCGTGGCGAACGTCAGCCATGAGCTGAAGACGCCCGTCGGCGCGCTCTCCCTCCTCTCCGAGGCCGTCATGGACGCCTCCGACGACCCCGAGGCCGTCCAGCGCTTCGCGGGCCGCATGCAGATCGAGGCGACCCGGCTGACCAACCTGGTCCAGGAGCTGATCGACCTCTCCCGGGTGCAGAACGACGACCCGCTGGAGGACGCGGAGCCCGTCCGTGTGGACGAACTGGTCGCCGAGGCCGTCGACCGCTGCCGCCACCAGGCCGGCGCCAAGCAGATCACCATGGCCGCCGGCGGCACCGCCGACCTGCACGTCTGGGGCAACCGCGGCCAGCTGGCCGCCGCCCTCGGCAACCTGGTCGAGAACGCCGTGAACTACTCCCCGGCCCGCACCCGCGTCGGGATAGCCGCCCGCCGGATCAACGCCCCGGGCGGCGACATGATCGAGATCGCCGTCACCGACCAGGGCATCGGCATCACCGACAAGGACAAGGAGCGCATCTTCGAGCGCTTCTACCGCGTCGACCCGGCCCGCTCCCGGGCCACGGGAGGCACCGGTCTCGGTCTCGCGATCGTCAAGCACGTGGTCGCCTCGCACGGCGGGGAGGTCACGGTCTGGAGCGCCGAGGGCCAGGGCTCCACCTTCACTCTCAGACTGCCGGAGGCGGGCGCGGCCCGCGACCGCGCACAACAGCACCCCGACCTCGACGACGAGGCCGGTGCGACCGAGTCATCTTCTTACGAACCCCTTCCCGCCCCGGAGGTCCTTCCGTGACCCGTGTGCTCGTCGTCGAGGACGAGGAGTCCTTCTCCGACGCCCTGTCGTACATGCTCCGCAAGGAGGGCTTCGAGGTCGCCGTGGCGGCCACCGGGCCCGACGGACTCGACGAGTTCGAGCGCAACGGCGCCGACCTCGTCCTCCTCGACCTGATGCTGCCGGGCCTGCCCGGCACCGAGGTGTGCCGCCAGCTGCGCGGCCGCTCCAACGTTCCCGTGATCATGGTGACCGCGAAGGACAGCGAGATCGACAAGGTGGTCGGCCTGGAAATAGGAGCCGACGACTACGTCACCAAGCCCTTCTCCTCGCGTGAGCTCGTCGCCCGCATCCGCGCGGTGCTGCGCCGGCGCGGCGAGCCGGAGGAGGTCACCCCGGCCGCCCTGGAGGCGGGCCCGGTCCGCATGGACGTCGACCGCCACGTGGTGACGGTCTCCGGCTCCAAGGTCGACCTCCCCCTCAAGGAGTTCGACCTCCTGGAGATGCTCCTGCGCAACGCGGGCCGCGTCCTGACCCGCATGCAGCTCATCGACCGCGTCTGGGGCGCCGACTACGTGGGCGACACCAAGACCCTGGACGTCCACGTCAAGCGGCTGCGCGCCAAGATCGAGCCGGACCCGGGGGCACCGCGCTACCTGGTGACGGTGCGGGGTCTGGGGTACAAGTTCGAGCCGTAGGCCGTACGGCGCGCTCGGCTCACGACGAAGGGCGGCTCCCCTGCCGGGGTGCCGCCCTCGTGCGTGCTGCCGCGGTACGGCTGCCGTGCGACCGCTCAGTGCCCGGCGGTCGACTGGGACGCCGAGTCGCTCGGGGTGGCGCCGGTGGTCGCGGTGTCGGTGGCCGTCGCCGAGGCGGTGGACTTGCCGCCCTTGCCCGGCTTGCCGGTGCTGGACCCGGTCGCGCCCGGTGCCCCGGAGGCGGTGGCCGAGGCGGACGGGATCTCGCTCGGGCCCCAGCCGCTGAAGTAGCTGGTGGCCGGGACCACGTAGGCGCGCAGGCTCACCGGACCGGTCTTGCTCAAGGTGAAGGTGACCTTCTGGGCGTTGCCGTCCTGGACCGCCTCACGGCCGCTGGCCAGCACGGCGGAGGCGTTGCCCTTGCCGCCGATGACCAGCGAGCCGTGGGCCGGGACGGTCAGGCTCTGCCCCTTGGCGGGGGACAGCTTGACGGGCTCGCTGCTGCCCGCGACGGTGATCGACTGCAGGGTCTGGTTCGTCGAGCCCCCGTTGAAGACGGTCGCGGAGACGACGGCTGGGCCCGAGGCCTTCGGATCGGGCTGCGTGATGATCGAGGCGTTCTGGATCTTGATGTCGCCGACGCTGGTCGCCGCGTTGTCCGGCTTGATCTCCAGGGTCTGGGAGTTGTTGCCGGCGCCGCAGGCGGCGAGCGAGGCGATCGAGAAGACGATGGCGGAGGCGGCGAGGGCGCCGCGTCGAAGGCTGCTGCTCACGGCGGCGGCAACTCCTTGAACGCAGGGGCGGCCTCCTGATAAAGCCGCCCTAAGTGTCTGTCAGCGGCCTCAGGTTACCGAGCCGTTCCGACGCGGTCGCACCCGACCCTCCCCCTCGCCCCCGGCTTCCCTCCGGGTGGGGGTACCCCACCCCTCGGAAGTGACCCGTCAGTCACTTTGCCGAGACGCTCGTCCGCCATTCACATAACGCGACGAGGGGCCCTCCCGAGACCGCTCGCAAAATTTCCGTGAAGGAATGCGCGGCCGCCCCGGAAATTGATCACAGACCACCCGTCCGTCCCCCGTTGATCAATTCCGGATTCGCCTCCGACCCGCCTCCAGTCACCGAACGGAGTAGCGGAAGTCGTACGCTTGGAACCAGACAAATCAGGACGTTCATCCGCTTGGAAGCGTCGCTCGAGGCGTGTAACGTGCGCGTTTCACCCCGCCCGAAGAGCCCCTCCGACCTGCGAATACCTGCTTCCGCAGGCCCCTCGAAGCACGTTCCTGTCGCTGTTGTCAAGCCCCGAGATATGCCCTGACCTGCGAAAACGCCATTCAGAACACGCCGTATCCGTGTTACCCTGGATAGCCACGGAAGGGGTACCTGTCACATGACGTTCAAGGTTGGCGACACCGTGGTCTATCCCCATCACGGGGCCGCGCTGATCGAGGCCATCGAAACTCGCCAGATCAAAGGCGTGGACAAGACCTACTTGGTGCTGAAGGTCGCCCAGGGTGACCTCACGGTGCGTGTGCCGGCGGACAATGCGGAGTTCGTGGGCGTGCGTGATGTGGTCGGTCAGGACGGGCTCGACCGGGTCTTCGAGGTGCTGCGCGCGCCGTATGCCGAGGAGCCCACGAACTGGTCCCGTCGCTACAAGGCAAACCTGGAGAAGCTCGCCTCCGGTGATGTCATCAAGGTCGCGGAAGTCGTGCGTGACCTGTGGCGTCGCGAGCGCGAGCGCGGACTGTCCGCCGGTGAGAAGCGCATGCTCGCCAAGGCCCGCCAGATCCTGGTGAGCGAGCTCGCCCTGGCGGAGAACACGAACGAGGACAAGGCCGAGGCCCTGCTCGACGAGGTGCTCGCCTCCTGACGCGCCCCAGGCGGCAACCACCGCTGCCCTCAGCACGCTCAGCACAGTGAATGAAAATGCCGCGGTGCCCGATGACACTGACCCTGTCGCCGGGCGCTGCGGCATGTTCGTCCCCCGGCACTCCGGTCGCCGTGATACCGCTGCGACGGGCCGCCGTAACGCCTGTCGTTCACCTCGGGGGAAACCCCCCGATACTTGGTGTGCCGGGCCCGGGCAGATGGCTCGACCAGGGTCACGGAAGGGTCCGGTCAAGGCATCGCGCCCGGCGCTCCTCCAGGCCATACCCACCTAGGTCGAGCACACAAACCTGACAGGAACCGATGTCTGACGATTCGCGCCCCTCACCCGCGCAGATCCCCGTCGCTGCCGTGATTCCCGCCGCCGGCCGCGGCGTACGCCTCGGCCCGGGCGCCCCCAAGGCACTCCGCGCGCTGAACGGCACGCCCATGCTGATCCACGCGGTCCGCGCCCTCGCCGCGTCCCGCCACGTCGCGCTGGTGATCGTCGTCGCCCCGCCGGACGGCGCCGCCGAGGTCAAGTCCCTGCTCGACGCGCACGCGCTGCCCGGGGGCACTCCCACCGGCAGCTGGGGGAGCACCGACTTCCTGGTCGTCCCCGGCGGGGACAGCCGCCAGGAGTCGGTCCGGCTCGGCCTCGACGCCCTGCCGCCCGAGTACGGCGTCGTCCTCGTGCACGACGCGGCCCGCCCGCTCGTCCCCGTCGACACCGTCGACGCGGTCATCGAGGCCGTACGCGACGGTGCCCCCGCCGTGGTCCCCGCGCTGCCGCTCGCCGACACCGTCAAGGAGGTCGAGCCCGCGGCCGTCCCCGGCGACCCCGAGCCGGTCGTGGCCACCCCCGACCGGGCCCGGCTGCGCGCCGTGCAGACGCCCCAGGGCTTCGACCGCGCGACCCTGGTCCGCGCCCACGAGACCGTCACCGAGGACGTCACGGACGACGCCGGCATGGTCGAGCGGCTCGGTCTGCGGGTCGTAGCCGTCCCCGGCCACGAGGAGGCCTTCAAGGTCACCCGCCCCCTCGACCTGGTCCTCGCCGAGGCGGTACTGGCCCGCAGGAGGCTCAACGATGGCTTCTGAGACCTCGTTCGTCCTGCCCCGGGTCGGCATCGGCACCGACATCCACGCCTTCGAGGAAGGCCGCGAGCTGTGGTGCGCCGGCCTGAAGTGGGAGGGCGAGGGCGCGGGTCTGGCCGGACACTCCGACGCCGACGTCGTCGCCCACGCCGCGTGCAACGCGCTCTTCTCCGCCGCCGGGCTCGGCGACCTCGGGCAGCACTTCGGCACCGGGCGCCCCGAGTGGTCCGGTGCCTCCGGGATCACCCTGCTCACCGAGGCCGCCCGCATCGTCCGTGAGGCCGGCTTCGCCATCGGCAACATCGCCGTCCAGGTCGTGGGACCGCGCCCGAAGATCGGCAAGCGCCGGGACGAGGCGCAGAAGATCCTCTCCGACGCGGCCGGTGCCCCGGTGGCGGTGTCCGGCGCGACGACGGACGGGCTCGGCTTCCCGGGCCGTGAGGAAGGGCTGATGGCGGTGGCCACGGCGCTTGTGGTGCGAGTGAGCTGAGGGCGTGCGAGGGTACCCGCAGAGTCACCGCTGACCGAGGCATCGGAGGTACCCCATGTCCGCCGTCCTGTCCGACCGGCTCAAGTCCCTGCTCGACGAGCCCGTCTTCGTCGTCGTGGGCACCGTCCAGCCCGACGGCGCCCCGCAGCTGTCCCCGGTCTGGGTGAAGCGGGACGGCGACGAGCTCCTCTTCTCCACGACGGTCGACCGCCGCAAGAAGAAGAACCTGGACCGCGACCCCCGGGTGAGCGTCGTCGTCGTCAACCCCGACTCCCCGTACGAGTACGCCGAGATCCGGGGCGACGCGGAGATGACCACGCAGGGCGGCCAGGAGCTCATCGACGAACTGAGCCTGAAGTACACGGGCAAGAAGTACGCCGAGTTCAACCCGGCCTCCAGCCAGGACGCGGAACGGGTCGTCGTCAGGATCACGCCGCGCAAGGTCGTCGGGTCCCTCTGAGGGGATCGAGGCGGCGCACTTGTCCCGAGCCGCACGAATACGCTGTTCCCCGGTAGTGGGCGCATGGCACTGCCCCGCGCCCACTACCCTGGAGTGGTGACTATTCGCCTGTACGACACCAGCGCCCGGCAGATCCGTGACTTCACCCCGCTCAAGCCGGGCTGTGTCTCGATCTACCTGTGTGGCGCCACCGTGCAGGCGGCACCGCACATCGGGCACGTCCGCTCGTACCTGAACTTCGACATCATGCGCCGCTGGTTCGCCTACCGCGGCTATGACGTGACGTTCATCCGGAACGTCACCGACATCGACGACAAGATCATCGCCAAGGCCGCCGAGCAGAACCGGCCCTGGTGGGCGATCGGCTACGAGAACGAGCGCGCCTTCAACGACGGCTACAGCGCCCTCGGCTGCCTGCCGCCGACCTACGAACCGCGTGCCACCGGGCACGTGACCGAGATGGTCGAGATGATGCGCTCCCTGATCGAGCGCGGTCACGCCTACGAGGCCGACGGCAGCGTCTACTTCGACGTGCGTTCCTGGCCGTCCTACCTGGAGCTGTCCAAGCAGGACCTGGACGAGATGCGCCAGCCGGCCGAGGAGGGCATCACCGGCAAGCGCGATCCGCGTGACTTCGCCATGTGGAAGGCCGCCAAGCCGGGTGAGCCCGACTGGGAGACGCCGTGGGGACGCGGCCGCCCGGGCTGGCACCTGGAGTGCTCGGCGATGGCCCACAAGTATCTGGGGTCCGCGTTCGACATCCACGGCGGCGGCCTGGACCTGATCTTCCCGCACCACGAGAACGAGATCGCCCAGGCCAAGGCCTACGGCGACGACTTCGCCCAGTACTGGGTGCACAACGCCTGGGTCACCATGAGCGGCGAGAAGATGTCGAAGTCGCTCGGCAACTCGGTGCTGGTGTCGGAGATGGCCAAGCGGTGGCGGCCCATCGTGCTGCGTTACTACCTGGGCACCCCGCACTACCGCTCGACCATCGAGTACAGCGAGGACGCCCTGCGCGAGGCCGAGTCCGCGTTCGCACGGATCGAGGGCTTCGTGCAGCGCGTGGTGGAGAAGGCCGGTGGCGTGGTCGAGCCGGCGGCCGATGTGCCGCCCGCCTTCGCCGAGGCGATGGACGACGACCTGGGCGTCCCGCAGGCCCTCGCCGTCGTGCACACCACCGTCCGGCAGGGCAACAGCGCGCTGGCCGCCGACGACAAGGAGGCCGCCGTCGCCCGGCTCGCCGAGGTGCGGGCCATGCTCGGCGTCCTCGGCCTCGACCCGCTGGACGCGCACTGGGCCGGCGAGGGCGCCGACCGCGGCGAGGACCTGCACGGCGTGGTCGACAGCCTGGTACGGCTCGTCCTCGACCAGCGCGAGTCCGCCCGCGCCCGCAAGGACTGGGCCACCGCCGACGCCATCCGCGACCAGCTCAACCAGTCCGGCCTCGTCATCGAGGACAGCCCGCAGGGCCCGCGCTGGAGTCTCGGGCCGCGGTGAGCACCGGCCCTTGATCGAGTGTGCCGCCCGGCCCTTCGGGCGGCACACTGCATAGACGTACGAACACTTCCGCAGAGAACAGGTAGGTCATGGCCGCGAACAACCGCCGCATGTCCGGCAAGAAGGGCGCGCAGGTCGGCAGTGGCGGCCAGCGGCGCAAGGGGCTCGAAGGCAAGGGCCCCACCCCGCCCGCCGAGATGCGCAAGGGTCACAAGAAGAACCGCATCGCCAACGCCAAGGCGAAGCAGGCCGTGCGGCGCCCCGTGGCCCGCGGCCGCGGCGGCAAGTCCGCCTCCGAGCTGGTCGTCGGCCGCAACCCGGTGGTCGAGGCGCTGCGTGAGGGCGTCCCCGCCTCCACGCTCTACGTCCAGCAGTTCATCGACAACGACGAGCGCGTCCGCGAGGCCCTCCAGCTCGTCGCCGAGCGGGGCGGCATCAACCTCATGGAGGCCCCGCGCCCCGAGCTGGACCGCATGACGAACGGCCTGAACCACCAGGGCCTGGTCCTGCAGGTCCCGCCGTACGAGTACGCGCACCCCGAGGACCTCACCGGGGCGGCCTACGACGCGGGCGAGGACCCGCTGATCGTCGCGCTCGACGGTGTCACCGACCCGCGCAACCTCGGTGCGGTCGTCCGTTCCGTCTCCGCCTTCGGCGGCCACGGCGTGGTCGTCCCCGAGCGCCGCTCGGCCGGTATGACCGCCGGTGCCTGGAAGAGCTCCGCCGGTACGGCCGCCCGCACGCCGGTCGCCCGCGCCACCAACCTCACCCGGGCCCTGGAGGCCTACCAGAAGGCCGGCATCACGGTCGTGGGTCTGGCGGCGGACGGCGAGGTGGAACTCGGCGAGCTCGAGGCCCTCGGGGGCCCGGCCGTCATCGTGGTCGGCAGCGAGGGCAAGGGCCTGTCCCGCCTGGTCGGCGAGACCTGCGACTTCCGGGTGCGAATCCCGATGCCGGGCGGCGCGGAGTCCCTGAACGCCGGTGTGGCGGCGGGGATCGTGCTGTACGAGGCGGCACGCAGGCGGAGCTGAACACTCGTCCCAAAGTTCACCTGTGCGGGGTAATTCCGGCGTCCCGATGGCGTTCGGGGCTGCTTTGACGCGGTCCGGACACATCCGCCCGGTCAAAGCAGTGTCCTAACTCCACGTCACTCGGTTAGATGAGTGTGGACACCAGAACACCCCGCACACCCACGGGGGACCGCTCGTCGGGATTCGACGACGCTCCCGCGCTGAGCATGGTGAAGGTGCCGAGCGATCCGGCGCAGGTGATCGTCAGTCACGCCAGCTTCCGCGTGCAGTTGGGCGCGTCGGCCAAGGGCAGTCGATCCCCGCGTATCGCCCGGCGCCTGAGCGCCACCCAGGAAACCGCCCGCATGCCGGTCGTGGGCACGGCGGGCCGGGCCGGCGCCGCCGCGGCCGGCCGCCGTCGCCCCGTCGTGTGGAGCGGCAGGTCCGCCCCCGACGACACCGGCGCCCACCGACTGCTCCAGGCCGTCCGGGGCAGCAGCGTCCGCCACGCCGACGAACCCGCCGAGGCCGGCGCCACCCAGGTCATCCCGCGCCTCGGGACCGGGTACGCGGACGCCTACGGCGGCATCGACCAGACCGTCGAGACCCCCGTCGTCGGCCACCAGCGCACCGCCGCCGACGACGGCACCCGACTCCTGCCCCACATGCGCACGGCGGGCAGCGCCTACGACGAACCGGCCTACGCCGCCGGCGAGTTCGACGACGACTTCGACAGCGGTTTCGACGGCGAGTTCGACGACTACGAGGAGACCGCCGAAGCCGCGGGCAAACGCCGCGCCAGGCGCCACGCCGACGACCCGGCCCGGCACGCCTACTACCCGGGCCGCCGCATGAACCTCGGCGTCGTCCTGCTCCCGCTGCGCATCTTCCTCGGCTTCATCTCCATCTACGCCGGCATGGGCAAGCTGTGCGACCCCGTCTACTTCGACGGCGGCAAGCGCGGCTCGATGGTCAAATGGCTCAACACCCTGCACCCCTGGGAAGTCGCCGAGCCCCTTCGCCAGTTCGCCCTGCACCATCCGGTCGGCTCCGGCCTGGTCATCGCCTTCCTCCAGGTGGTGGTGGGCGTCCTGACCATCCTCGGCTGCTGGCAGCGCGTCGCCGCCGGGGTCGGCGCCCTGCTCTCCGCCGCCCTGATCGTCACCGTCAGCTGGAAGACCGTCCCCGCCTACGACGCCCCCGACATCATCTACCTCGCCGCCTGGTCCCCGCTGATCATCGCCGGCGCCCCCGTCTACTCGATCGACGGCCGCCTCGCCGGCAGCGCCTGGCGCAGGCTCGGCCCCCGCTCCGACATCTGGGAGCTGCGCCGCTACGTGCTGCGTCGCGGCGCCCTCCTCACCGCCGTCACCATCGGTCTCACCCTGCTCGTCGGCTCCCTGCTGGGCGGCGCCGTACGCGACTCCAGCCGCGTGGTCGTCCCCGGCCCCGGTGAGGCCCCGCGCAACAACGTGCCCGGCTCCCCGCTGCCCGAGCCCGAGGAGCCCGGCCGACGGCACAGTGGGACCCCGTCGGCCTCCACCTCGCCGTCCGACGGCGCCACGGCCGGCGCGAGCCCCTCCGGTGCGGCGACCACCCCGGGCGCGAGCCGCAGCACCGGCTCCACCACCACGATGCCCAGCCAGACGCAGGGCACCACGGGCCAGAACCCGGCCCGCCAGTCCTCCCCGACGGGCGGCGCCCCCAGCACGACGGCGGGCCCGACCAGCACGGGCGGCACCTCGACGGGCGGCGGCACGGCGACAGGCGGCACCGGCAGCTCCGGCGGCAGCTCGTCCTCCGGCCAGCCGGGCCTGGTGGGCGGCCTCCTGGGCTGACGGAGCAAGACGGCACAGGGCCCCGTACCTCGCGTGGATGCTGTTGCAGCATCCACGCGAGGTACGGGGCCCTTTCACGTACGGGGAGGGGGCTGACCCACCCGGGGCGCGGGGCGGTGTCGCTGTGCGGCCCGGACGAACTGTCAGCGACCCAGCGCCGCCAGTTCCTTGGCCGCTTCCGTCAGATCCTTGGCCGTGTCGATGGCCCGCCAATAGGCACCCTGCGGAATCGGGAACCCCGCGAGCCTCCGCTCACGGGCCAGCCGGGGAAACGTCGTCCGCTCGTGATCCCCCCGCTCGGGCAGCAGCGAGCGGAACTCGGGCGAGAACACGTACACACCCGCGTTGATCTCGAACGTCGACGGCGGGGCCTCGATGAAGTCGGTGATGTGCCCGAACCCGTCGGTCTGCACCGCACCCCAGGGAATCCGAGGCCTGGCCATCGCCAAGGTGGCGACGGCATCGCGCTCGGTGTGGAAGTCGGCCATGTCCCGCAGGGAGAAGCGGGTCCAGATGTCGCCGTTGGTGGCGTACCAGGGCCGGTCGGGGTGGGGGAGATGCGCGGCGGCGTACTTGAGGCCGCCGCCGCGGCCGAGGGGCTCCGTCTCCACGACGGTGGTGACGGACACGGGCAGGTCGGCCGAGTCCAGCCACTTCTGCAGGACCTCGGCGAGGTGGCCGCAGGAGACCACCACGTCCGTCACGCCCTCTTCGGCGAGCCAGGCCAGCTGGTGGCCGATGATCGGAGTGCCCGTGCCGGGGATCTCGACCATCGGCTTGGGCCGGTCGTCGGTGTAGGGACGCAGCCGTGAGCCCTGGCCACCGGCCAGGACCACGGCTTGTGTAGGGCGCAACGCGGCGTTCGGATGGGTCATGTCCCGAACTGTACGTGGCGCCCCGGCCGGGATTCCGGCCGCAACAGGCTCCTTAAGGAGCCGTTACCTGTTTCCCAACCGCTCCCAGGACCTGTCCGCGGCGGATCATGCCTCACCCGTACTGATGACACACCGTTGCCCGGAGCCGGCCTGATCCGCCGGGCAGCCCTAGCTGTGCGCGGCCAGCACCCCGGAGGCGAAGGCGGTGTCGCAGACCGGGCGGGCGTACGACTGCGCACGTGAGGCGCCGTAGATGCGCACCGCCGCCCGGCCCAGGGCCCGGGCGATGGAGGAGCAGTGCTTCGCCAGCGAGGGGTGCCCGTTGACGGCCTGCTGGAGGTGGGTCAGGACCACCCCGGGGTTCTTGTCCTGCAGCTCGGTCATCAGCTGGTCGCGCAGCACGTCCTGCGGGGCGCGGGAGACCGCCTTGGTGGAGATCTCCGCCGCGGAGACGTCCGAGGCGGTGAGCACCGAGCTGGAGGGGCTCCCCGTCCAGTTGACCCGGGTGACCGCGAGGGTTCCGGAGAGCACCAGGACGACGGGCAGGACGAGGGCGAGAGTGCGGCCGATCCGGCGGGCAGGGCCGCCCCGGTGGCCGCGTTGCGTCTGAGGGTTGGTGGAGTGCTTCACGCGAGTGAGGGTAGCGCCCGGTAATGATTTGGCGACATTTAGTCACCCTCATGGGGGATGAAGTAGCTCCTCTTTCTGGGTAAGGGGTTGACGCGGCCGCCCGGAATGATCGGTGTGCCGGGGTATTTCTCGGCGACGAAAAGGGCCCCGCGGCGGTCCGCGGGGCCCTTTTCGTCAACCTGGGTGCAAACGCGCTGCTCAGGCTGATCAGTCGGAGAGCCGCTCGCCCGTGGAGGTCGAGAACACGTGGATCTCGCCCGGACGCGGCACGACGTGCAGGGTGGAGCCCTTCTCCGGCACCTGGCGGCCGTTCACGCGGACGACCAGGTCCTTGACCTCGCCGCCGACCTCGGCGGCGCCGTAGACGTAGCCGTCGGCGCCCAGTTCCTCGACCACGTTCACGGAGACCGCGAGACCGGCCGGGGCGTCCTCGGTGTCCTTGGACAGGGAGGCGGCGATGGTGCCGTTGTGCTCGACCACGTCGAAGTGCTCGGGACGGACACCGACGGTCACCGTGCGGTCGCCCCGGTCGGCGGCGGCCTTCAGCGCGTCCCGGTTGACCGGCACCACGCTGTTGCCGAACTTCACACCGCCGTCGGTGATCGGGACCTCGACCAGGTTCATGGCCGGGGAGCCGATGAAGCCGGCGACGAAGAGGTTCGCGGGCTTGTCGTACATGTTCCGCGGCGAGTCGACCTGCTGGAGCAGACCGTCCTTGAGGACCGCCACACGGTCGCCCATCGTCATGGCCTCGACCTGGTCGTGGGTGACGTAGACGGTGGTGATGCCGAGGCGGCGCTGCAGGGACGCGATCTGCGTACGCGTCGACACACGGAGCTTGGCGTCCAGGTTGGACAGCGGCTCGTCCATGAGGAAGACCTGCGGCTCACGCACGATCGCCCGGCCCATCGCGACACGCTGGCGCTGACCACCGGAGAGCGCCTTCGGCTTGCGGTCCAGGTACTCGGTGAGGTCGAGGATCTTCGCGGCCTCCTCGACCTTCTGCCGGATCTCCGCCTTGTTGACGCCGGCGATCTTGAGCGCGAAGCCCATGTTGTCGGCGACCGTCATGTGCGGGTAGAGCGCGTAGTTCTGGAACACCATGGCGATGTCCCGGTCCTTGGGCGGCAGGTGCGTGACGTCGCGGTCACCGATGCGGATGGCGCCGGCGTTGACGTCCTCCAGGCCCGCGAGCATCCGCAGGGAGGTGGACTTTCCGCAGCCCGACGGGCCGACCAGGACGAGGAACTCGCCGTCCTCGATGTCGATCTCGAGCGCGTCGACGGCGGGCTTGGTGGAACCCGGGTAGATCCGGGTCGCCTTGTCGAACGAGACAGTGGCCATGGTGAATGGGCCCCCTTCTACCGGCAGGAACGTGCCGGACGATCCGTTGTAGGAAGGTGGTTGGTGTAGTCCACACGAGTGAACTGGGTCAGGACGGTACCTGCCGTTCACGCGGTCTGTCAGCACCTGGACCCCTGTGAACTTCGCGGAGATTTTCGACGGGGCCGCGCCGGGACGTGGGTACACTGCACAGGCACGCACGCGGCACGCGCGCGTGCAGGCCTCCTTAGCTCAGCTGGTCAGAGCGCCGCTCTTGTAAAGCGAAGGTCGTCGGTTCGAATCCGACAGGGGGCTCCGGCGACGAAGGCCACCCGCATCTCACCGTTCGGGTGGCCTTCAGGTTTTTGCAGGTCAGGTTGTTCGGAGCAGGGCCCCGAGCACCTCCCGCAGCACCCCCTCCGGGTCCGGTACCGCCCCCGTCGCACGCCACGCCACGAATCCGTCCGGCCGTACCAGCACCGCGCCGTCGGCGGTGACGCCGTGAAGCCGGGCCCAGTCGGTCTCGGCCGTGCCGGAGGTGTCGGAGGTGTCGTACATCAGGTCGGCGTCCCCGCCGGGCCCGATCCGGTACGCGTCCAGTCGTACGCCGTCCGTGCCGGCGATGCGGCGGGCCGCCTCGTGCCAGCCCGCGTCGTCCGGGGCGTCGGTGAGCAGGACCAGGGAGCGCTCGTACAGGTCGAGGGTGGACAGGCGGGCTCCGGTGCGACGCAGCCACAGGTGTGGGGCGCGGGTGCCGGGCTGCCCGGACAGGGTCAGGCCGTCGGGGACCACCGGCTGGTCGGGGTCGGTGCCGAGGACGGCGCCGTGCGGGTAGCGGTAGCCGAGGACGACGTTCAGGATGCCGCCGCGTTTGCCGACGCCGACGCCGGGGGCGGGGGCGAAGCCGGGGTGGCTGTGTTCGACGGAGCGTGCGGAGGCGCGGGCGCTGGTGGCCAGGGCGACCGGGCGGCGTTCGGTGTCGTAGGTCTCGAGGAGGCCGGGTCCCGCCCAGCCGGCCAGGACGGCGGCCAGCTTCCAGGCGAGGTTGTGGGCGTCCTGGATGCCCGTGTTGGAGCCGAAGGCGCCGGTGGGGGACATCTCGTGGGCGGAGTCCCCGGCGAGGAAGACCCTTCCGTGGGCGTAGCGGTCGGCGACCCGTTCGGCGGCTCGCCAGGACGCCTTTCCGGTGATTTCCACGTCGAGGTCGGACACGCCCACGGCCCGGCGGATGTGGCGCTGGAGGCGTTCCTCGGTGAATTCGTCGAGCGTTTCGCCGTGCTCCGGGTGCCAGGGGGCGTGGAAGACCCAGCGTTCCTTGTTGTCGACCGGCAGCAGGGCGCCGTCGGCGTCCGGGTGGGTGAGGTAGCAGCAGATGAAGCGGCGGTCGCCGACGACTTCGGCCAGCGCGGAGGAACGGAAGGTGACGCTGACGTTGGCGAACAGGTCGCCGGGGCCGGTCTGGCCGATGCCGAGGGCGTCCCGGACCGGGCTGCGGGGGCCGTCCGCGGCGACCAGGTAGTCCGCCCGGACGGTGTAGCACTTCTCGGTGTTGCGGTCGCGCACCACCGCCGTCACTCCGTCGGCGTCCTGTTCGAAGGACTCCATCCGGTGGAAGTAACGCAGGTCGCCGCCGAATTCCCGGGCGTTGTCCAGGAGGACGGGTTCGAGGTCGTTCTGGCTGCACAGGCACCAGTTGGTGGGGCTGAACCTCGCGAGTCCGCCGCCCGGGTCGATGTGCTTGAAGAGCCATTCGCCCGCGTCGCCGACGAGTGTGGGGGTCTGCAGGATGCCGTGGTTCTCGGCGAGGAGTGAGGCCGCCGCCTTGATGTCCGGCTCGATTCCGGCCACCCGGAACAGTTCCATCGTCCGCACGTTGTTGCCGCGTCCACGCGGGTGGATCGAGGTCCCGGAGTGCCGCTCGACGAGCATGTGCCGCACACCCAGACGGCCCAGGAACACGGACATGGACAGGCCCACCAGAGAGCCGCCCACGATGAGGACGGGGACCCGGTGGTCGGCTTTTTGATGCATCGAAGCCTCCAGAGGCAGGGGTGAGCGTGTGGGGCGCCTGTGAGTTCTCTTGCCCGGTGGCCGTGGCTTCGCGTGCCCAATCACCCACGTGGTTCATACGAGTCGCGGGCCCGTGGGGACCGGCACAGGATCAAGGAACGCTGCCGTCGCGTCATTCGCGGCCGGCGACGGCTCTGCCCCCCGCGAAGGAGATGTGTGCAGGATGACCACGACGTCTGAACGTCTTTCAGAAACGCCGGCACGCGAGGTGTCGAAGCGTGTCTCCCAGTCCGTGTTCGACGGCTCCCGGCTCCGGGTCGTCCTCCTGGTCGACGTCTACGACGGCGCGCAGCAGCAGTTCCTCGAGGCGTACGAGCAGCTGTGCAACCAGGTTGCGTCGGTTCCCGGCCATGTCAGCGACCAACTCTGCCAGTCCATCGAGAATCCATCCCAATGGCTCATCACGAGTGAGTGGGAGAGTGCCCCGCCGTTCCTCACCTGGGTGAACAGCGAGGAGCACGTGCGGATGGTGCAGCCGCTGCACAGCTGTGTCCGTGACACCAGGTCGCTGCGGTTCCACGTGGTGCGCGAGACCGGCGGCGCCGCTGGCCAGGCGCAGTCGGGCAAGCGCCGGCTGCAGGATCACCCGCGCATCGGCGACGGGGTGATCCGGCACGCGCTGACCTTCACGGTCAAGCCGGGCAGTGAGAAGAAGGTCGCGAAGATCCTCTCGGACTACGCCTCGCCCGAGGCGCGGGTGGACGACACGACGCGGCTGTGCCGGACGTCGCTGTTCATGCACGGCAACCGGGTGGTGCGCGCCATCGAGGTGCGGGGCGATCTGCTCGCGGCGCTGCGGCACGTGGCCCGGCAGCCGGAGGTGCGGGCCGTGGAGGAGGCGATCAACCCGTATCTGGAGCAGGACCGGGACCTCGACGACCAGGAGTCGGCCCGGATGTTCTTCACCCGGGCTGCGCTGCCTGCCGTCCACCACGTGAGCGCGGACGACCAGCGGGAGGGGATCCGGCAGGCCCTGTACTACCCGGCCCGGCCGGGCCGCGGGATGCGGCTGGCCGAGCTGCTCGCGCGGACCGACACGGCGGCGGCGGACGATCCGGCGAGCCCGGTGCTGCGCAGCACGGTCTTCCAGCGCGACGACATCGTGGTCCGGCTGGTGGACGTGCGCGACGAGCGGGGCGTCGAGGCACTGCCGGCGGACGCCAAGGTGGCCGCCGAGGTTCGGGAGCTGCTGGACGCCGGGGTCGCCCGTATGGACCTGATCACCGACCGCCGGTCGCCGGACGCCTGATCCGACGGCCCGCTCCCCCCATCACCGAGCGCCGACGCCGCACACACCACGGAGGAAACGTTGTCCATCAAACCCCGTCCGAAAATCGTGGATCTCAGCGAGGTCGAGCCCAACGTCCGGCGAGGCGGCGACCTGCGCGCCATGCTCACCCCGGCCACGGTCGGCTCCACCAGCGGCTTCATGGGTGTGGCCATCGTGCAGCCCGGTGACCGCATCGGTGAGCACTACCACCCGTACTCCGAGGAGTTCGTCTACGTCGTCTGCGGGCAGCTGGAGGTGGACCTCGACGGTGAGCCGCATTCGCTGCGGCCCGAGCAGGGGCTGATGATCCCCGCCCACATGCGGCACCGTTTCCGCAATGTCGGCAAGGTGGAGGCGCGGATCGTCTTTCACCTGGGTCCGCTGGCCCCGCGGCCGCAGCTGGGTCATGTCGACACGGAGGAGACGGAGGTCATCGGGGCTGCCGCGGTGGTCACCGAGCCGGCCGAGGCGGGTGCCGCGCACGCGGCCGACCGGGGTCGGGTCAGGTCATGACCCGGCGCGTGGCGGTCACTGGCATAGGCATCGTTGCTCCGGGCGGCATCGGCGTACCGGCATTCTGGGATCTGCTTGCCGACGGCCGGACCGCGACGCGGGGCATCACCTTCTTCGACCCCTCGGAGCTCAGGTCGCGGATAGCCGCCGAGTGCGACTTCGACCCGGTGTCGCACGGCCTGGACGCGGAGCAGGCCGAACGGGCGGACCGGTACATCCAGTTCGCCCTGGTCGCCGGGGACGAGGCGGTCCGGGACTCCGGCCTCGACCTCGCCCGGGAGGACCCCTGGCGCATAGCGGTCTCGCTGGGCACCGCGGTCGGCGGCACCACCCGGCTGGAGCACGACTACGTCCTGGTCAGTCACCGCGGGCAGCGCTGGGACGTCGATCACCGTGAGGCGGGCGCGCATCTGCACCGGGCGTTCTCGCCGAGCACGGTGGCGTCCGCGGTGGCGGAACGTTTCGGCGCCCAGGGTCCGGTGCAGACCGTCTCCACGGGCTGCACCTCGGGCCTGGACGCCGTGGGGTACGCCTTCCACACGGTCGAGGAGGGCCGGGCCGACGTCTGCATAGCCGGGGCCTCGGACTCGCCGATCTCCCCGATCACCATGGCCTGCTTCGACGCGATCAAGGCCACCTCCCCGAACAACGACGACCCCGCACACGCCTCCCGGCCCTTCGACAACAACCGTGACGGGTTCGTCATGGGCGAGGGCGGTGCGGTGCTCGTCCTGGAGGAGCTGGAACACGCCCGGGCCCGCGGCGCGCACGTGTACTGCGAGCTGGGCGGCTACGCCACCTTCGGCAACGCCTACCACATGACCGGTCTGACCAGCGAGGGCCTGGAGATGGCCCGGGCGATCGACATGGCACTCGACCACGCGCGGCTCGACCCGACGGCGATCGACTACGTCAACGCGCACGGCTCCGGCACCCGGCAGAACGACCGTCACGAGACGGCGGCCGTGAAACGGGCGCTCGGCGACCACGCCTACGACACCCCGATGAGCTCCATCAAGTCGATGGTGGGGCACTCCCTCGGGGCGATCGGGGCGATCGAGGTGGTCGCCTGTGTGCTGGCCCTCACCAAGCAGGTCGTACCGCCGACCGCGAACTACGAGACCCCCGACCCCGAGTGCGACCTGGACTACGTCCCGCGCGTCGCCCGCGAACGGAAGCTGACCAGCGTCCTGTCCGTGGGCAGCGGGTTCGGGGGCTTCCAGTCCGCGGTGGTCCTGACCCGGACGAGGGAGAGGACACGATGAGCGAACCGCACGGCCGACGCGCGGCCATCACCGGCATCGGGGTCGTCGCGCCCAACGGCACCAGCACCGACACCTTCTGGAAGGCCACCCAGGAAGGCCTCAACGTCCTCGACCGGGTCACCCGGGAGGGCTGTGAGCACCTTCCGCTGAAGGTGGCCGGCGAGATCCGCGCCTTCGACCCGGCGGTGACGATCGAGGAGCGCTTCCTCGTCCAGACCGACCGGTTCACGCACTTCGCCATGGCGGCGGCCGACTTCGCGCTCGACGACGCCCGGCTCGGGCAGGCCGACACCTCCGAGGAGCCGTACTCCATCGGGGTGGTCACCGCCGCCGGGTCCGGTGGCGGCGCGTTCGGCCAGCGCGAGCTGCAGCAGCTGTGGGGCAAGGGCAGCCGTTTCGTCGGCCCGTACCAGTCCATCGCCTGGTTCTACGCCGCGAGCACCGGCCAGATCTCCATCCGCCGCGGGTTCAAGGGCCCCTGCTCGGTCGTCGCCTCCGACGAGGCCGGCGGTCTGGACGCCCTCGCGCACGCGGCACGGGCGGTGCGGCGCGGCACCGATGTGATCGTGGCCGGCTCCACCGAGGCGCCGCTGGCGCCGTACTCGGTGGTCTGCCAGCTCGGTTACGAGGAGCTGAGCGTCGAGGCCGACCCGTCCCGCGCCTACCGCCCGTTCACGGATGCCGCCTGCGGGTTCGTGCCGGCCGAGGGCGGCGCGATGCTCGTCCTGGAGGCGGAGCCGGCCGCCCGCGAGCGCGGTGCGGCGGTCCGGGCCTTCGTGGCGGGGCACGCGGCGACCTTCACCGGCGCCTCCCGCTGGGCTGAGTCCCGGCACGGTCTGGCCCATGCCGTCCGGCAGGCCCTGGACGAGGCCGGCTGCGCTCCCGAGGAGGTCGACGTCGTCTTCGCCGACGCCCTCGGGGTGCCGGAGGCGGACCGGGCCGAGGTACTCGCCCTCGCCGACGCCCTCGGCGCGCACGGCACCCGGGTGCCGGTCACGGCGCCGAAGACCGGCATCGGCCGGGGCTACTGCGCGGCGCCCGTGCTGGACACCGCGGCGGCCGTGCTCGCCATGGAGCACGGACTGATCCCGCCGACGCCGAACGTCTTCGACGTCTGCCACGACCTCGACCTCGTGACCGGCCGCGCCCGCGTCGCCGAACTGCGTACGGCGCTGGTGCTCAGCCGCGGACTCATGGGGTCGAACTCGGCGCTGGTGCTGCGGCACGGCGCCACGCAGTGAGCACAGCAAAGGAGGAAGGCACATGCCCCAGATCACAGTGGAAGAACTCGCCGCGCTGATGAAGAAGGCCGCCGGGGTCACCGTCAGCCCGCAGCAGCTCCAGGAGAAGCCGGACACCGGCTTCGACGTTCTCGGCATCGACTCGCTGGGCCTGCTCGGCATCGTCGGCGAGCTGGAGAACGCGCACGGCACGCCGATGCCGGTCGACGCGGAGCGCTGCAAGACGCCCCAGCAGTTCCTCAACCTCGTCAACAGCACCCTGATGGCAGGAGCCTGAGATGTCAGGACACACCCAGAACGAGATCACGATCGCCGCTCCGCTGGACCTGGTCTGGGACATGACCAACGACCTGGAGAGGTGGCCGCAGCTGTTCAGCGAGTACGCCTCCGTCGAGATCCTCTCCCGGGAGGGGAAGAAGACGACGTTCCGGCTGACCATGCACCCGGACGAGAACGGCACCGTCTGGAGCTGGGTCTCCGAGCGCGAGCCCGACCGCGACACCCTCAGCGTCAAGGCCCGCCGTGTGGAGACCGGCCCCTTCGCCCACATGGACATCCTGTGGCGGTACGAGGAGGTCCCCGCCGGCACCCGCATGGTCTGGACGCAGGACTTCGCGATGAAGCCGGACGCCCCGGTCGACGACGACTGGATGACCGACAACATCAACAAGAACTCCAAGGTCCAGATGGCCCTCATCCGGGACAAGATCGAGAAGGCCGCCGCCGGACACCGGCCCGCCCCGGCCCTGGCCGACTGAACCGGACGGAGGAGCGACATGCACCAGGCCCTGATCGTCGCCCGGATGGCCCCGGGCTCCGCCCCGGACATCGCCAAGGTGTTCGAGGAGTCCGACCGCGGAGAACTGCCCCACCTCGTGGGCGTCGTGCGGCGCAGCCTCTTCCAGTTCGGCGATGTGTACATGCACCTCATCGAGTCCGAGCGCGAGCCGGGACCCGCCATCGCCAAGGTGACGAGCCACCCCGAGTTCCGGGACGTCAGCGAGCGCCTGTCCGCGTACGTCAGCGCGTACGACCCGGAGACCTGGAGGTCTCCCAAGGACGCGATGGCACAGCGCTTCTACGTCTGGGAGCGCGACTGAGCCGTACCGCACCCCCGGACGGCCACCGGCAGCCGGGCCCGCGACGCTGCGGGCCCGGCGGCCGGTGGCCTGTGCGGGGGTGTCCCGTCACGCCGGCACGTGGCAGTCGAACGCGTGCAGGTACGGGTTGACCGGCCGGATGTCGTCCACCAGCAGGCCCGCCGAGGTCAGCCTGCTCACCATGGAGTCGGTGGTGTGCTTGGCCCCGCCGACGTTGAGGAGCAGCAGCAGGTCCATGGCGGTGCTGAAGCGCATCGAGGGGGTGTCGTCCACCAGGTTCTCGATGACGACGACCCGGGTGCCAGGGCCGCCCGCCTCCACGACGTTGCCGAGCGTCCGGGCCGTGCTCTCGTCGTCCCACTCCAGGATGTTCTTGATGATGTAGACGTCGGCCTCGACCGGGATCGCCTCCCGGACGTCGCCGGGCACGATCCGCGCGCGGCCGGCGAGGTCGCCGCCCTCGCGCAGCCGCGGCAGGGCGTTCTCGACCACCCGGGGCAGGTCGAGCAGACTGCCCCGCATCTGCGGGTACTTGTCCAGCAGGCAGGCCACCACGTGACCCTGGCCGCCACCGATGTCCGCGACCGACTTGGCCCCGGACAGGTCCAGCAGGGCCGCCACCTCCCGCGCCGACTGCTCGCTGGAGCGGGTCATCGCGCGGTTGAAGACGTCCGCGGACTCCGGCGCGTCCTCGTTGAGGTAGGTGAAGAACTCCTTGCCGTAGAGGTCCTCCACGACGTTCCTGCCGGTGCGCACCGCCTCGTCCAGCCGGGGCCAGGCGTCCCAGGTCCACGGTTCGGTGCACCACAGGGCGATGGCGCGCAGGCTGTTCGGGTCGTCCTCGCGCAGCAGCCGGGACATCTCGGTGTGCGCGAAGGTGCCGTCCGGCCGCTCGGCGAAGACGCCGTAGCAGGACAGGGCCCGCAACAGCCGGCGAAGCGGCTTCGGTTCGGTCTTCACCGCGGCCGCCAGGTCCTCGGCAGCCATCGGGGTGTCGGCGAGGGCGTCGGCGACGCCCAGCCGGGCGGCCGCCCGGACGGCGGCGGCACAGGCCGCACCGAACACGAGTTCGCGCAGCCGCATGGGTGGCGGTGGGACTGTTTCAGCGGACGTCATCTGCCGCCCTCTCTCTTTCTTCGGCCTGCGTCGGTCCAGCAGGGGCAGTGGTCGGGCGGTCAGCACAGACCCGCGGGCCTGGAGACCCGGCAGGAGTTGCCCCGGAAGGAGTTGCCCCTGCCCTTCGTCTCCGTGTTCACGAGGTCGGCGGGGGAGTTGTTCTGCAGCGTGTTCTGGTCGACCACGTTCTGGTCGCTGGTCACGCCCACGAAGCTCTTGAACAGCACGATGCCGCCGGACAGCGGGGACTTGCCCGCGTGCCCGGTGACGAGGTTCCCGGCCACCCGGTTCTTCTCGGTACCCGTCAGGACGATTCCGGAGCCCTGGAGTGCGGGCAGCCGCTCGGTCTTCGGGCAGGACTTGTTGTTCTTGTCGACGCGGTTGGAGGTCACTTGCACGTTGCCGGCCTTCGGCTTGTTCTCGTCGCCGACGACGAACACCCCGGCGCAGTTGCCGGTGACGTAGTTCTCCGCGAGGGTGAGGTTGCGCAGCCGCCGGACGGTGACGCCGATCCGGTTGCCCTCGAAGCGGTTGTGCTCGACCAGGGTCCGGCCGGCGTCGTAGGCGCCGGCCTCCTCCTTGATGGTGTTGGCGAGGAACAGGCCCGCGTCGCCGTTGTCACGCGCGTAGTTGTCCCTGAAGAGGCCGCGCACGGACCGCTCCTGGGCGATGCCCCAGACCCCGTTCTTGACGGCGTACACCCTGTGGACGGTCATGCCGTCCGTCGCCATGCCGAACACCCCGGCCCGGCTGAACCCGGTCACGGTCAGGTCGGAGACGGTGACGCCCTCGACGTTCTTGGTCTTGGTGCCCACCACACAGATGCCGTTGCCGCCCTCGGCACAGCTGATGGCGGCCTTCGCGGCCGTCGTCTTGGGCGGCTTGGGAGCGGGCTTGGTGCCGACGGGCTTGATCACCGTCCCGGGACCCACGCCCCGCAGCGTCACCCGGGGGGTGCTGATCTTGACGCTCTCGTGGTAGGTGCCGCCGAGCACGAAAACGGTGTCTCCGGCCCGTGCGGCGTCCACCGCCTTCTGGATCGATTCGCCCTGGTGGACCACCAGGATCTTGTGGGCGGCCGCTGCGGGGACCGCACCCAGTCCGACGCCGACGAGGGCGGCGGTGCACGCGAGATATGCGAGGTGACATCTCTTCATATCCCGTACCGTATGACCGATTAATCCACTGATAGGCCGGATAGGCCGTTCGGCGGCGTGTCAACCGCCGCGCAGCGCCCACCCGGCGCCTCGAAGCGCCGGCGGGTCTCGCGGCGTCGTAGCGGATGTCGATCTCGGGGAGCAGGTCGAAGCCGGGGTCGGCGGCCGGTGGCTTGGGGTCGATGGCGAGCCACGTCGCCCGGCCGGCCGCCAGGACGTCGTCGAGGTGCAGGTCCCGGTGCAGCGGCCGGTCCCCGGGCTCGGTGAGCACCTCCCGGACGGCGCCCGCGCAGTCCGCGAGCAGCCGGCGGGCCGACGCGTCCGGTATCCGGCCCAGCGCCCGGGGGACCCGGTCCGGCATCGCCTGTGCGATGTCGCCCGGACGGCGCAGCCCGGCCGGGGCCGGCACGGACGTCAGCCGGCCCAGCAGTGCGCCGATCACGAGGACCGCTCGCGCGCCTTGGGCACCCCGGTCAGCATGCGGCCCTCGTCCAGCCGCTCCAGCGGCAGGGTGCGGGTCGGCTCGTCGTGCTCCAGCAGCCGTACGGCACCGTCCCCGTCCCAGGCCCGCGGGGCCACGGGCTCGCCGCGCTCTCCTCGTCGAACAGTTGCAGCTCGAGCGCGGCCGGGCTGCCGTCGCCCCGGCTCACCGCCAGGACCAGCGCGGTCACCCCGTACATCGCCGGTCCCTCGACCCACTGCTGCCGGCGCCCGAGGAACTCCTCGGCCCGCCGAGGCAGGAACGCGACGAACGCCCGCCCGGCCTCCCCGTTGAATTTCTCCCGAGAAGCGGCCGGCTCGCCAGGCACCTCGATCACCTTGCCGACCATACTGACGTCTGTGAACCGGGTCATCCGATGTCGGCATGGGCTCCGGGCGGTCGCGGCCTACGTCCGCAGCGCCCCGGGCACGTACGTCTGGCTGTTGATCCTGTTCTTCACCACCGTCGCCCTGCACCACATGTCGCCGGCCTTCGAGCAGGACTTCCTGCGGCAGCGCTCGACCAACATCCACGAGCTGTCGCAGAACCCGATGCGGGTGCTGATCACCAGCGCGATGTGGATCGACGGCGGCCGCTGGCTGCCGTACGCGCTCCTGTACACCGTCTTCCACGCCTCGGCCGAACGCTGGCTCGGCACCCTGCGCTGGCTCGCGGTGTGCGTGGTCGCGCACGTGTTCGCCACGTTGATCAGCGAGCTGGCCCTGCTGAAGGCGATCCACGACGGCATGGCCCCGCACTCGGCGGTCAACACCCTGGACATCGGCGTCAGTTACGCGCTGGCGGGGGTGATGGCGGTGCTCACGTACCGGATCGCGGCGCCCTGGCGGTACCCGTACCTGGCGGTCCTGCTCGCGATCTACGCGGTCCCGCTCGCCACCAGCCGCACCTTCACCGACTTCGGCCACCTCCTGGGCGTGCTCCTCGGACTGGCGTGTCATCCCCTGGTCAGGGGCCGTGGAAAAGCATGGAATCCGAAGGAGACACTGGCCGCCCTCTGGGTTAACGTCCGCGCATGAGCAGCTCGGCAAGCAGTGTCGTCAACGGCGGCATCTCCTTCTGGTACGCGGACGACGGTCTCCCGGCGGTGCGGGAGCCGCTGCCCGGGGACGCGTCCGCCGACGTCGTCATCGTCGGCGGCGGCTACACGGGTCTGTGGACCGCGTACTACCTGAAGAAGGCCGCCCCCTTTCTGCGGATCACCGTCCTGGAGCAGAAGTTCTGCGGCTACGGAGCCTCCGGCCGCAACGGCGGCTGGCTGTACAACGGCATCGCGGGCCGCGACCGGTACGCGAAGCTGCACGGCCACGAGGCCGCCGTACGCCTGCAGAGGGCGATGAACGACACCGTGGCCGAGGTCGTCGCGGTCGCCGAGGCGGAGGGCATCGACGCCGACGTGCACCGCGGCGGGGTGCTGGAAGTGGCGACCACCCCCGCCCAGTTGGCCCGGCTGAAGGCGTTCCACGAGCACGAGCTGTCGTACGGCGAGAAGGACCGCGAGCTGTACGGTGCCCGGCAGACCGCCGAGCGGATCAGGGTGGCCGGCGCGGTGGGCTCGGCCTGGACCCCGCATGGTGCCCGGCTGCACCCGGTGAAGCTGGTCAAGGGCCTCGCCGCGGCCGTGGAGGCGCTCGGCGTGACCATCCACGAGTCGACACCGGTCACCGAGATCCGCCCCCAGCACGCCGTGACCCCCTACGGCACGGTCCGCGCCCCCTACGTGCTGCGCTGCACGGAGGGCTTCACCGCCTCCCTCAAAGGTCAGCGGCGCACCTGGCTGCCGATGAACTCCTCCATGATCGCCACCGAGCCGCTCACCGAGGAGCAGTGGGCCGCGATCGGCTGGGACGGCCGTCAGACGCTGGGCGACATGGCGCACGCCTACATGTACGCGCAGCGCACGGCGGACGGGCGGATCGCGCTGGGCGGGCGCGGGGTGCCGTACCGTTTCGGCTCGCGCACCGACAACGACGGCCGCACCCAGCCGGAGACGATCGAGGCGCTGCGGGAGATCCTTACCCGCTTCTTCCCGTCCCTCGCGGGCGTGCGCGTCGAGCACGCGTGGTCCGGCGTCCTCGGCGTACCCCGCGACTGGTGCGCCACGGTCACCCTCGACCGGGCCACCGGACTCGGCTGGGCGGGCGGATACGTCGGCTCGGGCGTCGCCACCACCAACCTGGCCGCCCGCACCCTGCGCGACCTCGTCCAGCAGGACTCGGGGCAGGGCGGCCGCACCGAGCTGACGGACCTGCCGTGGGTGAACCACAAGGTCCGCAAGTGGGAGCCGGAGCCCTTCCGCTGGCTGGGCGTCCAGGGCATGTACGCCACCTACCGCGCCGCCGACGAGCGCGAACGCCTCCACCCGAGCACGGAGTCCTCGCGCCTGGCACGGGTCGCGGACCGGGTGGCCGGCCGCCACTGAGCCGGACCGGGTGACGGGGGAGGACAGACCCTCGCTAGCCTCCCCCTCATGATTCGCTCCGCGACCCCCGCCGACGTCCCCGTCATCCACACCCTGATCCGGGAGCTGGCCGAGTACGAGAAGGCCCCGCAGGAGGCGCGGGCGAGCGAGGAGCAGCTGCGGGAGGCACTGTTCGGGGAGCGGCCGGCGGTGTTCGCGCACATGGCCGTGGACGAGGGGACCGGGGAGTCCGTCGGGTTCGCGCTGTGGTTCCTGAACTTCTCCACGTGGCGCGGGGTGCACGGCATCTACCTGGAGGACCTGTACGTCCGCCCCTCCGCCCGGGGCGGCGGCCACGGCCGGGCGCTGCTGACCGAGCTGGCGCGCATCTGCGTGCGGCGCGGCTACGAGCGCCTGGAGTGGTCGGTGCTGGACTGGAACCGGCCCGCGATCGGCTTCTACGAGGCGCTCGGCGCCCGCCCGCAGGACGAGTGGACGGTGTACCGGCTCACGGACCGGGCGCTGGCCCGACTGGGCCGCTCAGCCGACTGACTCCGGCACCGGTGCCTGAGCCGGTGCCCCGTGGCCGGGGGCCTTGGCCGTGACCATCAGCCCCGCCACCAGCCCCGCGAGCAGCATCACGCCCGCCGCCCACCAGATGGCGACCGTGTAGCCGTGCACCACGCCCACCGGGATCACGGTGGCCTTCTCGGCGGGGTTGTGCAGATGGGCGGTGATGTAGGCGGCGCTGCTGGTGGTGGCGATGGTGTTGAGCAGGGCCGTGCCGATGGAGCCGCCCACCTGCTGCGAGGTGTTGACGGTCGCCGAGGTGACGCCGGAGTCGCGCGGGGCGACGCCCGCGGTGGCGGTGGCGAACACCGGCATGAAGGTCAGGCCCATGCCGAGGCCCATCAGCAGCAGGGCGGGCAGGATCTCGGTGGCGTAGGAGGAGCCGACCGTCATCCGGGTCAGCAGCAGCAACCCGGACGCGGCCAGGAGCATGCCGGGCACCATGAGCATGCGCGGGGCCACCCGGTGCAGCAGGCGGGCCGATATCTGGGTGGAGCCGATGATGATCGCGGCGGTCAGGGGCAGGAACGCCAGACCGGCCCTGACCGGCGAGTAGCCGAGGATCACCTGCAGGTAGTAGGTCATGAACAGGAACAGCCCGAACATGCCGATCACGGCGAGCATCATCGTCAGGAAGCAGCCGGCGCGGTTGCGGTCCCGGACGATGTGCAGCGGCAGCAGCGGGCTCGGGGCCCGGCCCTGCCACCACACGAAGACGGTGAGCAGGACGACACCGGCCGCGAACAGGGCGAGCACCAGCGGATCGGTCCAGCCGCGCGGTTCGGCCTCGCTGAAGCCGTAGACGATCGCGACCAGTCCACCGCAGCCGAGCAGCACGCCGGGTACGTCGAGGCGGGCGTCGCCGTGTCCGGGGCGGTCGCGGAGCAGGGCGAAGGCGCCGAGGACCGCGATGGCGGCGATGGGCACGTTGACGTACAGACACCAGCGCCAGTTCAGGTACTGGGTGAGCAGACCGCCGACGATGAACCCGATGGCCGAGCCGCTGCCGGCCAGGGCGCCGTAGATGCCGAAGGCCTTGCCGCGCTCACGCGGGTCGGTGAACGTCGTGGTCAGCAGGCTGAGCGCGGAGGGTGCGAGGACGGCCGCGAAGGCACCCTGCAGGGCGCGGGCGCCGAAGAGCATGCCGGAGCTGGTGGCGGCGGCGCCGAGGGCGGAGGCGGCCGCGAAGCCGATGAGACCGACGACGAAGGTCCGTTTGCGGCCGACGAGGTCGGCGATCCGGCCGCCGAGCAGCAGCAGCCCGCCGAAGGCGAGGGTGTAGGCGGTGATGACCCACTGCCGGTTGCCGTCGGAGATGTTCAGGGCATGCTGTGCCGAGGGGAGCGCGATGTTCACGATCGTCGCGTCCAGGACCACCATCAGCTGGGCGAGGGCGATGACGACCAGCCCCCACCAGCGGTGGGGATCGGTTCCTTCGGCCCCGGCCGCCATCGGCGGGGTTTCACCCCTTCGGCCGGTACTCATCTCGCCAGAAGACCACGAATCGGGGCGTATCGCATCCGGGTGTGCGGGTTCGTCACGCTCGATGCTCATGGCTCGAGCACCACTTTTCCGATCGTGCCGCGCGTCTGGAGTGCCCGGTGCGCGGCGGCCGCCTCGGAGAGCGGGAAGCGGGTGACGGCCGGGCGCAGACGGCCCTCGGCGGCCGCGGTGAGGGCGCGCCGTTCGAGCGCGCGCAGACCGCCTGCCTTCCGGAGCATCGCCGGGCCGAGGACCGACTCGGAGACGCCCCCGACGTGGTACCCCCGCGGTCCGTCCCCGATGCCCTCGGCGGACCAGCCGAAGACGAGATGCCGGGGCGACGGCGGAGTGGTTCGCGGCCGCGCGGGCGCCCTCCTCGCCGGCGATGCCGGTCGCCCAGCTGGGGAAGTCGGTGTCGACGGGGGCCTGGCGGACACCTGGGCGCGGCAGCTTGAGCAGGGCGAGGGGCGGGGTGCGGCGCAGCACGCCGTGGTGGCGCAGCCGCAGCCGGACCGCCTCCAGGGGCGGGATCGGGGCGAGCGGCCTGCCCATATCGCGCTGCCTGAGCCAGGTCCAGTGCGGGCCGCCGTTGTAGAGGGCGTGCGGGCCCTCGTTCGTCCGGTACGGCCCCCTCGGCGGTGCGGGCCCGGCCGCCCAGGGTGTGGTGGGCCTCGTACACGGTGCCCCTGGCGCCGGCCCCGGCGGCGGTGATGGCGGCGGTGAGGCCGGCGAAGCCGCCGCCGACGAGGGTGATGCGGTGCATGGGGTGGGTTCTCCCTCGAGTCGGTCCACCTGGTCCGTGAGTACGACGGCCGGGGCCGGAGATGTGACATCGACCGGCTGCGGATCCGGTTTCCGCAGGCCGGACGGACTGTCAGTGGCGGGGTGCAGCATGGGCGCATGGCGAGGAGAACGACGGGCCCGGGCCCGGGCAGGGCAGGGCTGAAAGCCGCACGACGGCCGGAGCTGCGGCTGCCGGCTCTGGAGCCGTGGCCGGGCGGCGGCTTGGCGCCGGACGGCGACTACGACGGGCTGGAGTTCCGGAAGGAGGACCTGGCCGGACAGGACGGCGCGGGCGCCCGCTTCATGGACTGCGCGCTGACCGGCTGCGTGATGGACGAGACGGCTCTGACCCGGGCCCGGGTGCTGGACTCGATCCTCACCGGCCTGCGCGGAGTCGGCACGAACCTGGCCGAGTCCACGTTCCGTGACGTCGAGGTCCACGAGCCCCGCCTCGGCGGCACCCAGCTCCACGGAGCCGTCCTGGAACGGGTCGTCGTCCGCGGCGGAAAGATCGACTACCTCAACCTCCGCGAGGCCCGGCTCAAGGACGTCGTCTTCGAGTCGTGCGTCCTGGTCGAGCCGGACTTCGCCGGCGCCCACCTAGAGCGGGTCGAGTTCGTCGACTGCGCCCTGAAGGAGGCCGACTTCGGCGGCGCGACCCTGAAGGACGTGGACCTGCGCGGGGCCGCCCCTCTGGAGATCACCCGGGGGCTCGACCGGCTGTCGGGGGCGGTGATCAGCACGGGGCAGCTGCTGGATCTGGCGCCCCTGCTGGCGGGGGAGCTGGGGATCCGGGTGGAGGGGTGAGAACTCAGGACACCCGGGGAAAACGCGCCTGGAGGGTCCAGATCGCCGGGTTCTCCGACAGGCCGTCATGGAGGTCGGTCAGGTCGGCGATCAGGTCGTGGAGGAAGTCGCGGGACTCGCGGCGGAGTTCGGCGTGGGAGAAGGTGAGCGGGGACTCCTCGGCCGGCATCCAGTCGGCCTCGATGTCCACCCAGCCGAAGCGGCGCTCGAAGAGCATCCGGTCGGTGGACTCGGTGAAGTCCAGCTCCGCCCGCTGCGGGCGGGAGGCGCGGGAGCCCAGCGGATCCCGGTCCAGCTGCTCCACGATGTCGCACAGCGCCCACGCGAAGTCCAGCACCGGCACCCATCCCCAGGCCGTGGACAGCTCCCGGTCCGTCTTGGTGTCCGCGAGGTAGACGTCCCCGCAGAACAGGTCGTGCCGCAGCGCGTGGACGTCCGCGCGGCGGTAGTTGGTCTGCGGCGGGTCCGGGAAGCGGTTGGAGAGGGCGTAGCCGATGTCGAGCACGGGGGAGATGGTGTCACGCCCCTCGCCCCGCCCCCGCTCCGGTGGGTGCCCCACCCTAAGATCACTGGCATGTTCCGATCCGCGCGCCTTGTCCCGGCCGCCGCGCTGCTCGCCCTCGCCCTCGCCCTCACCGGCACCGCGTGCGACGGCGGCGTCCATGGCACACCGGGCGGCTCCGGCGTGCGCGACCCCTACTTCCCGAAGGCGGGCAACGGCGGCTACGACGTCACCCACTACGCCCTCACCCTCGACTACGCCCCGGGTACCCACCACCTCACCGGCAAGGCGGTCATCACCGCCCGCGCAACGAAGGACCTGTCCGCCTTCGACCTCGACCTCGCCGGACTGGACGTCGGCTCCGTCACCGTCGAGGGCGAGGCCGCCCGCTGGAACCGCGCCGGCCAGGAACTCACCGTCCGTCCCCACGACGACCTCGGCAAGGGCGAGACCTTCAGCACCACCGTGCGCTACTCGGGCACCCCGCGGACCCTCACCGACCCCGACGGCTCCGAGGAGGGTTGGCTGCGCACCGCCGACGGCGCGCTCGGCCTCGGCGAGCCGGTCGGTTCCATGGCCTGGTTCCCCGGTGACCACCACCCCTCGGACAAGGCGACCTACGACATCACGGTCACCGTCCCCAAGGGCCTCCAGGCCGTCTCCAACGGGGAGTTGACCAGCCAGAACACCCGCGGCGGCCATACCACCTACGCCTGGCACACCGCCCAGCCCATGGCGAGCTACCTCGCCACGGTCGCCATCGGCCACTACGACATCACCCGCGCCACGGGCCCGCACGGCCTGCCGGTCCTCACCGCCGTCGACCCCGCCCAGGCCGAGGCGAGCGCGAAGGTGCTCGCGAAGATCCCCGAGATCATCGCCTGGGAGGAGTACAACTTCGGGCCGTATCCGTTCTCCTCCACCGGGGCGATCGTCGACCGCCCGGACGACGCCGGCTACGCCCTGGAGACCCAGAACCGCCCCGTCTTCCCGGGCGCCCCCGACACCACCACCCTCGTGCACGAACTCGCCCACCAGTGGTACGGCGACTCGGTCACCCCCGCGAGCTGGCGGGACATGTGGCTCAACGAGGGTTTCGCGACGTACGCGGAGTGGCTGTACCGGGAGGACCACGGCGGAAAGAGCGCCCAGCAGACCTTCACCGATCTGTACGAGGCCGACGACGAGGCCGTGTGGGCCTTCCCGCCGGCGAAGCCCTCCGGTGCCGCGCACATCTCCGACAGCCCCGTCTACCAGCGCGGGGCGATGGTCCTGCAGAAGATCCGCCAGAAGGTCGGCGACGACACCTTCTACGACATCGTCCAGGGCTGGGCCGCCGCCCACCGCCACGGCACCGCCGGCACCGCCGACTTCACCGCCTACGTCGAGAAGAAGGCCCCGGACAAGGACTTCGCCGCGATCTGGAGGGACTGGCTGTACGGGGACGGCAGGCCGGACCACCCGTGACGGGCGGCCCGGCGATCTCACTGCCGTGCACGAGCGGTCAGTTGACGTTGACCGCCTTCCAGGCCGCCGCAACCGCGTTGTACTCGGCGCTGCCCGAGCCGTACAGGTCGGCCGCGGCCTGCAGGGTGCCGGTGCGGGCGCCCGCGTAGTTGGTCGTCGAGGTGAAGTAGGTGGTGAGTGCCTTGTACCAGATCTGGTCGGCCTTGGCCCGGCCGATACCGGTGACCGTGGAGCCGTCGTAGGTCGGGGAGTTGTAGGAGACCCCGTTGACCGTCTTGGCGCCGCTGCCCTCGCTCAGCAGGTAGAAGAAGTGGTTGGCGACCCCCGACGAGTAGTGCACGTCGAGGCGGCCGACCGACTTCGACCAGTAGTCGGCGGAGCCGCCGTCCTTGCTGGGCTTGTCCATGTAGCGCAGCGGGGTGCCGTCGCCGTTGATGTCGATCTTCTCGCCGATGAGGTAGTCGCCGGGGTCGGAGGCGTTGTTCGCGAAGAACTCCACCGAGGTGCCGAAGATGTCCGAGGTGGCCTCGTTCAGACCGCCGGACTCGCGGCTGTAGTTGAGCTTCGCCGTGGCCGCGGTCAGACCGTGGCTCATCTCGTGGCCGGCCACGTCGAGCGAGGTGAGCGGGTCCGCGTTGTTCGCGCCGTCGCCGTAGGTCATGCAGAAGCAGCTGTCGTCCCAGAAGGCGTTGACGTAGGCGTTGCCGTAGTGGACGCGGGAGTAGGCCGCCTTGCCGCCGCCCGCGATGCCGTTGCGGTTGAACGCGGACTTGTAGAAGTCCCAGGTGACGGCGGCACCGTAGGCGGCGTCGACGGCGGCGGTCTGGCGGTTGGTGACGGTGCCGTTGCCCCAGACGTCGTCGGCGTCGTGGAACAGGGTGCCGGTGCCGCTCGTGCCGCCGTTCAGGTCGTACGTCTTGTGACCGCCGCGGCCGCCGTCGATCAGGTCGTAGCCGCCGGAGGCGGAGGCGGTGGTGCCGAGCGTGACCGTACCGCTGTACTGGCTGGTGCCCGTCCCGGTGTCGATCGCCTCGTAGGAGTAGATCTCCTTGCCGGTCTGCGCGTTGGTGACGACGTGCAGCTCGCTCGGGGTGCCGTCGTGCCGGACGCCCTTGACGACGGACTCGTAGGCGAGGACCGGCTTGGCGCCGGCCGCCCAGACGACCTTGCGGGAGGTCGAGGCGGTGGTCTTCGCGGTACCGGCGGCCTTGAGCGCGGACTTCTTCGCGCTCGTGGGCGAGACGGCCGCGGTGGTGGTGGGCACGGATATCCGGGCCTTGGCCGCCTTGCTGACGCCCTTGAGCGAACCGTTCTTCGCCACGTGGGTGACCAGGTCACCGCCGAGGACGGGCAGGCCGGCGTACGTGCGCTCGTAGCGGGTGTGGACGGTGCCGTTCGCGTCCTTGAGCACGTCCCGGACGACCAGCTTCTCCTTGGCGCCGAGGCCGAGTTCGCGGGCCGCCGCACCGGCGTGCTCCTGGGCCGACTTCAGGGCGGCGGTGCGGGCCGTGGCGCTGAGCGGGAGGGCCGTGGCGCCGGGGGTGTGCGTGGGGGCGGCGCTGGCGGGGCCGTTCTGCAGTGCGAGGACGACCATCGCGGCCGAGCCGACCAGGGCGACGGCGCGCACGGCGGCCTTGCGGGAGGTGCGGGACGCGTGGGGCTGCTGTCTCACTCGATCTCCTTCGGACTGGTCTCCGTGGGGTCGGAGACACAGACGGGACACAGGGGATGCACAGAGTTGCGGCGGGTGGAGAGAGAGTGGCATCGACAACGGCCCGTTTGACAGGGCGCCGACAAGACCTTACGTGTTCGTATCCGAAAGACGTGCTGCGGAATCCGTTATACGGACGCGGTGGCGGTGATCAACTCCTTACCGATACAGCACAGTTGATGCCTCGCGTGTCACACCGCGCAGGCCGGTTCGGCACGCAACGCCGCTCGCGCAACCCCCACGGCCTGCGCGTGCCCGCGCCGGCGCTCCCGCAACTCCGGGGTGACCAGCGGCGGATCACCCGCGGCGAAACCCCCAGCAGCTCGCGCAGGCAGGCGTAGACGTCCGCGATGACGGCCGCCATCTCCTCGCGGCGCAGACCAGCGCGGTCGCCCGGACCTCGTCACAGTCCGAGGCCCGGACCGCCTCCCGGACGGCCGCGTCCCGCTCCGCCGGCGGTCCGTCGCGGTGGCGGTGGCGGCGGTGTGCATGGCCTCGTACACCGGCCGGCACTTCGCCAGACCGGTGACGGAGATGTCCCGGCGCTCCCACCGGTGCGCTCGGTGGTCTCGCGCCGTCGGGGGTACCTCCCACGCCCTTGGGGCAGTGGGGGAGCACCCGGTCGGCGAGCAGGGGCGAGCCGCCCCCCCCACCACGGCGCCGAGCCCCGTGGCGGGGAGCGTCGACCACTCGGACCGCGCCTCAGCCCTCCCACTCGTCCAGCAGCCGGGCGAGGCCCGGTGGCCACACCCGCTCCGGCTCCTCGGCCCGTTCCGGCCTGCTCCACCAGCGCCAGGCGAGGATGCCGCCGGCGGCCTGCGCGGCGGCCGGCTCAGGGCCCGTCCGCTCGCGGTGCGGGCCGCGGGTGACGTAGACGTGCTCGTGCCGGCGGACGGGAACGCCGACGGGGGTCCCCCCGTTCGAGCGGAGCCCGGAGGGGGAGAGGGTGAAGTCCTGCTCCCAGGTGCACAGCAGGGGGCCCGGTTCCAGGTGGTCCCAGCCGGTCTCCTCGCGCAGCTTCCGCTGGGCGTCTTCACGTGGGGTTTCGCCCGCCCCAGGTCGCTGCCGGGCAGCGCCGAGTGCACGGCGGCCTCGACGTTGTCGTACCGGAGCAGGAGCACCGCGCCGTCGGGGTCGGCCATGGCGACCCGGGCCGCCTACCGGGGCGTGCGCAGCACCTTGCGCAGCACGGCGCAGGGGCGGCCGAGGGCGTGGTCCGGGCGGTGGTCGACGACCTCGTAGCCGAGGGCGGTCCAGAAGGCGAGTCCCTCGGGGTTGTTGTCGAGCACGGCGAGCCGTACGGCCCGGCGGCCGGCGGCCCGGAAGCGCTCCTCGACCAGGGTGGCGACCCGCCGGCCGTACCCCTTCCCCTGTTCGGACGCGTGCACCATCAGCAGCCCGATCCAGGGATCCGGATCGGCGGGGTCCGGGTGACGGGCCAGCGTGATCACGATCGCGACCAGCCGCCCCTCGGCCCTGGCCAGCAGCACCTCGGCGTCCGGGTGGACCAGCTCGTCGGCCAGCACGGTCGCCACCTGCTCGGGCCGTACGTCGTCCGGGTCGGGGAGGTCCCCGCTGAGCGCGAGGAACTCGTGGTGGGAGGCGTACAGCGCCGTCAGCTCGGTGAGCAGCGGGGCGGGGATGTCGCGGCGGGGAGTCAGACGCTGGAGGATCACGCGGGCAAGGTAACCCGGGAGCGGTGCGGACCCACGGCTTTACGGCCCTTTGCTCCCCTGGCCCCACTCGTCCCCCGGCGGTTGCGCCGAAGCCCCGGGCCACGGCGCGCCTGCCGTGTCCCAGGGCTCCCGCCGGGCGTCGCGCCCGTCAGACGTTCACACCGAAGTCCTGGGCGATGCCCACCAGGCCCGAGGCGTAACCCTGGCCCACGGCGCGGAACTTCCACTCCGCGCCGTTGCGGTACAGCTCGCCGAAGATCATGGCCGTCTCGGTGGCGGCGTCCTCGGACAGGTCGTAGCGGGCGATCTCGGCGCCGCCGGCCTGGTTGACGATGCGGATGTAGGCATTGCGGACCTGACCGAAGTTCTGGCCTCGGTTCTCGCCGTCGTAGATGGAGACGGGGAAGACGACCTTGTCGACGTCGGCCGGGAGCGCGGCCAGGTTGACGTTGATCGCCTCGTCGTCGCCGGCGCCCTCACCCGTGCGGTTGTCGCCGGTGTGGACGATGGTGTTGTCCGGGGTCTGCTTGTTGTTGAAGAACACGAAGTGTGCGTCGGAGTAGACCTTGCCCTGCGTGTTGAGCGCGATGGCGGAGGCGTCCAGGTCGAAGTCCGTGCCGGTGGTGGTGCGGACGTCCCAGCCGAGGCCCACGGTGACGGCGGTCAGGCCCGGAGCCTCCTTGGTGAGCGAGACGTTGCCACCCTTGGACAGGCTTACAGCCATGTTGGGAGTCCCTTCCTTTGTTGTCCGTGTATCTGTGCCGATGAAGCTACCGTCACCGGGGAGAACGTCGAGGGGGGTCCCGGTGGTTCCGGATGCCTTTACCTTTTTTACCCACGGCGAAAACCGGATGACGTACGACGGGCGGGGCCGGGAACATGGGAGGCATGTCCGGGCCCTATCTCATCCGCGGCTCGGTCTCGCTTCCCGAGGCCGAGCTGACGTGGCGTTTCTCCAGGTCCTCCGGGCCCGGCGGGCAGCACGTGAACACCAGCGACTCACAGGTGGAGCTGCGCTTCGACCTCGCGCACACCGAGGCACTTCCCCCGGTGTGGAAGGAGCGGGCGCTGCAGCGGCTGGCCGGGCGGCTGGTGGACGGGGCCGTGGTCGTACGGTCCTCCGAGCACCGCTCCCAGTGGCGCAACCGCGAGGCCGCCGCCGTACGCCTCGCCGCCCTCCTCGCCGAGGCCACCGCACCCCCGCCCAAGCCCCGCAGACCGACCCGTATCCCGCGCGGCATCAACGAGCGCCGACTGCGGGAGAAGAAGCAGCGCTCGCAGACCAAGCGGGGCCGCACGGGCCGCGACTGGGGATGACGGCAGTCCTGTCACACCTCCGGCTCCCGATCCGTCACTGCGGTGACGGACGACGGAACGGGACGGAGAAGAGGCAGACCTGCCATGAGTGACAACGACTTTCTCGCCGAGCGCTTCGAGACGCACCGGGGCCGTCTCCGTGCCGTCGCCTACCGCATGCCGGGGTCCGCCGCGGAGGAGGACGCCGTGCAGGAGGCCTGGGTCCGGCTCAGCCGGTCCGGCGACCGGCAGGTGGAGAACCTCGGCGGCCGGCTGACCACCGTCGTCGGCCGGGTCTGCCTGGACGTGCTCCGCTCCCGTGCCGAGCAACCGCTGGAGACCTGGCAGCCGGCGCCGTCCGACGCGCCGGACCTCGCCGAGCACGCCCTGCTCGCCGACTCGGTCGGGGTCGCCCTGCTCGTCGTGCTCGACACCCTCACGCCCGCCGAACGGCTCGCGTTCGTGCTGCACGACCTGTTCGCGGTGCCGTTCGACGAGGTCGCGGGCGTCCTCGGCCGCAGCCCGGCGGCCACCCGGCAGCTCGCCGGCCGGGCCCGGCGCCGGGTGCGGGGCGCCGAGCCCGCGGACGCCGCTCTCGCCCGGCAGCGGGAGCTCGTCGGCGCGTTCCTGGCCGCGGCGCGCAACGGCGACTTCGACGGGTTGCCGGCCGTGCTCGACCCGGACGTGGTGGCCCGCACCGAGGCCGGTGTGACGACCGGTGCGAAGGCGGTGGCCTCCGGCGCCACGAACTACGCCCACCTCGCCCGCGTCGTACCCCGCTCTGATCGACGGCGTGACCGGCCTGGTGGTCCCGGCGGCCGACGGCCGCCCCGAGCGCGCCCTCGCCTTCACCTTCGTACGCGACCGCATCGCCGTCATCGAGATCCTGACCGACCCGGCGCGCCTGGACGCCCTCACCATCGAGCCCGGCCAGGGCCTGACGCGAAAGTCCCGTCGCCCGGGCGGAGGCCGGCCCCGCGGCGTCCGGCGCGTGCTCTTCCTCGGCGAGGGAGTGCGCGACCGGCTCGACCGCGTGTTCCCGTCCGGTGCGGACGCGGACGGCGAGCGCGGCTTCGGGATTCCGGGGAGTTATCTCTTCCGGCGAGCTGTCATCCGCACGCATTAAGGCGGGCTTCACGTCACGGCCGTGGAATTCCGCGCCGGCCGATTACCCCAACTGCCGGTAGCGGCCCCGGAAATACATCAATGGGCCGCCCTCCGTGCTCGGCACTCGCGCGGTCAGCACCCGGCCGATGACGAGCGTGTGGTCGCCGGCCGTCACCCGCTGCTCGGTGCGGCACTCCAGGGTGGCCAGCGCACCGCCCACCAGCGGGGCGCCGGTGGCCTCGCCGCGGACGCAGGGGAGGCCCTCGAAGAGCAGGCGGTCGCTGATGCGGCCCTTCATGGCGAAGCGGCCGGCGATGTGGCGCTGGCTCTCGGAGAGGACGGAGACGGCCCACAGCGGCTGTTCGTCGAGCAGGTCGTCCATGCGGGCGCCCACGCGCAGGCTGACCAGCACCAGCGGCGGGTCCAGTGAGACGGACATGAAGGCGGTGGCGGTCATGCCGACGTCCTCGACGCCCGGCGCGGTCGGGTCGTCCGGGTCCAGCGGCGGCTCCTGCGCGGTCACCAGGACCACGCCCGCGCCCAGCCGGGACATCGCGGCCCGGAACTCGTCGTTGCTCACCCCCTCAGCATGCCCGGAAGCAGAGGTGGCGGTGGGTGAGGGAGTGTTCAGCACGCCGGAAACGCTAATCTCCGCACCGTGCGCGCCGCATCGGCCCTCCGCCCTAGCCGGGTCCTAGGGCCGGGGGACCAGGAGGTGTGGACGGTTCGTGCATCATGTGAACGCGCCCACAAAGCCTGCGTTCGTAAACACACAGGGAAAACGTAGAAACTCCACCCAATTGTTCATGTTCTTCTGTGACTTGAGTCACAAGGGGCAGGAATTGTTGACCCTGTGTACCGAGTGGGCAGCGCGCTGTGATTCAGTGACGGGAAGCCGTAAGAGCACCACGGGAAGCACCACCGTAAAGAAGCGCCGAAGGCAACCCTTGATTCGCTGCGAGGTCTCGGGGGGAGGGCGAGCATGGAGACCGAGTCGGAGCCGTATGTCCGCCTTGCGTCCCTGCGACAGCTGCACCAGGTCATGGCCGACATGAACACGGCACGCAGCCTGGCGGACACACTGCAGACGGTCGCCGACGGCGCCGTGGGCGCACTCGGTTACGAGATGGCGTGCGTCAACCTCGTCCGCCCCGACGGCGATCTCGTGGTCGCCGCGTTCTCCGGCAACTCCGCGGCCGAGGCCCTGATCACCGGCCGGGTCGGCTCCCGCGAGTCCTGGGAGCGGCGGCTGAACATGGGTGAGCAGTGGGGCGACCTGGTGTTCATACCGCACACCGAGGGCTGGGTGCTGGACGACGACGACGTCCCGCAGTGGTACACCGACGGACCCGCGCCCCGGTTCGAGGACGAGTGGCACCCCTCCGACCGGCTCTTCGCGCCGATGTACACGCCCGGCCCGCACGGCGGCAGCTCCTCCGGCGAACTGCTCGGGGTCATATCCGTCGACCGGCCGCGCAACGGCCGCCGTCCCGGCGCCTGGGGCCGCGAGGCCCTGCAGATGTACGCCTTCCAGGCCGCCATCGCGATCAGCAACGCGCGTCTGCGTGCCAACATGCAGCGCGCCCTGGTCCGTCTGGAGCGGGAGCAGCAGGCCCTCAGGGCCAGTGAGGAAAGCTTCAGGCAGGCCTTCGAGTACGCGCCCTCCGGCATGGCCATCGCCGAGATGGGCGGCGACCAGCACGGGCGGATCCTGCGCACCAACGACGCCCTGTGCCGTCTGCTGGGCCGCCCCGCCTCCGCGATGCGCCGCTACTCCTTCTCCGACCTCGTCCACCCCGAGGACATCGGCACGCTGCTGCGCACCTCGGCGGAAGGCGGCCGCGCGGAGCTCCGCCTCGGCCGCCGCGACGGCAGCTACGTCTGGGTCAGCCTGCGCAACTCCGTCGTCGCCGACGCCGCCGACGGCCCCCGCTTCCTGCTCACCCACGTCGAGGACATCGAGGAGCGCAAGCGCCGCGAGCTGCAGCTCGCCCACCGCGCCTCCCACGACTCCCTCACCGGCCTGCCGAACTCCGCCGAGCTGCGCTCCCGGCTGTCGGCCCGCCTGTGTCAGCGCGCGACCCATCCCGGGGCGCTGGAGTCCCTGGACGCGGCCTACGGCCACCCCGCCTACGACACCCCCGCGGGCCACGGCTTCGACTTCGCACCGGGCGTCGAGGCGCTCGAGGGCTACGACCACCACGTCCACACCGTCGCACCCGAGGACGGCCGCGACGACGGGACCAAGGGCCTCGCGGTCCTCTTCTGCGACCTGGACGGCTTCAAGTCGATCAACGACCGCTTCGGCCACAACGCGGGCGACGCGGTTCTGATCGAGGTCGCCCGGCGCCTTTCGCAGGGCGTGCGCGACGGGGACACGGTCGCCCGGCTCGGCGGCGACGAGTTCGTGATCCTCGCCGACGGCCTCGGCAAGGCCGACGCCCAGGACCTCGCCGTACGCCTGCGCAACGAGATCATCCAGCCCATCCGCGCCGAGGGCCGGGCCGTCCGGGTGGGCGCCAGCTTCGGCATCGGCTGGGCGCACTGCGGCATGACGGCGGACGAAGTGTTGAAGTCAGCCGACGAGCGGATGTACGTAGAGAAACGATCTCGTCCCAAACAGCACCGACGCGCCGGATGATCCGCAGGTCAGTGAGCTGATGCGATACGGCTCACCCGTTTGGGGCAGCCAGAGCGGGTAGGCTCGCCATTCCACACCCGTACCGCATACGCCCGCACCTGTTGAGGAGTACCAAGGGATGACGCCCGGCGACAACGGCGCGAGCACGCCCGAGGACGACGACCCGTTCGGCTACCTGTACGCCGACGGTCAGGCCAGAGGCGCCCAGCCGCCGTCCGGCGGTTACGGCTACCCGAACTCGGTGAGCAGGGTGCGCACGGTCGGCGAGCGCCAGTACGGCCAGCCGCAGGCCCCGTACGGCCAGCAGCCGGCCGTCCCGCAGCAGCAGGGCGCCCACGGTCAGCCGAACGCCTACTACCAGGCCCCCGAGACCCTCCCCGGCGGAGCGACCACGAGCCGGCAGCCCGCGCCCCCCTCCGGCGGCCGCCGCGGCCCGAACACCAAGGGCCTGCTGATCGGCGCGATCGCGGTGGTCGCCGCGGTCGTCATCGGCATCAGTGTGGCGATGCTCAACGGCAACGACGACAAGAAGACGGACAACCGGGCGGGCACGACCTCGACCCAGTCCCAGAGCAGCAAGCCGAGCCCGTCGGGCAGCAACCCGGCGGCGTCGGGTGAACTGCCGAAGGTCGACGCCGTGGACGGCTCCGTGCAGCTGGCGGGAGGCGTCACCGTGGCCTCGGACGTCAAGGGCGCGAAGGCCGACGGCGGCTCCTACGTCACGAACTTCAACCAGGTTGGCGCGTCCATCACCTGGAACGTGAGCGATGTCCCCAAGTCGGGCAAGTACAGGCTGTACGTCACGTACGGCGTGCCCGGCAAGGACGCCAACGCCACCCTCACGGTCAATGGCACGGTCCAGAACCGCCCCCTCAACCTGGGGAACTTTGCCAAGGCCGCGGAGGGCGACTACGAGAAGGGCTGGACCAACACCTGGGGGAACATCACCCTCAACAAGGGCACCAACACCATCAAGATCTCCTGTGAGCAGGGCAACCAGTGCGACGTCAACTTCGACCAGCTCTGGCTGAAGGCTGGGTGGGGGTAGTCCGCGGGCGGCAACTCACCGGCGACGAGGGACGACCTGCCCGGCGACGGCGAGCGCGACGGTCAGGGCCTGGGCACCGGCAGGCCTGGGAGTTCGGGGTGGCGGGTGCTGCCCGCCGCCATGCTGAGCCGGACCCCCGGTGCACGTGGTCGTGCTGACCCGGTGTTGACCCGGTCGTTCGCGATCCGGGCAAGGCACTTGTCGCTGACGGAATTCCTGATCACGGCACCGGCGGAAGTGTCCATGTCCTCGAAGAGCCACGGAGCTGCGTTGTCCGCGGCGCAACAGGGCTGAATGCTCATGCCGTGAGAGTGTGGGCTGTCACCACAGCCCGGTCCACCAGCTCGTCGTAGGTCGCGCGGTCGAACTCGCCTGCCGTTGGGGACAGGACGGTCGCCGTCGACAGGGCTACCGCGCGGGACAGGCGGTCCGGCCAGGGGAGTTGCTCGACCAGGCCCGACAGCAGGGCCGCGACCGCCGAGTCGCCCGCGCCGGTGGGGTTGCCGTGGACGCGGGCGGGCGGGGTGGCGCGCCAGCGGCCCTCGGGGGTCGCGGCGAGCAGGCCCTGCGGGCCGAGGGAGGCCACGACCGCGTGGGCACCCCGCCGCCGGGCGTCCTGCGTGGCGCGCGATGGCTCGTGGGAGCCGGTGAGCTCGGCCAGTTCCTCGGCGTTCGGCTTGATGATGTCGGGGCGGGCGGCGACCCCGCGGCGCAGGGGCTCCCCACTGGTGTCCAGCAGTACGGGAACACCGAGGGCGCGGGCCGTGCGTATCAGGCCCGCGTACGCGCCCACCGGCACACCCGGCGGCAGGCTGCCGGACAGGGCCACCGCCGAGGCGCTGGGCAGGAGCTCGTCGTAGCGGTCGAGGAAGGCACCCCACTCGGCCGGCTCGATCTGCGGGCCCGGTTCGTTCAACTGCGTGGTGTCGCCCGTCAGTTCGTCCACGATGGCGATCGTGCGACGGGTGGATCCCGCGCTCGGAACCAGCGCGTCCGTCACGCCGGGCGTGGCCGAGAGCCGTTCGCGCAGCACCTGTCCGGTGGCGCCGCCCGCGAAGCCGGTGACGGTCACCTCGTGCCCGAGAGCGGCCAGCACCCGGGCCACGTTCACGCCTTTGCCGCCCGGTCGCTCGACGACGTCCGAGACGCGGTGCGAGGCGTGCGGCCGCAGCGACCGTACACGATAGGTGATGTCGAGAGCGGTGTTCAGTGTGACCGTGAGGATCACCCGGGCCGACCTCCCCTCGAAGTGCGCCATCGGTTTCCGGGGCCCTGATCATGCCAAAGAGACGGCGGTCGGCCCAGTGCTCGGGTCGGCCACCGTCTCTCGACGCCAGGACGGATCAGGGCAGTTGGGGCGCGACGGCCCATTCTCCTTGGCGCATCACGCCCTTGAGGTCGAAGTTCGCGTCCAGCAGGACCAGGTCGGCGTCCTTGCCCGGCTCCAGGGAGCCGATGCGGTCGAAGAGGCCGAGCAGCCGGGCCGGGTTCACCGACAGCGCCGTCACCGCGTCCTGCACCGGCAGCTTGTCGACGGTCACCGCCCGCTTGAACGCCCGGTCCAGGGTGAGCGTGGAGCCCGCGATCGAGCCGCCCTCCACCAGCCGTGCCACGCCCTCGCTGACCTCCACCTCCAGCGGGCCGAGCATGTAGCGGCCGTCGCCGATGCCCGCCGCGTCCATCGCGTCGGTGATGAACGCGACCCGGGAGGCCCCCGCGTGATGGAACGCCAGCTCCAGCGCGGCCGGATGCAGATGCGTGCCGTCGTTGATCAGCTCGACCGTGACCCGCTCGTCCTCCAGCAGGGCGGCGATCGGGCCGGGGGCGCGGTGGCCGAGGGCGGGCATGGCGTTGAAGAGGTGGGTGGCGACCGTGGCGCCCGCGTCGACGGCCTCGACCGTCTGCTCGTAGGTGGCGTCCGTGTGCCCGATCGCCGCGATCACGCCGTGCTCCGCGAGCAGCCGTACGGAGTCGATGCCGCCCGGCAGCTCGGTGGCGAGGGTGACCATCTTCACCTTGCCGCGCCCGGCGTCGATCAGCTTGCGGACCTCGGCCGGGTCCGGGTCGCGCAGCAGCTCCTCGGAGTGCGCGCCCTTGCGGCACGGGGAGATGAACGGCCCCTCGAAGTGGATGCCTGCGATGTCACCCTGTTCGGCCAGCTCGCTCAGCAGCCCGGCCTGGGTCACCAGCAGGTCCATCTCGTCGGTGACCGTGGAGGCGACCAGGGTGGTGGTGCCGTGCAGGCGGTGGGTGCGGACGGCGGTGAGGATCTCGTCCGCCGTGCCGGAGAAAGAGGCTCCGCCGCCGCCGTGGTTGTGGATGTCGACGAAGCCGGGCACCAGCCAGTGGCCGGTCACGTCGATCACGTCGGCGTTCCCGGGTGCCGAAGCCGCGATCCTCGTACCCTCCACGACCACCCGCCCGTCGTCCACCACCCCGGTGGGCAGCACCACCCGAGCACCTGCGAGAACCAAGCTGGGAGCCATCAGGCGGTTACCTCCGAGGGGTCGGTGGAGTCGAGGAGATCCCGGGCGAGAAGGCCCGCGCCCAGGCAGCCGGCGGTGTCGCCGAGTGCGGCGGGGACGATGGACGGCAGTTTCTGGAAGGTGACCCGCTGCCGGACGGCGTCCCGCAGTGGCTGGAACAACACTTCCCCCGCTTCGGCCAGGCCGCCACCGATGATGAGCGTGCGCGGGTCCAGCAGGGTGAGTGCGGTGACCAGCCCGTCGGCGAGCGCGTCCACCGCCCCCTGCCAGACCCGGACGGCGTTCGGGTCACCGGACACGACGGCCTTCGCGCAGTCGGCCGCGTCCGCGTCCGGGTCACCGCAGGCGGCGGCCCAGGCCTCGCTGACGGCGGACGCGGAGGCGTACCGCTCCAGGCAGCCGCGCTGCCCGCAGGGGCAGAGGATGCCGCCGGGCCGTACGACGACGTGCCCGATCTCGCCCGCGAAGCCGTGCGCGCCCGCCTCCACCCGTCCGTCCAGGCCGATCGCTCCGGCGATCCCGGTGCCCAGTGGCACGAACAGGAACCGGTCGGCGCCCTTGCCCGCGCCGATCCGGCCCTCGGCGAGCCCACCGGTGCGCACGTCGTGGCCGAGCGCGACGGGGACGCCGAGCCGGTCGGCGAGCAGGGCGCGCAGGGGTACGTCCCGCCAGCCGAGGTTGGCCGCGTAGACGGCGGTGCCGTGCTCCTCGTCGACGATGCCGGGGACCGCGAGGCCGGCCGCGGCGGCGGGTTCGCCGTAGCGCTCCACGCCGTACGCGCGCAGCTCGGCGGCGAAGTCGAGGATGCCCGCGACCACCGCGTCGGGGCCGCGCTCGCGGCCGGTCGCCCGGCGGGCGCGGTGCAGCAGCGCGCCGTCGTCGCCGACCAGGGCGGCCTTCATCCCGGTACCGCCCACGTCCAGGGCGATGACATGTCTCACGGGAACAGTGTGGCCCGCGGACCCATGAGAGGTCTAGTCCACTCACGTGGTGTAGACCTTATGTGTCCATATATTGAACGGTCAGACAGCAGGGTTGGGGTTTTGACGGTGCGTCGGCGTACGACAGGAACGATCGCGGTGGTGTCCGCACTGGGCATGACGGCGGTCCTCGGCGGCTGCGGGAGCACGGGGTCCTCCGACGTGACCCTCAGACTGGTCGCCGCCGACTACGGCGACTCCGCGGCGAACAGCTCCCAGAAGTACTGGGACAAGCTGGTCGAGACGTACGAGTCCCAGCACCCCGGGGTGAAGGTCGAGGTCAGCGTCTACTCCTGGAACGACGTCGACCGCAAGGTCAAGGAGATGGTCGGCGCCGGTCACGCCCCCGACCTGGCCCAGATCGGCGCCTACGCCGACTACGCGGCCGCGGGCAAGCTGTACCCGGCCTCCGACCTGCTGTCCATCCGCACCCAGGCCGACCTGCTCCCCCAGCTCTCCGACGCGGGCGAGTGGAAGCACGTGCAGTACGGCGTCCCGTTCGCGGCCTCCACCCGGGTGCTCTTCTACAACAAGACCCTCTTCGCCCAGGCCGGCATCACCCCGCCCACCACCTGGAGCGAGCTGGCGGCCGACGCCAGGGCGCTCAAGGACAAGGGCGTGAAATACCCCTACGCGCTGCCCCTCGGGCCCGAGGAGGCCCAGGCCGAGACCATGCAGTGGCTGCTGAGCGGCGGCAACGGCTACACCGACGACATCGGCACCTACACCATCGACTCGGCGCAGAACGTGCGGACCTTCACCTGGCTCAAGGACGAGCTGGTCGACAAGGGCCTGACGGGCCCGGTCGCCCCCGGTCGGCTCAACCGCGCGGACGCCTTCGACGCCTTTGCCGCAGGCCAGGTCGGCATGGTCAACGGGCATCCCACGCTGATCCAGCAGGCCGCCAAGAAGGGCGTGAAGTTCGGCACGGTCCGGATGCCGGGCCGCACCGGCAGGGCCAAGGCCTCGATGGGCGTCGCCGACTGGATGATGGGCTTCAAGCAGAACGGGCACGCCGAGCAGATCGGCGACTTTCTCGACTTCGTCTACGAGCAGAAGAACGTGCTCGCCTTCTCCCGCGAGTACGGCCTGCTCCCGGTCACCGGCTCCGCGTCCGACACCATGACCGCGTCGGACTCGGCCCCGGACAAGGAACTGCGGCCCTTCCTCGAGCAGCTGCCCACCTCCGAGCTGTACCCCGTCGGCAAGACCTCCTGGGCGGCGGTCAGCGCGGCCGTGAAGAAGAGCATCGGCCAGGCGGTCGCCCCCGGCGGCAGCCCCGGCGGCGTCCTGACCCGCCTGCAGTCGGCCGCCGCGGCGGCGGACAGCAGCGAGGCGAACTGAGCCGGCTGTCGGTGCCCGGCGTTACGGTGGCCCCCATGGAACTGGGCAGCCGCGAAAAGGCCATCCTCGCGCTGGAACGCCGGGGCTTTCCCGGCCCCGGCGCGAAGGAACGGGCGATACGCGAGGAACTGGGCCTGACACCGGTGCGCTACTACCAGCTCCTCAACGCGTTGCTGGACGACGAGCGGGCGCTGGCGCTGGACCCGGTGACGGTGAACCGGTTGAGACGCGTACGGGAGGCACGGCGGGCCGAGCGCTGAGGTTGCGCGGCTCCAGGCGTGACCTCGGCCCCAGCTGGATACTGTCGCTGTATGGACCTTCTGCCGACCCCGGCAACCCAGGCCGGGCGGGACGGACTCGCCGCGCTGCTCGCCATGCCGCACACCGCGGTGATCGGCCTCGACTTCGACGGCACACTCGCCCCCATCGTCGCCGACCCCGAGCAGGCCCGCGCCCACCCCGATGCCGTACCCGCGCTCGCCGCGCTCGCCCCCAAGGTCGCCTCCGTCGCCGTGGTCACCGGCAGACCCGCCGAGGTCGCCGTGCGGAACGGCGGCTTCGCGGGCGTGCCCGGCCTGGAACATCTCGTCGTCCTCGGCCACTACGGCGCCGAGCGCTGGCAGGCCGCGACCGGCGAGCTCAGCGCACCACCACCGCACCCCGGCGTGGCCGCGGTCCGCGCCGAGCTGCCGGGCCTCCTGGACCGCGTCGGCGCCGGGCACGGCGCGTGGATCGAGGAGAAGGGGCGTGCGGTCGCCGTCCACACCCGCCGTGCCGACGACCCCCAGGCCGCCTTCGAGGCCCTGCGCGAACCCCTCGCCGACCTCGCCACCCGGCACGGCCTGATCGTCGAGCCCGGCCGGCTGGTCCTCGAACTCCGCCCGCCCGGCATGGACAAGGGCGTCGCCCTCCTCGACCACGTCCGCGCCACGGGCGCCGGGGCCGTCCTCTACGCCGGCGACGACCTCGGCGACCTCCCCGCGTTCGCGGCGGTCGAGAAACTCCGCTCGGACGGCGTCCCCGGCCTCCTGGTCTGCAGCGGCAGCACGGAGGTCACCGAACTGGCGGAACGGGCGGACATGGTGGTGGAGGGTCCCGAGGGTGTCGTGGGACTGCTGCGGGCACTGGCGGAGCGGATCGGCTGACTCAGCCGTTCAGCGCACCCAGCTGATCCAGGAACCACTGAGCGGGCGGCAACGCGGTGGCAGCGGCCGCCAGCCGCTTGGAGCGCTCCGCCCGCTCGGCCCCCGGCAGGCTCAGCGCCTCGTGCAGCGCCCGCGCCGTCCCCACGATGTCGTACGGGTTCACCACGAACGCGTTCTCGCCCAGCTCCTCGTACGCCCCGGCCTCCCGGGACAGCACCAGTGCGCAGCCCTCGTCGGAGACGACCGGCACCTCCTTGGCGACCAGGTTCATGCCGTCCCGGATCGGGTTGACCAGGGCGACGTCGGCCAGCCGGTACGCGGCCAGCGAGCGCGCGAAGTCGTCCTTCACATGGAGCACCACCGGCGTCCAACCCGGCGTGCCGTACACCGAGTTGATCTCATCCGCCACCCGCTGCACCTCGGCCGTGTACTCCCGGTAGACGGCGAGGTCCTGCCGGGACGGGTAGGCGAAGGCCACGTGCACCACCCGTTCGCGCCACTCGGGGTGGTCCTCCAGCAGCTGCCGGTACGCCAGCAGGCCGCGCACGATGTTCTTGGACAGCTCGGTGCGGTCCACCCGGACGATCGTTCGGCGCCCCTCGCCGATCTCCTTCCGCAGCAGGGCCATCCGTTCGTCCACGTCCGCCCGGTGCGCCCGCTCGCGCAGGAAGTCCGCGTCCGCCCCCAGCCCGTGCACCCCGATCCGGGTCCCGGAGGGGATGCCGGGGCCCAGTACCGCGTGACAGCAGTCGGTGAACGCGTCCGCCCACCGCCGGGTCAGGAACGCCGCCCGGTCCGCGCCGAGGATGCCCGTCAGCAGCTCGGCCGCGATGTCGTCGGGCAGCAGGCGGAAGTAGTCCGGCGGGGCCCACGGGGTGTGCGAGAAGTGGCCGATGCGCAGGTCGGGACGGAGCTGGCGGAGCATCCGGGGCGCGAGGGCCAGGTGGTAGTCCTGGATCAGCACCGCGGCGCCCTGCGCCGCCTCCTCGGCCAGCGCCTCGGCGAACGCCTGGTTGTAGGCCTCGTACGACGCCCACTGCCGTCGGAACTCCGCGTCGAAGATCGGCTCCAGCGGGGTCTGGTACAGCATGTGGTGGACGAACCACAGCACCGAGTTCGCGATGCCGTTGTACGCGTCGGCGAACACGCTCGTGTCGATGTCGAGCATCCGCACCCGCTGCCCACCGGTGTCCTCGGCCGGCAGCAGCCCACCGCCCGCGCGCCGCACCGCCTCGCGGTCGCCGTCGCCCAGCGCGGCGCACACCCACACCGCGTTGGCGTCGGACCCGATGGCGGACAGCCCCGAGACCAGCCCGCCACCACCCCGTTTGGCGTGCAGCGAGCCGCCCGCGCCGTCGGGGCGCACCTCGTACGAAACCGGGCCGCGGTTGGACGCGACCAGCACCTCAGCACCGTGCCTGGAAGCCATAAGCCTCAACCTAGCCCGGCCCGGAAACCCTCAAACGTACGTTCCACCCTCGAGGGGGCTGTATACAGCCGTTTCCCAGTGCGAGTGCGCCCTCACGCCACCCGGCGCGCCGCGTACTCCGCGATCTCCGCCATCGGCGGGCGCTCCTCGGTGTCCACCGAATAGGTGCGCGGCTCGAACCCGTCCTCACCCCGCTCGAACTGGGTCAGGGACGGACGGATGAGATGCCCGCGGGCGAGCCTCAGCTGCGCCGTGCGGTAGATCGCCGCGGCCATCCGGCCCAGCGCCTGTCCGTCCTGGTGCCGGTGCTTGCGCACGCCCACGTCGACCTGCGCCAGCGCGTCCAGGCCCACCAGGTGCAGGGCGTCCACCAGCATGCCCAGCTCCACGCCGTATCCCACCGGGAACGGCAGCTGCTCCAGCAGCGATCGGCGGGCCGCGTACTCGCCGCCCAGCGGCTGGACGAAGCCGGCCAGCTGCGGCCAGTGCATGTTCAGCAGCGGGCGGGCCATGAGTTCCGTGACCCGGCCGCCCTGGCCCGCCCGTCGCCCGGCAGCACCCTTCTGCCGAGCTCCTTCGGCGCCCACCTCCTCGCTGCCGAGCGGGCGGTCGTACATGGCCTTGACCAGGTCGACGCCCGGGTCGGTGAGCAGCGGGCCGACGATCCCGGAGACGAAGTCGGAGGAGAACTCCTTCAGGTCGGCGTCGATGAAACAGACGATGTCCCCGCCGGTCACCAGCAGGGAGCGCCACAGCACCTCGCCCTTGCCGGGGACGGCCGGGATACGCGGGAGGATGTCGTCGCGGTGGACGACCCGGGCGCCCGCGGAGGCGGCGACCTCGGAGGTCTGGTCGGTGGACCCGGAGTCGACGACCACGATCTCGTCGACCAGCGGGACCTGTTGCATGAGGTCGTGACGGACGACCGCGACGATGTCGCCGACCGTCTCCTCCTCGTTCAGCGCGGGCAGGACGACGGAGACGGACTGGCCGGTGCGCTGCTTGGCGGCCAGTATGCGGTGGAGAGGGCGATCGGCCACGGACCAGGAGCGGGTGGCCAGCCAGCGCTCGACTTCTTCCAGCACGGTCTGCGGCTCCTCACTGTCGTGATCACAGCGGTGACTCGGTGTGATCCATCTCGCGGTTCGGACGACTATCTCAACTGTCCTGGCCTTCGGTTACAGTCTTGAACAACGCCGATGACCATTGCATGTCGGGGGTCGCGCGCGTTCACAACCACATACAGCTCATCCAGAGGGGCAGAGGGACACGGCCCGATGAAGCCCCGGCAACCCTCCAGTCGGTTCTCGTTCTCCAGCGAGGCTCCCGGCTAGGGAAGGTGCCAAATCCGTCTCACGGCGAGATGCGTCGTGAGGAAGATGAGGAGAAAGGGCCTCGCCTCCATGGCTGTGCAGACCGTTGCAAGCACCAGCAATCCCACCGTCGACCTCGGCCCCGCCGCGGCCCTGAGCTGCCGCGAGTGCGGTCACCGGGTGCCCCTCGGGCCGGTGTTCGCCTGCGAGGAGTGTTTCGGCCCGCTGGAGATCGCCTACGACTTCTCCGCCTACGACACCGAAGAGCTCCGCAAGCGTATCGAGGCGGGCCCCGCGAACATCTGGCGTTACGCGCCGCTGCTGCCCGTCCCCGCCGACGTGGCCGACAAGCCCAACCTCAACCCGGGCTGGACCAAGCTCGTCAAGGCCGACAACCTGGCGCGCGAACTGGGTGTCACCGGCGGGTTGTATGTGAAGGACGACTCCGGCAACCCGACGCACTCCTTCAAGGACCGAGTGGTCGCTCAGGCTCTGGAGGCGGCGCGCGCCTTCGGCTTCAGCACGCTCTCCTGCTCCTCGACCGGCAACCTGGCCGGTGCCGTCGGCGCCGCGGCCGCCCGGGCCGGCTTCCGGTCCTGCGTGTTCATCCCGCACGACCTGGAGCAGGGCAAGGTCGTCATGGCCGCGGTCTACGGCGGTGAGCTGGTCGGCATCGAGGGCAACTACGACGACGTGAACCGCTTCTGCTCCGAGCTGATCGGCGACCCGGCCGGCGAGGGCTGGGGCTTCGTCAACGTCAACCTGCGGCCTTACTACGCGGAGGGCTCCAAGACCCTGGCGTACGAGATCTGCGAGCAGCTCGGCTGGCGGCTCCCCGACCAGATCGTGGTCCCGATCGCCTCCGGCTCCCAGCTCACGAAGATCGACAAGGGCCTACGGGAACTGGTCGAGCTCGGGCTCGTCGAGGACAGGCCGTACAAGATCTTCGGTGCCCAGGCCGAGGGCTGCTCGCCGGTGTCGACCGCGTACAAGGCGGGCCACGACGTCGTACGGCCGCAGAAGCCGAACACCATCGCCAAGTCGCTGGCCATCGGCAACCCGGCCGACGGGCCGTACGTCCTGGACATCGCGCGCCGCACGGGCGGCGCGGTGGAGGACGTGACCGACGAGCAGGTCGTGGACGCGATCAAGCTGCTGGCCCGCACCGAGGGCATCTTCGCCGAGACGGCCGGTGGCGTGACGGTGGGCGTGACGCGCAAGCTCATCGAGAACGGCGTCCTGGACCCGTCGCTCACCACGGTCGTCCTCAACACCGGCGACGGCCTCAAGACCCTCGACGCGGTGGCCGGCACCGGCCTCACCGCCACCATCCGCCCGACCCTGGACTCCTTCCGAGAGGCTGGCCTCGCATGAGCGTGACCGTTCGCATCCCCACCATCCTGCGCACCTACACGGACGGCCGGGCGGAGGTCCCCGCCGAGGGCGCGACCCTCGCCGAGGTCATCGAGAGCCTGGAGAAGAACCACGCCGGCATCGCCGCCCGGGTGCTGGACGACCAGGGCAAGCTGCGCCGTTTCGTCAACGTGTACGTCAACGACGACGACGTCCGCTTCGAGCAGGGGCTGCAGACCGCGACCCCGGACGGTGCCGGTGTCTCCATCATTCCGGCCGTCGCCGGCGGCTGAGCATTACCTTCGGTAACCGCGGTTACCGATTGTTCATCGAATGGCCTCCTCCGTGAGAGAAACGGAGGGGGCCATTCAGTGTGATTGAGCGCGGTACAGTTGGGGAAAGCGTTCCGGATCTGCGGGTCGCAGGCCCCGGAAATCGCGCCGCACACCCGACAAGAAGTAGCCAAAATGCGCGGGTTTTATGCGGCTTTTGAGCCATTTATGGAGCCCGACTTGCCCTGAATTTGTCTGAATTCTCGTCAGATTCCGGATCGGGCTCGTCCAGAATTCTCGTCCGATTGACCTGTTGCAGACGGCAGTTGGACAGATACATTCAGCCGCGGTCGACGCGTTCCGGCGCACGCCCCCGACCAATGGGGGGTGAGGTCTGACCCGGGTCCGCGAAGTGTGGATCTGTGCAAGGGCCAGTAATAGGGGAGTTAGGCATGGCTCAGGGCACCGTCAAGTGGTTCAACGCGGAGAAGGGCTACGGCTTCATCGCGGTCGACGGTGGTGCGGACGTCTTCGTCCACTACAGCGCGATCCAGATGGACGGCTACCGCACCCTGGAAGAGGGCCAGCGGGTGGAGTTCGAGATCTCGCAGGGCCAGAAGGGCCCGCAGGCCGACATGGTTCGCGTCACCGCCTGAACGTTCTTCACGCGAAGGGCCCACACCCCTCGGGGGTGTGGGCCCTTCGTCCTGTTCGCCCCGGGCTGATCCCCCCAAGGCGCTTGCACTCGCCATGCCCGAGTGCTAATCATTGCGTTAGCACTCTGAAGGTGAGAGTGACAAAGAAGGACCGGGTCGGTGAGGCCCGCAGGCCACGTGGGGCAAGGAACCACAGGCCGGCGAGCCGTCCGTCGCGGGCGCGGGCGCGGTCCGAAGGAATCACCCCCAGTCCTGGAGGGACCACTTCACATGGCCAAGATCATCGCGTTCGACGAGGAGGCGCGGCGCGGCCTCGAGCGCGGCATGAACCAGCTCGCGGACGCCGTGAAGGTGACGCTCGGCCCCAAGGGCCGCAACGTCGTCCTCGAGAAGAAGTGGGGCGCCCCCACGATCACCAACGACGGTGTCTCCATCGCCAAGGAGATCGAGCTCGAGGACCCGTACGAGAAGATCGGCGCCGAGCTGGTCAAGGAAGTCGCCAAGAAGACGGACGACGTCGCCGGTGACGGAACGACCACCGCGACCGTGCTCGCCCAGGCCCTGGTCAAGGAGGGCCTGCGCAACGTCGCCGCCGGTGCCAACCCGATGGCTCTGAAGCGGGGTATCGAGAAGGCCGTCGAGGCCGTCTCCGCCGCCCTGCTGGAGCAGGCGAAGGACGTCGAGACCAAGGAGCAGATCGCCTCCACCGCGTCCATCTCCGCCGCCGACACCCAGATCGGCGAGCTGATCGCCGAGGCCATGGACAAGGTCGGCAAGGAAGGCGTCATCACCGTCGAGGAGAGCAACACCTTCGGTCTGGAGCTCGAGCTCACCGAGGGCATGCGCTTCGACAAGGGCTACATCTCCGCCTACTTCGCGACCGACATGGAGCGCATGGAGGCGGTGCTCGAGGACCCGTACATCCTCATCGCCAACTCCAAGATCTCCTCGGTCAAGGACCTGCTCCCGCTGCTGGAGAAGGTCATGCAGTCGGGCAAGCCGCTGCTGATCATCGCCGAGGACGTCGAGGGCGAGGCCCTGTCGACCCTGGTCGTCAACAAGATCCGCGGCACCTTCAAGTCCGTCGCCGTCAAGGCCCCGGGCTTCGGTGACCGCCGCAAGGCCATGCTCGGCGACATCGCCATCCTCACGGGCGGCGAGGTCATCTCCGAGGAGGTCGGCCTCAAGCTGGAGAACGCGACCCTGGACCTCCTGGGCCGCGCCCGCAAGGTCGTCGTCACCAAGGACGAGACCACCATCGTGGACGGTGCCGGCTCCTCGGAGCAGGTGCAGGGCCGCGTGAACCAGATCCGCGCCGAGATCGAGAACAGCGACTCGGACTACGACCGCGAGAAGCTGCAGGAGCGCCTGGCGAAGCTCGCCGGCGGTGTCGCGGTCATCAAGGCCGGTGCCGCCACGGAGGTGGAGCTCAAGGAGCGCAAGCACCGCATCGAGGACGCCGTCCGCAACGCGAAGGCCGCCGTCGAGGAGGGCATCGTCGCCGGTGGTGGCGTGGCCCTGCTGCAGACCACCAACGTCTTCGAGAAGCTGGAGCTCGAGGGTGACGAGGCGACCGGCGCCCAGGCCGTGAAGCTCGCGCTCGAGGCCCCGCTGAAGCAGATCGCCGTCAACGCCGGCCTCGAGGGCGGTGTCGTCGTGGAGAAGGTGCGCAACCTGACCCCGGGCCACGGCCTGAACGCCGCGACCGGCGAGTACGTCGACCTGGTCGCCGAGGGCATCATCGACCCGGCGAAGGTGACCCGTTCCGCCCTGCAGAACGCCGCCTCCATCGCCGCGCTGTTCCTCACCACCGAGGCCGTCATCGCCGACAAGCCGGAGAAGGCCGCCGCGGCCGCTCCGGGCGGCATGCCGGGCGGTGACATGGACTTCTGATCGACCTGACGGTTGATCGCCTGTCCTTCGAACCGAGGGCGGTACGTCCAGCTTCTGGCTGGGGGTGCCGCCCTCGGGCGTTGCACGGGCCCCGGCCGGCGTAGTCCTTGAGCTTCTCCGGGAACGTGAGGCTCGGGAGCCGGTGAGCGACCGTGGGGCCGCCCGCTTCTCGGCGAGTGTCGTGCTTCTCCTGACTCGGCCCCATGGGCACGACTGGGCCAATGCCGGGCCTTGCCCGGCCTTGTCCGCGCAGTCACTTCCAGAGACACGGTGGCCCACATCTGCCCATCGTTCGGCAGGCCGGGCAGGGAGGGGTCGCCCACCGGCCGTGAGCCGCTGCGCCGGCCCGGCGTGCAGGTGAGGCGCGGGCACGCCCGCCGGCCGAGGATGCCCGGTGAGCCGACCGTCGTCGCCGACGCGGGCTGGGCCACTGGTCTTTCGGGCTGCTCGCTCGCTTCTCACCCGTGCTGGACCGGTCCGGGGGAAGGTCGTCGTCGGCGGCTTCCCGGCAGTCGCCCCCGCTGCCGCCGCCGTGGCTGGACCGGCAGTGTGAGCGGTGTCACGTGAGGGCTTTCGTCGGGCCGGAATGTGGGGCAGCGCATAGGCAGTTGCTTCAGAAGGTGCAACAATGCACGCGCACATACCCTTCGGTCAGCCAGAGTCACCCCCTGAGGAGCCCCCACGTGACCGTCACGACGCCCCCCGCCTCCCGCGCGGCCCAGATCCTCTCCCGTCCGATCACACTCAACGGGCTCACCGTTCCCAACCGGATCGCGATGGCGCCGATGACCCGGATGTTCTCCCCGGGCGGCATCCCCGGCGAGGACGTGCGGTCGTACTACGCCCGCCGCGCCGCCGCCGGTGTCGGTCTGATCGTCACCGAGGGCACCTACGTCGGCCACGAGTCGGCCGGGCAGAGCGACCGCGTGCCCCGGTTCCACGGCGAGGAGCAGCTGGCCGGCTGGGCGAAGGTCGCCGAGGCGGTGCACGCGGCGGGCGGCACGATCGTGCCGCAGCTGTGGCACATCGGCATGGTGCGCAAGCAGGGCGAACCGCCGTTCGCGGACGCGCCCGCCGTCGGCCCGTCCGGCCTCGTCACCGAGGGTGCCGAGCCCACCGGCAAGGCTATGACACAGCAGGACCTGGACGACGTCGTCGCCGCGTTCGCCGAGGCCGCGGCCGACGCCGAGCGCATCGGCTTCGACGGCGTGGAGCTGCACGGCGCCCACGGCTACCTCCTCGACCAGTTCCTGTGGGCGGGCACCAACCGTCGCACGGACGCGTACGGCGGCGACCCGGTGGCCCGCACCAGGTTCGCGGCGGAGATCGTCGCGGCGGTCCGCGAGGCGGTGTCCCCCGACTTCCCGATCCTCTTCCGCTACTCGCAGTGGAAGCAGCAGGACTACGGCGCCCGCCTGGCCGAGACCCCCGAGGAACTGGAGGCCATCCTCACCCCGCTGTCCGCCGCCGGCGTCGACGTCTTCCACGCCTCCACCCGCCGCTACTGGCTCCCCGAGTTCGAGGGCTCCGACCTCAACCTCGCGGGCTGGACGAAGAAGCTCACCGGCAAGCAGGTCATCAGCGTCGGCTCGGTGGGCCTCGACGGCGACTTCATCAACGCCTTCCAGGGCGAGGGCTCCCCGGTCAAGGGCATCGACAACCTCCTGGACCGGCTGGAGGCCGACGAGTTCGACATGGTCGCCGTCGGCCGCGCCCTGCTCCAGGACCCGGAGTGGGCGGCGAAGGTCCTCTCCAACCGCTTCGACGAGTTGAAGCCGTACGACGCGGCCGCGGTGAAGACGCTGAGCTGAAGCGGCCGGAGCCGCCGGGCACGTGTGATCGATCCGTTCCGTTCCTCTGATGACCAGTAAGGAGCGAGCATGACGACGAGCGAGTCGCAGACCCCGACGTCGGAGACCGCCGGACCCGTGGTGCGCACCGCCACCGGCGCGGTGCGTGGCCGCCACGAGGCCGGTCTGGCGGTCTTCCGGGGCATCCCCTTCGCCGAACCCCCGGTCGGCGGAGCCCGGTTCCAGGCCCCGCGCCCGGCCCGGCCCTGGGACGGCACCCGGGAGGCGTACGCGTTCGGCCCGCCGCCCCCGCAGGACGTCGGCATCCAGGGCCGCGCGGGCCTGTCGGCCGGCCCGGTGGGCGACGACTGGCTGACGGTGAACGTCTGGACCCCCGAACCGGACCCGTCCGCCGGCCGCCCGGTGATGGTGTGGATCTACGGCGGCGCGTACAAGATGGGCCACGCCGGCCAGCCCGGCTACGACGCGCAGCGCATCGCCCGGGACGGCGATGTCGTCGTGGTCACCTGCAACTACCGCGTGGGCGTGGAGGGCTTCGCCCGCCTCGACGGCGTACCGGCGAACCGGGGCCTGCTGGACCAGGTGGCGGCCCTGGAGTGGGTCCAGGCGAACATCGCGGCGTTCGGCGGCGACCCCGGCCAGGTCACCGTCTTCGGCGAGTCGGCCGGGGCGGGCTCTGTGGCCTCACTGCTGGCGATGCCGAGGGCGCGGGGCCTGTTCCGGCGGGCGGTGGCACAGAGCGTGCCCGGCACGTTCTTCTCCGACGAACTGGCGCGGGACATAGCGGCGGCACTGGCGGCGGAGGCGGGCCACCGCCCGACGGCGGCCGAACTGGCGACGGTGGATCCCCGCCGACTGCCCGAGGCCGGTCAGTCGTTGAGCGCCAAGATGCTCCAGTACAGGGACCGGTGGGGCCGGGTGGCGCCGACGGTCACCCCGTTCGCCCCGGTCGTCGACGGGGACGTCCTGCCCACGACCCCCTGGCAGGCGCTGGCATCCGGCGCCGCCCGGCACATCGACCTCCTGGTCGGCCACAACCGCGACGAGTTCCGCCTCTTCATGGCCCTGGGCGGCATGCTCGGCAAGGTCACCGAGGACCAGGCGACGGCAGCCCTGCGCCTGCTGGCCCCCGGCGGTGAGGCGGGCGAACGGGCCTACCGCTCGGCCTTCCCCGACGCCTCGCCCACCGACCTCTACGCACGCGTCCAAACCGACTGGCTGTTCGCCATACCGAGTCTGCGCCTGGCGGAGGCCCAGCTGGCGGGCGGAGGCCGGGCACACGTCTACGAACTGACCTGGCCGGCACCGGGCAACGGCGGGGCGCTTGGCGCCTGCCACGCCCTGGACATCCCGCTGCTCTTCGGCACGTTCCACGCGGACCTGGGGAACCTCCTCTTCGCCGGCGGGGAGACAACGGCCGAGGCGGAGGAGTTGTCGATGCGCTTCCGCCGCGCGTGGACGTCGTTCGCCCGGACCGGAGACCCGGGCTGGCCGGCGTACGACACCGAGGCACGCCTGGTGCAGGTACTGGACGTGCGGCCGACGGTCACGGCATACCCGGAGGAGCGCAGCAGGCGCCTGTGGGAGGGCCACGACTTCATCCCCCTGCCTCTGCTCGCCCCGGCGCTGCCCTAGCTGTACTCGGCCGGGAAGGTTCACCGGCTCGCGACGCCCGGCACGGCACCTCGCCGCGTTGTCGCATCACCCGAATACATCCAGTACGCGGGCGATGCTCCGCCTGGCGAGGCTCCCCCACTGCCTGAACGGCGTGGGAGGTGCCCCCAGCACCGGACGCCGCGAGCTTTCCGGCAAACCTTCCCGGTCACAGCCCTAGAGGTTGCCCATGGGCTCGATGTCGACCTGTACCGGTGTCCCCCAGATCCGCAGCACCTCATAGTCGGTGAACTCGTGCACGAGCCGGTACGCCATGGCGGGCCGCGATCCGCGGCGCTGGGCGGCCAGATAGGCCTCGGCCTCGCGCCGGTCCCGCCGAGGCGTCCCGCACAGCTGCCACTCGCGCCCGTTCCACGCCTCCGGCAGCCACCGCTGCTGCGGCTGGGGACGGTCGGCACGGACGCCGTACCGGGACTGGCCGGAGGCGGGCGGCTCCGCGGCCTGTGGCCTGCCGCCGCTCTGGAACTCCGACCGCCGGGCGGCCCGGCGCCGGGTCTCGCAGAGCAGGCACCGGTCGGGGGCGCTCTCGTCGACGGGCCCGTGCGGGTGCTCGGGGCACCGGGTCGTGGGCGCGCCGGCCCCGACGCTCTCCTCGAGCCGATCGAGGGCTCGCCGCAGATCGGCCTTGATCTCGTGCAGCCGCGTGTCCGGGGTGTCGGCCGTGAGCGCCTCGCCGTGCTCCCCGAGCAGCCGGAGCGCACGACCCAGGGCGGTGAGCTGGGCGTGGTTCATTGTTCGACGGTAGCGCCCCGGGGAGCCGGGGTTGCCTCCGGAGGCAGCCGAGGCCGCTGCCGCCGTTCAGCCGCCGTGGTGAAGGAGGCTGTTCCTTCCGCAGGCGGGGGCGGCATCGGTCAACGGCAGCGGTGACAGGCTCTTGAGTGCGGGGAACACGGTGAGGTCCCCGGCGCACCGGGCGGTGCCGGTGGCGGTCCAGTGGTCGTCGGCGTGGGCGGGGGCGGCCAGGGCGGCGGCGCACACCGTCAGGGCGGCGGTGGTCAGCAGCGTCTTCATCATGCCCGGGCGAACGACCGGTCCCGACGGCGCGTCACGCCGACGCGGCCACACGGGAGCGGCGGGTGAAGCCGAAGAGGTACGTCGCCGCGAACCCCACCGCGTACCCGGTGAGCAGACCGCCCCCGTAGACGGCCGCCGTCAGCCCCGGACCCCTGTTGCCCGCGAGCAGCGGGAACAGGGCCCAGCCAGACGGGCCGATGGCCGTCGCGCCCACCTTGTCCCCGAGCATCGCGAAGAACCCGACGAAGGCCCCGCCGGCCGCCCCGCCCGCGCACGCCGTCACGAACGGGCGGCCCAGCGGCAGCGACACCCCGTAGATCAGCGGCTCGCCCACGCCCAGCAGCCCGGCCGGGAGCGCCGATCTGATCGTCGTCCGCAGCGAGGTGTCGTGGCGCAGCCGGACGTACACCGCGAGCGCCGCGCCCACCTGGCCCGCGCCCGCCATGGAGAGCAGGGGGAGCAGGACCGTGTAGCCCTGCTGTTCGATGAGGGTGGTGTGGATGGGAATCAGGGCCTGGTGCAGGCCCAGCATGACGAGGGGGAGGAAGAGGCCGCCGAGGACCAGCCCGGCCACGGCTCCGGTCGTCGCCAGCAGCCAGTTCGCCGCCGTGCCGATCGCCGAGGCGACCACTCCGGCGGCGTACATCAGGCCGTACAGCGTGACCAGGCCGGAGACGAGGACGGTCACGGTGGGGGTGAGGAGGACGTCCAGCGCTCCCGGCACCCGGCCCCGGCACCACCTCTCCACCCGTGTCGCCAGCAGCGCCGCCGCGAGCGCGCCGAGCACCCCGCCCTGGCCGGGCACCAGGTGGACCCCGAACGCCGTCACCTTCGCCACGCCCGGATGGACGACCACGGCCGCCACCGCACCGCCGAGCACGGGCGTCCCCCCGAACTCCTTGGCGGTGTTGTGCCCGACGAACACCGCGATCAGCGCCATGAAGCCGGAGGCGACGGCGGCGAGGGCGGGGGTGAGGCCGGGCAGCCATCCGGCGTTCACGAGCAGTCCGCCCAGCCCGGCGAGGATGCCGCAGCCGATCAGGGCGGGGATGAGTGGCACGAAGACGGCCGCGATCCGGCGCAGGGCGGTCTTGAGCGGGGTGGCTTCACCCCGCCGGAGCCCCTCCCGCAACGGCTCCCCGGGACCCACCGGCTGACCGGCAACCCGGACCTGCACCGCCGCCGTGACCTCCCCGACGACCCCCGGCCCCAGCACGACCTGCACCGAGGACGTCCCGTCCGCCACCACCCCCAGCACCCCGGGCAGCGCCCGCAGCCCCTCCTCGTCCACCGCCGCCGGATCGGCGACGCCCAGCCGGAGCCGGGTCATGCAGTGGGCCACGGACGTGACGTTCGCGGGGCCGCCGACCCGGGAGAGGACGGCGGCTGCGGTGGAGGCGGGGTCGTTGTGCACGCCCCGAGCCTGCGGGTCAGGTGCCCGCGGCCGCCAGCGCGGCACGCAGATGTCCGCCGGACTCCTCCAGAAGGCGGGCGGCCGTCGGGCCGTCGACACCGGCGAGGATGGCCAGGATGGCGTTCTTCACCTCACCGCCCGACTCGGTGAGCGCCTTCTCGATCTCCTCGTCGGAGGCTCCCGTGGCCAGCGCGACGATACGGCGGGAGCGGGCCCGCAGCTTGTCGTTGGAGGCGCGGACGTCGACCATCAGGTTCCCGTAGGTCTTGCCGAGGCGGACCATGGTGATCGTCGACAGCATGTTGAGCACCAGCTTCTGGGCCGTGCCCGCCTTCAACCGCGTCGAGCCGGTGATCAGCTCGGGGCCCACGACGACCTCGATGCCGTGCTCGGCGGCGGCCGCGAGCGCGCTGTGCTCGTTGCAGGCCAGCCCGATCGTCAGGGCGCCGAGCGCACGGGCGTGCTCGACCGCGCCGACGGCGTACGGGGTGCGGCCGGAGGCGGAGACACCGACCACCGAGTCGTCGGCCGTCACCTTCAGCGCGTCCAGGTCCCGGCGGGCCAGCTCCTTGGAGTCCTCGGCACCCTCGACAGAGGTGACCATGGCCTCGGGGCCGCCCGCGATCAGGCCGACGACCTGGGCGGGGTCGGTGTTGAAGGTGGGCGGACACTCCGAGGCGTCGAGAACGCCGAGCCGGCCCGCCGTACCGGCACCGGCGTAGATCAGCCGCCCACCACGCGCCATGCGTGCGGCGACGGCGTCGATGGCGGCGGCGATCTGCGGCAGCCGAGCGGCGACGGCACCGGGCACACCCGAGTCCTCGCCGTTCATCAGCCGGGCGATGTCGAGCGTGGCCAGCCGATCGATCTCGGCAAGCTCGGGCCTGAAGGCCTCGGTGGTCAGCGAGGCGAGTTCGGCCTGGAGCCCACGGGGCTTGGAAGTCATGAAGAACGGCTCTTTCCAGTGGGGGGTCCTGCAGTTCCCTGGGGCGCGGGGCTCTGCTTGATCGCGGCTCCGGCGCGGGGCGCGACAAGCCACGGCGCGCAGATCCCCACAACAGTCGGTCCTACGGTCTAACGCGACGCACTCCGGTGCCGATGAGCCAGCGCCTCGTAGGACGCCGCCAGTGCGGGAGCCGCACTCTCGTACGTCCGCTGAGCCACCCCGACGAACAGACAGTCCACCACCAGCAGCTGGCTCGTCCGGGAGGACATCGCGGCGGGCCGCAACTCGGTCTCCCGCGAGGTGGAGGTGGTCAGCACGTGGTCGGCGTATTGCGTCACCGGTGAATCCGGCCGCCCGGTGATGGCCACCGTGGTCGCCCCGTGCTCGAACGCCACCCGCAACGGCTCGATGACATCCCCCGTCGACCCGGAGTGCGTGATCGCGATCGCCACGTCGCCCGACCGAAGCTGCACGGCGTTGGTCACCGCGAGATGCGGATCGCTGTGCGCGTGGGCTATGAGCCCTATCCGCAGCAGCTTCTGCGTCAGGTCCTGGGCGACCAGGCCCGAGGCCCCTATGCCGTACACGTCGGTGCGGCGGGCGCCGGTGAGCGCGGTGACGGCCGCGCCCAGTTGGGCGGTGTCGAGTCCGGCGGCCGTGTCGGCGAGGGTCTGCTGCTCCTCGTAGGCGAGTTTGGCGACGACGTCGGCGATGGGGTCGTCGACCGCGATGTCCGTCGTGATCGCGGGCGCGCGGCCGGACTGCTGCTGCGCGGCCAGCCCGGCCAGGGCGAGCCGCAGGTCGCGGTAGCCCGGGTAGCCGAGCAGGCGGGCGGTCCGCACGACCGTCGCCTCGCTGGTCCCGGTCAGTTCGGCCAGGCCGGTGACCGTGAGGGCGGCGCAGCCGGCCGGGTCGTTCGCGACCGCCTCGGCGACCCGCTGCATGGACCGGGTCATGGAAGGGCCGAGGGTGCGCACCTTGGCGGCGAGCGAGCCGCCCGGACTGCCGAAACTTTCCTTCACGTCCTGGGTCACCAGTGAAAGATATTTTCGGTTCGGTCTCGCGGTCAAGGCTGCGCACAATGGGACCATGAAGTCCCTCAGCCCACTTGAACAGGCCCTGCACGCGGCCCGTGCGCTGGTGCTCGCCGACCTGGTCGCGGGCGAGGTCGCCGAGGCCGATGTGGTCTCGCTGGTCGAGGACTCCGTCGCGCAGCGGCGCTGGTGGGTCGAGCAGTGGCCGGACGGCGCCGACTACCTGGCCGGCCTGGTCGCGCAGGACGTACAGGACGCGCTGCTGGAGCGGTACGGCCGCTGGCCGCTGTGCCCGGCGTGCGGCTCGGGCGACCCGCACGCGCTGGACGTGGAGCCGGCACTGGGACCCGACCCGCACTGGGTGTGCCACAAGGCGGGCGTGAGGGTGGCGGCGGTGGGCTCGCTGGGGCGGGCCACGGGCGGGACGCAGTCTTCGTGAGGCTCCCGTGACGGTGTACATCGACCCACCGGCCTGGCCCGGCCACGGGCGCATGTGGTCGCATCTCGTGAGCGATGTGTCGTACGACGAACTGCACCTGTTCGCCGCGGAGTTGGGCGTACCCCGGCGGGCCTTCGAACGCGACCACTACGACCTCCCCTCGCACCGGTACGCGGACGCGGTGGCCGCCGGGGCCATGGAGGTCAGCAGCCGCGAGGTGGTCCGGCTGCTGCGGGCCTCGGGGCTGCGCCGACGAAAGGGGCGGGTCACTCGTTCGGAGCATGGCTGAGCCGGCCCGTTCGGAGCATGGCTGAGCCGGCTCGTCCGGAGGGCTGAACCGGCTCTTCGCTTCGTGCCGCAGACCGAGTTCCGTGGCCGGCCCGTTGGTGACCGGACCGGCCTCGGCCCTCAGCGCCGGCGGATGTAGAGCTGCAGCCCGCTGTCCCTCTCGTGCTGCTCGTGTGCCACCCGTTCCTCCTCCAGGGTCGCCCGGGTGAACCCCGCCCGGTCCACCACGCGCTGCGAGGGGAGGTTGTCGCCCTCGATGGTCGCGAAGAGCGTGTCGACGTCGTCCCGGGCCAGCGCCCACTCCGCCAGCGTGCGCAGGGCCTCGGTCGCGTAGCCCTGGCCGCGGGCGCCCTCGACGAGGTCATAGCCGATCTCCACGCGGCCCTCCTCGTCCGGGGCGCCGTGGAAGCCGATGCCGCCGACCGCCCGGCCGTCCTCCTTCCGTACGAGGGCGAAGACACCGAACTCGGGCCGGTGCACGCCCGCTTCGTACGCCTTCACCAGGGAGCCGGCGGCGTCCCGTGTGCCCTCGAACGGTCCGCCCTCGATCCACTCGTAGCCGCCGTCGCCGCCGAGGCGCAGATCGCGGGCGGCGGCCGGGCGGACGCCGGTGAGGGTGAGCCGCTCGGCGGGGATGACCAGGTTGTTCCGCCAGCGCCACTCGGTGACCGGGGCGCGCCCGGGCAGTTCGCCGCGGCCGGTCGCCCACAGCAGGGTCGGCCAGGGCGCGGGGCCGGGTTGGACGTGCGGGAAGAGCCAGGTCAGGACGGATTCGGCGAGTTCCTCGGACGGCTCGTAGGCGATCTGGAGGCCCTGGGCGATGTCATGGGTGTGCAGCAGCACCTCGGCGATGCCCATCGCGGCGAAGCCCTCGCGGTCGGCGCTGCCGAAGGGGTACGGGTGGACGGCGCGGACCTGGCGCGGGGTGGTGCGGACGGTGGCGGCGAGCAGAGCGCCGGCCGACCGGATCACCTCCAGCACGCCGGGGGCGTCGGCGTCCTCGTCGAAGGTGATGCCGGCCGGCAGCCAGTCCTGGGCACCTATCACCAGCCGGCTCGCGTAGCCGAACATGGCGCCCGTGAGGTGCTCGGCCGTCTCGTGGCAACTCCAATCCAGCCCCCCGGCCCTGACGTCCTTCCAGTCCCGGTCCAACGCCGGGCCGAGTGCCGCCACACAGCCCTCGACGGCCTCGATCACATCGTCCCCGTTTATCGCTCGCATGGGCGAACAGTAGGGGCCCGGCCCCGCCAGGTCGACAGCATTTCCGGCTCGGCGGTCAGGTCGGCCACGGATCATGTCCGAGCTGACTCGATCGGCCCGCGGTGCGGTGACGTCGGCTTACCAGGAAGACGCTCCAGGGGTCCCGGCCCTCACGCCGACAGCATGTCCAGCTCCGCCGCGAGGTTGTAGCGGGCCGTCGCCTCCCAGTGCTCCTGGCCGTACGGCGTGCGGAACAGGCGGGGCAGGGCGAGGAGTTGGCGCAGGATCGAGGAGCGGCCCTCGCGGAAGGCGTCGTTCGGGACGAAGTGGTACTCCTCGCGGATCTCCGCGGTGTAGGCGGCGTACGCCGACGGAGGCGCGGCGAGGATCGCCAGGTCGGCGTCGCACAGGACCTGGCCGTCGTGGTCGTCGGCGGCGGGGTCGTGGGTGACGGTGAGGCGGACCAGGCGGGCGACCTCGGCCGTCTTCGGTCCCGGCACCCCCGCCTCGGGCAGGGCGCGCTCGGCGAGGTGCGCGGAGCGCTCCTCGTTCTCGGAGCGGTCGGGCAGGTAGACGGCGTCGTGGAACCAGGCGGCCAGGCGTACGACGTCCGGGTCGGATGCGTACGTGTCGAGTACGTCGATGTGGTCCAGGACCGCGGTGAGGTGGGTCAGGGTGTGGTAGTGGCGCTGCGGCTCCTGCCAGCGGGCGAGCAGGTTGTCGGCGTAGGGGGTGGGGTCGGGGCCGCCGCCGGGGGCACGGGCTCCTTCCAGGGCGCGGGCGAAGCGGAGGCGCAGGGCGTCGAGGTCGGCCATGGGCTCATTCTTCCGTTCGTCCGTGGCGTGTGGCGATTCCTTCGTGACGTGTGCCGGACAGGCCCCTAGCTTGGGGCCCATGACCGACGTTTACGAGGTACCCCGCGACCCCGAACTCCCCGGCCGGCTGCTGAGCGTCGAGCGGGACGCCCTCATACCGCTGTTGCGGGCGCGCCCGGACGCGGACTTCGCGCTGCCCACCGCCGCGTGTCCGGGGTGGACCGTACGGGATGTGCTGGCGCACTGTTCGGCCGCGTTGATGCGGGTGGTGGCGAGCCGGTACGAGAAGGGCGTGTTCTCGCCCGAGTCGAACGACCGGGACATCGCCGAGCGCGCCGGGTGGACGAACGCGCAGGTCGTCGACGAGCTGGAGCGTGGGATGACCGAGGCCGGGCCGGTGATCGCCAAGGCGGACGGGGCGCTGGACATGATCGCCCTCGGGGAGTGGGTGCACGCCGGTGACGTGCGCGAGGTCCTGGGGGAGCCGGGGGCGTACGCGGGCGCCGGACTGCCGGACGCGCTGACGCTGCTGGCCCGCATCACCCGTGAGAAGGAGCACGTGCCGCTGCACGCCGACCTCGACGACGTGGACGAGCCACTGCTGCTGGGGGCCGTTGCCGCGGGGGGACCACCCGCCCGGTACCTCGGCGACGCCGCCACGCTCGTACGGCTGTACGCGGGGCGGCCGCTGGACGGGGCCGCGTACGAGCTGGCGGGCGCGAGGGAGGGGGAACTGAACATCTTCGGGTGAGGGGCGTCCCCGCGCGGGCGTAGTCTGGGATTGGACTAGACCTGCCGTCGCCGATGAATGGGGTGCCATGAGCAAGCGTGCGGTCCTGGAGGTGATCGCCCTCGACGCCGAGGACGCGGTCGCGGCCCAGGCGGGAGGCGCGGACCGCCTCGAACTGGTCACCGAGATGGCGGCTGACGGCCTCACCCCGCCGGCACGGACCTTCACCGGGATCCGGGCCGCCGTCGACGTCGACCTGCGCGTGATGCTCCGGCTGGCGGACGGGTTCGCCGCGGGCGGCCCCGAGGACCTGGACCTGCTGGTCCGGGCGGCGCACGAGATGCGGGCCGCGGGCGCCGACCAGTTCGTGCTCGGGTTCCTCGAGGCCGGCGGCGGGGTGGACCTGGCCGCGGTGGAGCGGGTGGTGGCCGCGCTGGACGGCTGCCGCTGGACCTTCCACCGGGCGATCGACCACGCCGCCGACCGGGACTCCCTGCGCAAGCAGCTCGCCGACCTGCCCGGCCTGGACACCTACCTCACCGCCGGCTCCGCCTCCGGCGTCGACGAGGGCCTGCCGACCCTGGTGGCCGAGGCGGCCCGACAGGGCGAGCCCGGATACGACCGGACGATCCTCGTCGGCGGCGGCCTGCGCCTCGACCACGTCCCCGCCCTCCGGCGCGCGGGCGTCGACGCCTTCCACATCGGGGGCGCGGCCCGGCCGGGAGGCTGGGAGGGGCCGGTCTCGGCGGAAGCGGTCGCACAGTGGCGGGCGATGCTGGACGGCGAGGCCGCCCGGCAGTGCTTCCTCACTTGAGCGGGTGCAGGCAGAGCGAGAGGTCGCCGCTCTTGCTGTACTCCGGGTAGGCCAGGTAGTCCCCGGACGCACACTCGCCGCTCGGCGGGTCTGTGACGCGGAACTGCGCCTCGGCGGAGCCACAGTCCACGGGCTTGAGGTCCTGGTCGGGCCAGGCGGCGTCGTTGCGGGCACAGGACCCGACGGTCAGGGTCGGGTGGTCACTGCCGCTCGACTCGGCCACCAGACCGATGAGGAAGAGGACCGGAACGGCGAGTACCAGCAGGCCGAGCGCGGCCAGCGGGATCAGGGCCAGCACACCGGCCGGGCGCCTGAACACCGGCTTGCCCGGATCCATCGGCGGCCGCCATCCGGCCGTGACCGGCGCGGGGATGCGCTTGATGCCGGACAGGGCGCTGAGGTTGGCCAGCAGGGTGAAGGGTGTGATGAGGACCGAAAGCGGACCCCACCAGCCCAGCACCATGGTGTCCGCCTGCATGTCCCGGAAGATCGCCAGCGCGCAGGTACGGCAGAACGCTCCCTGACGCCGCAGGAACCGCATGATCACCAGCATGCCCTGATGGCCTCGGACCGTCACCGGGGCGGCAGGCGTCGCCCCGCACATCTGACAGGCCGCCACCGGCCCGCCCGCCGGCACCGCGCCGCCGTACTGCTGCGGCCACGCGGCAGCGGGCGGGTACGGCCCGGGGGCCTGCTGGTACGGCCCCGGAGTCTGGGGGTATGGCCCGGGAGGCTGCTGGTACGGCCCCGGAGTCTGGGGGTATGCCCCGGAAGGCTGCTGGTACGGCCCCGGAGTCTGCGGGTACGCGGGGTGCGAGGGCGGCGGCGTGTTCAACGGAGGCCTTTCCGGGGGGGACATGTCAGAACGGCACAGCACCCTACTCGGCGAGTTGCGTGGGCAGCGGCGCCGCATACGTCACGATCAGCCCCGACACCGCTCGGGTCAGCGCCACGTACAGCCGGCGCAGCCCCGTGCGTTCGTCCGGCTCCCCGTCCACCACCGCCTGCGGCTCGTCCAGGACGACGTAGTCGTACTCCAGACCCTTGGCGAGGGAGGCCGGGACCAGGGTCAGGCGGGTCTCCCGGGTGGTCTCCTCGCCCGGGGCCAGGCAGGCGATCCCGGCCGCGCTCAGCGCCTCGGCCAGCGCCGGCACACGGGCGTCCGCCGCGATCAGGCCCGTCGAGCCCTCGTTGCCCAGCAACTCCTCGCAGGCGCCGATCACTTCGGCCGTCTCCGTGATCGTACGGACCTCGAAGAAGCCGGGGTTCTCACGGACCGAGGCGACCGGGGTGAGGCCGGGTGCGATGTGCGGCAGGAGGCGGGAGGCGTACGTGATGACGTCCGTGGGGACCCGGAAACCGGCCGTCAGCTCCTCGATGATCCCCTCACGCTTGCCGAGGTGGGCCAGCGCCTCGTCCCAGCTCCGGGTCGCCCAGGGCGTGGTGCCCTGCGCCAGGTCGCCGAGGACGGTGGCGCTGCCGGTGGTGCAGCGGCGGCCGACCGCCCGGTACTGCATGGGGGACAGGTCCTGTGCCTCGTCCAGGACGACATGGCCGAGCGAGTGCGTGCGCTGGATCAGGTCGGTCGCCTCGTCGATCAGCACCGCGTCCGCCGCCGACCACTTCGCCGACTTCACGCTGCGCACCGGCTTCACCCACAGGACCGTCTTCTGCTCGTCCTCGTCCAAGAGCCCCTCGGCGTGCTCCGCGAGGAACGCGGCGTCGGTCAGCAGGCGCAGCACCAGCTTCGCCGGATCGACGGCCGGCCAGACCGCCTTCACGGCCGCCTTCACCGAGCTGTTGCGGGCGACCGAATCCTGCACCCGGTCGTCCGGTGCCTCCCCGGCCCGCTCCATCTGCACCAGCACCGCGTGCGCGATCCGCTGCGGCAGGGCCTCGCGGGCGGCGCCGTACCGGATGCCCCGGTCCAGCAACTCCCGCACGACCACCTCCAGTTCGTAGGCCGGCACCCGCCAGCGCCGCGAGCCGCGCACCACGACGACCGGCTCGGTGGGCATGGTCACATGGGAGTACAGGGCCCGGCGCAGCACCTCCGCCATCCGGGCGTCGCCCTTGACGATCGCGGCGGCCGCGTCGTCCGTGCCGCGCACCTCCACGTGCCCGACCAGGTCGTCCACCGTCGCCTGCCGCACGGTCAACTCGCCGAGCGCCGGGAGGACCTGCTCGATGTAGTGCAGGAAGGACCGGTTCGGCCCGATGACCAGGGTGCCGGTGCGGGCGAGCCGCTCCCGGTGGGCGTACAGCAGGTAGGCGACGCGGTGCAGGCCGACGGCCGTCTTCCCGGTGCCCGGACCTCCCTGTACGCAGACGGTGCCGCCCAGCCCGCTGCGGACGATCTCGTCCTGCTCGGGCTGGATGGTCGCCACGATGTCCCGCATGGGGCCGACGCGCGGCCGCTCGATCTCCTGCTGGAGCAGCTTGCTGGTGGTGGGAGCCCCCGAGGGGTCGGCCGGGTCGGACAGGTGTTCGTCCTCGTACGCCGTCAGGTCGCCGCCGGTGTAGCCGAAGCGGCGGCGCAGCCCGATGTCCATCGGGTCCTTCTTGGACGCGCGGTAGAACGGCTGCGAGACCGGGGCACGCCAGTCGATGACCATCGGGTCGCCGTCGGCGTCGTGCACGTGCCGCCGCCCGATGTAGAACCTCTCCCCTTCCGCCCCCTCGGCCTGCTGGGCGCCCGGTGCGTGCAGGTAGTCGAGCCGCCCGAAGAAGAGGGGGGTGTCGCTGAGGTCGGCCAGCGCCTTGATGCGCTCGTCGATCTGGTGGGCGAGCACCTCGGCGTTGACCCAGTTCGCGGTGACGTCCCTGATGTCCAGCGCCTCGACGTCCTCGCGCATGGCGCGCAGGGCCGATCGGGACGCGGCGAGGTGGGAGCGCTCTCGGGCGAGGGGGTCGTCGAGCGGCTCGTGGGCGGGCGTGGACAAGGGGGTGCCTCCGGATCTGCGCTCGGCATGACGGGGGGCCGCCCGGTTTCCGTCCGGGCGGCGGCACTCCTTGAGGGAGGCGGGGCAAGAGCGGAGATTTTAGGGGAGGGACGGGGAGGGGGGCCAATGGATTTCCGTCCCCTAGGGGATGCGGACTTCCTGGGGTAGGGGCCGGGCTCCTTCCGGGGGGCTACCCGGAGGCGTCCGGGACCGGTCCCGCAGACCGATGCCGGATCGGCCTCCGACGTTCCACCATGGAGACATGAGCGCAGCAACCATCCATCCAGCCCCTGTCCGCCCCCCGTCCGGAGCCACGGCCGTGCACGGCCCCCATCACCACCCCCTGGGCAACGCCCTGCGTGCCCTCAAGGTGTTCGCGGAGGCCGCGTTCGGCGTCGTGATCCTCGGTGAGTACGGCGAGGAAGCGGGCGTACGCCGCAAGTGACCGCATAGGGTCGCCTCCGTGCCGAAACGGACGGTGGTGTCCTTTCTTCTCCTCGCGGTCTCCCTCTGCTCCTTCATCGCCCTGTGCGTCCTGCAACGGGTTCCGATGGCCGATCTGCTGGTCTACCGGGCCGAGGGCGCGGCCGTGTCCCACGGCGGCGATCTGTACGGCTTCACGATCACCCAGTGGCAGCTCCCGGCGACCTACCCGCCCTTCGCGGCGATCCTGTTCGTCCCGGCCACCTGGATCCCGGTTCCGGTCCTGAAGGCGGCCTTCCTGGCGGGCAACGCGCTCCTGCTCGCCTGCCTGGTCATCCTCTCGGCCCGCCTGGCCCGCCGCCCCCTGACCCCGCCCCTGCTCAGCACGGCCACCGCCCTTGCCCTCTGGCTCGAACCGGTCTTCCAGACGCTGCTGCTCGGCCAGGTCAACCTGGCGATCACCTGCCTGGTGCTGTGGGACCTGACCCGCCCTCCCGGCGCCCGCGCCAAGGGCCTGGCCCTCGGCCTCGCGACCGGGATCAAGCTCACCCCGGCGGTGTTCGTGGCGTATCTGTTCCTGCGCGGCCGCACACGGGAGGCGGCCACGGCGGCGGCCGGCTTCGCCGGCACGGTGGTGCTCGGCTTCCTGCTCCTGCCGGCCGCGAGTGCCGACTTCTGGGGCCGTCGCCTGTACGAGACCGGCCGGGTGGGCAAGGTGTGGATCGTGGACAACCAGTCCCTGCAGGGGCTGGCGGCGAGGGCGCTGGGCGACCGGGCGCCGGGCCTGGCCTGGGTCCTTCCGGCAGCTCTGGTGGCGGTGGTGGGCCTGCGCCTCGCGGCCCGCGCCCGGCAGGACCGGCACGGCATCGTGCTGGCCGCGTTCACGGCTCTGCTGATCAGTCCGATCAGCTGGTCCCACCACTGGGTGTGGTGCGTCCCGCTCCTCGCGGTGCTGCTGGCGGAGGGACGCACCCGTACGGCCGCGCTCGTGGCCCTCGTCTTCACCGCCCGCACGATGTGGCTGGTGCCCCACCAGGGTGACCTCGACCTCGAACTGTCCTGGTGGCAGCAGCCGTTGGCGGCGCCCTACCCCCTGCTCGCCCTCGCGGCGGCAGTGGCGTACACCCGCATGATCAACCGCTGTCCGATCCGTTCGACGCAGCGGCCGGGGAAACTCTCCTCCCCTTCTCGTCGCTCTCCGCCAGGCTCCCGCTAGCTCTCCGCGAGGATCTCGTCCGCGTCCATGATCCGGTAGGCGTAGCCCTGCTCGGCCAGGAAGCGCTGGCGGTGGGCGGCGAAGTCCTGGTCGATCGTGTCGCGGGCGACGACCGAGTAGAAGTGGGCCTGGTGGCCGTCGGCCTTGGGGCGCAGGACGCGGCCGAGGCGCTGGGCCTCCTCCTGGCGTGAGCCGAAGGTGCCGGACACCTGGATGGCGACCGTGGCCTCGGGCAGGTCGATGGAGAAGTTGGCGACCTTGGAGACGACCAGCACGCTGATCTCCCCCTCGCGGAACGCGCCGAAGAGCTTCTCGCGCTGCGCGTTGGACGTCTCGCCCTTGATCACCGGGGCGTTCAGGTGCTCGCCCAGCTCGTCCAGCTGGTCGATGTACTGGCCGATGACGAGGATCTGCTGCCCGGCGAACCGGCGGACGATCGCCTCCGTGACCTTGCGCTTGGTGTCGGTGGTGGCACAGAAGCGGTACTTCTCCTCCGTCTCGGCCGTCGCGTACGCCAGCCGCTCCGCGTCGGTCAGGTTGACGCGGACCTCGACGCAGTCGGCGGGCGCGATGTAGCCCTGCGCCTCGATCTCCTTCCACGGGGCGTCGAACCGCTTCGGCCCGATGAGGGAGAACACGTCGGACTCGCGGCCGTCCTCCCGGACGAGGGTGGCGGTCAGCCCCAGGCGGCGGCGCGCCTGCAGGTCGGCGGTGAACTTGAAGACGGGCGCGGGAAGCAGGTGCACCTCGTCGTAGACGATGAGGCCCCAGTCCCGGGAGTCGAAGAGCTCGAGGTGCGGGTAGATGCCCTTCCGCTTGGTCGTCAGCACCTGGTAGGTGGCGATGGTGACCGGACGGATCTCCTTCCTCGTCCCGCTGTACTCGCCGATCTCGTCCTCGGTCAGCGAGGTCCGCTTGACCAGTTCGTGCTTCCACTGCCGGGCGGAGACGGTGTTGGTGACGAGGATCAGAGTGGTGGACTTCGCCTGTGCCATGGACCCGGCGCCGACCAGGGTCTTCCCGGCCCCGCAGGGGAGGACGACCACGCCGCTCCCACCGTGCCAGAAGTTCTCCACGGCCTGCTTCTGGTACGGGCGCAGCGCCCAGTCGTCCTCGAGCAGCTCGATCGGATGGGCCTCGCCGTCCACGTATCCGGCGAGGTCCTCGGCCGGCCAGCCCAGCTTCAGCAGCACCTGCTTGATCTGGCCGCGCTCGGAGGGGTGCACGGCGACGCTGTCCGGGTCGAGGCGGGCGCCGACCAGCGGAGCGATCCGCTTGGACTTCAGCACCTCCTCCAGCACCGGCCGGTCGGTGCTGGTGAGGACGAGGCCGTGCGCGGGGTGCTTGCTGAGGGTGAGCCGTCCGTACCGGTCCATCGTCTCGGCGATGTCCACGAGCAGCGCGTGCGGCACGGGGTAGCGGCTGTACTGCACCAACGCGTCCACGACCTGCTCGGCGTCGTGTCCGGCGGCGCGCGCGTTCCACAGGCCGAGCGGGGTGACCCGGTAGGTGTGGATGTGCTCGGGGGCCCGCTCCAGCTCGGCGAAGGGCGCGATGGCCCGACGGCAGTCGTCGGCCCGCTCGTGGTCGACTTCGAGCAGCAGGGTCTTGTCCGACTGGACGATCAGCGGTCCGTTCACCTACGCACTTCCCTTCCGCATGGCCAAACGTCCAGTGTGCCCTACCAGCGGGTGATCACGGCGGGGCGCTGCAACCGTGGGCCCCCGGCGCGGGTCTTCCTCCGTGGGAGCGGCGCGGGGTCGCGGCCCTGGGAGGAGCTCGGGGCGATGTCGGTGAGCAGGTGGGGGACCGGCCTGGGAGCCACGGCGGTGCTGGTGGCGACGGGCGCGTGGGTGATGTGGCCGACGGGTGTCGACGAGCACCTGTGGGGCCAGGTGCGACCGGTGATCGAGGCCCGGCTGGTGGCCGACTCGAAGGGCAGCGGGTACGGGAAGACGCAGCCCGCTCTGCGGGCGCACTGGTTCTGCCGGGCGAGGGCACGGGACCTCGACGAGCACGACGGCGTCGTACGGGCGGGCGTGACCACCCTCTGCGTGGAGTACGGGGTGCGGGCAGGCACGCTGCGGGAGTGCGGCGGCGCCGCGGTCCCGCAGGTGGTGCGGTTGCGGCGCGCTACGGACGCGGACGGCGGCTTTCACGTGGTGTCGCGTGAGGAGCCGCCGGACGGCGAGGGCAACGAGCGGTGGGTGGAGGACCACTTCGGTTTCCTCACCGAACCCGGCCCCGCGGACTCGGTGCCGTCCACCGACCTGGAGACCGCCGCCCGTGCCCACTTCGGCCTGCCCGCGGACGCTCCCGTCGGCGACTGCTGACAGACCCTAGGGCCCTAGTCGTCCGCCAGCTCGGCGACTCCCGTGACCCGGTGCAGCGGATACGTGCGGACCTCGTCGGCCGTGTGGTCGTACGCCGTCACGAAGCCGCCCTCGACGCGGACCGGGGCGATGACCCGCTGGCTGGCGGTGCCCTCGGCGTTGACGTAGCCGATCCACAGGGACTCGCCCGTCAGCACGGCGGCCTGCATGGTGGCCAGGGTCTCGGCGGAGGAGGTGCGAGGCAGCTCGTCGCCGGTCGGCCGGGTGCCCGAGGGTTTGCGCGGGGCGGTCGCGGCCAGGTCGCCTGCCCGGATCGCGCGGATCGCGGCCGCCAGCAGGGTGGCGTCGGGCGGCGGCGGTCCCTGCGGCACCGGCTCGGGTGCGGTGCGCGGCGGGGTGCGGTGGGCATGGGCCCGGGCGATGAGGACATCGCCCTCGGCGGACTCGGCGGCGGGCGCGTAGCCCATCGCGCGCAGGCCCTCCAGCAGCGTGGCCGGGTCCGACTGGGCGGCGAGGACGGTCGGGGCGAGCCGGCGCAGACGCAGGGCGGCGGCCCGCTTGTCGGCGAGGATCTCGTTCAGCAGGGCGTCGTCGTCGCAGCGCACGTACGCCGAGGCCGCGCCCACCCGGAGATGGCCGTGCCTGCGTGCCACGTCGTCGATGAGGTACGCCAGCGGCTGCGGGACCGGCGTGCGGGAGTGCGCGGTGAGGAAGGCGTGCAGGTCGGCGGCGGCCCGGCCGGCGTCCAGGGCGCGGCGGACCGAGGCCGGGGTGAAGCGGTAGACGGTCGCCCCGCCCTTGGACTCGACGTCCGCGAGGACCCCGAGCATGTCGGCGAGCGGACGCTGCAGCGGGCCGGGGGCCACCGCCGTCAGGTCGGCCTGCAGCAGCACGTGGTCCAGGGGCTCGGGCAGCAGGGGAGCGAGGAGCCGGGCAGCGGCGGCGGTGGCGACGGACTGCTCGATGGACGAGAGCGGATCGACGGGCGCGGCGGGGCGGTGGTGGTGGACGGGGAGCTTGTCGCCGGGGCCGGAGGGCTCCGGGGAGTCGGAGACGGCCGGTGCCGCGGCGGGTGCGCCGAGCAGGGCCCGCCCGTGCGCGGACAGGGCGCCCCGCCCGGTGACACCCAGCAGTTCCGCCTCCGAGAGGGTCCAGCGGGCGAGCCGGGAGCGCAGGTCCTCGTCGTCACGCTGCGCGCCGCGCAGCGGCCGTTCCCAGCGCAGCCGGGCCAGCACCGACGCGGTGGTGGGCGCGGCGCCGTGCGGGAGCCCGGCGAGCAGGGTCAGCACCCGGTGCCGTACCTCGGGCGCCGCCGACCGGTCGAGTCCCGGGCCCAGCGCGGACAGCGTACGGTCCTTCGCGTCCCGCCCGCCGACCAGTCCCGGCGTCCGGGTGGCCGTCAGCCAGGCCTCGGCGAGCCGGGCCCAGCGCTCGGCGACGGGCCGCTCCAGCCACTCGTCGTAGGCGGGGGTGGCCGCGTACCGTTCGTCGGCCTCACCGTCGGAGGCGAGCAGGCCGGCCGCGTACGCCAGCTCGACCCAGAAGGCGGCCACCGGCTCGGACACGTCGAGGGCGACGGCGGTCCGCTTCAGGTCCCGCACGCTGAGCCCGCCGGCCCGCAGCACGGCCGGGCCGCCCTCGTCCCAGTCCTTCAGCAGCTCCTCGACGGTGGCCAGCGCGGTGTACGCCTGCCCGGCGGCGGTGGCGTCCACCACCTGGGGACCGTGGGTCGCGGCCGGCTCGACGGCGGGCGGCTGCGGCTCGGGCTCGCGGTGGGCGCGGCCCTCGCGCAGGTGCAGGGCGACCTCGCGGGGCAGGACGACCGTGCCGGGCGCGGTGGGCAGCAGCAGGCCGCGGTCCAGCAGCCAGCGCAGATGGGCGGCCGGATCCGCGGTGACCTGCCCGTACGGCGGCCCCCACACCAGCCGGGAGAGCACCTCCCGGGAGGCCTCCGGGGCCTCGGCGAGCAGCGCGGCCATCTTCTTGCGGTCGGTGAAGAGCCCGGTGAGCGCGGCCACGGCGGAGACCGAGTCGTGCGTCGAACCCAGCCCGGCGGTGGTGACGATGTCCTGGATCCGCCCCGGCGACATGCCCGAGGTGGCCTCCTGAGCGGTCGGGCCGAGACCGGTCGGGGAGGGGTGCTGGGCGGTCGGCGCGAGCACCTCCCGTGCGGTGCGCACCAGACGCAGCCGTTCGTCGTCGCCCCACACGAGGGCTTGTTCACGCAGGGTGGCGACGGCGCGGGGCAGCGCGGCGGCGACGGGCTGGTCGCCCGCGTCGCCCGCCATCAGGCCGAGCAGCGTCTCGTAGGACGCCGGATCCGGGGCCACGGCCAGGGCCTCCGCGGTCTGCAGCGCGAACCGGTCGAGCCGCTCCAGCGCGCGCAGCACCGAGGCGCGGGTGCCGGCGCGGGTGGCCAGCTGGGTGAGATCGGTGGGTACGGGGGTGATGAGATCGGGTCGGCTGCGCAGGAGCGCGGCCAGCGAGGCGTCGTCCCGCGCGCGGAGCGACTCCGCGAGGGACCGGGGGGCTGAGTGGGCCTCGGGACTCATCCGGTCCACGTTAGCCGACGGGGTGGGCCCAGCGGCTCCGGGCGAACAGGAAGAAGCGGTACCTTCTCACGGGGTTCATCGGCGTCGCCCCGGAGGGGTTCCGTGGGGATCGAAAGCGACCAGGTCGTCTACGAGTATCTGAGCCGTGTCGGGGACGTCGCTCAGCAGCGGCAGTTGCCGTCGGCCGCGCGGATGCGGCTGGTGTCGGAGCTGCGGAACGAGATCGACCGGAGCCGGGCCAAGGCGCCGGTGGACAGTCCCGCCGCCGTACGCCGCATCCTGGACCGGCTGGGCACCCCGGACGAGGTGGTCCAGGCCGCGGGCGGCGCCGCGGGGGTGCCGCAGCCGCCGGCCCCCGCCGTGCCCGTACAGCCCGCGCCCGGGGAGCAGGAGCGACGGCCGAAGGGGCTGCGCAGGGTCGTGCCGCGACCGCGCCCCGCCGAGCCGGAGACGCCCGCCCGGCAGGACGTCCCGGCTCCGCCGCACCTCGCCGCGGCGCACGAACTCGGGGACAGCGCCGTGCAGCCCGACTGGTGGCGTGTGGAGGGCAGCCTGTTCGGGTCGCCGGCCGGTGACGCCGTACCGGGGTTCGTCGGCGGGGTGGAGATCCCCGACCTGCTCAAACGCCCCGCGAAGGAGACGGAGGAGCAGCGGGAGCCCGAGCCGCAGGAGCCGCTGGAGGCGACGGAACAGCCCACCGTCCCCCGCCGCCGCCTGTTCACGCGCACCGCGCCCGCCCGGGCCCCCCGCCGCCTGCTCCCGAGCCCCGCCGCGGGCTGGACCAACCCCCTTCTGCTGCTGGCCGCCGCCGCACTGGTCGCCGGTGCCGTGCTCGGCAACTGGTTCGCGCTGCTGCTGGGGTGGCTGATCGCCTACGGCTCCCGGCGGCTGACCCCGGCGGAGACCAAGTGGGCCGTCCTGGGCGTCCCGGGCCTCGCCCTCGCGGCCGGACTGGTCTGGCTCTGGGGCCGTGACAACGGCCGCTGGGGCAACCCGATCGCCCAGGGCCACATGAACGACGCCCTGGCCGAGACCTGGCCCTGGGTGGTCCGAGGCGCGGCCGTGGCCTCGGCTCTGTTCCTGGTCTGGCGCTCACAGCGCAGGCGTTAGGGGGCGTCCTACCCGATCCACCTGATCCAGCGGACACCCCCTGGCGCGCCGGGGCGATGACCCCGTGTCCGGGTGGCCCGGCACAATGTCCCCCATGACCCCGACCCGCGCGCTCACCGTCGGCTTCGATCTCGACATGACCCTCATCGACTCCCGGCCGGGCATCCGTGCCTGCTATCTGGCGCTGGCGGAGCGGACGGGGACGTACATCGACGCCGATCTGGCGGTGACCCGGCTCGGTCCGCCGCTCGTGGACGAGCTGGTGAACTGGTTCCCGGCCCAGGAGGTCGCCGCCATGGCCGATCTGTACCGGCAGATGTACCCGTCGATCGCGGTCGCCGCGACCCCCGCCATGGCGGGCGCGCGGGAGGCGATCGAGGCGGTGCGGGCGGCCGGTGGGCGGACGATGGTGGTCACGGCGAAGTACGAGCCGAACGCCAAGCTGCACCTGGCCCACCTGGGCATAGCCCCCGACGTGGTGGTGGGCGACCTGTGGGCCGAGCAGAAGGCGGAGGCCCTGCGCGAGTACGACGCGAGCGTGTACGTCGGTGACCACGTCGGGGACGTGCGCGGAGCCCGTACGGCGGGCGCGTTGTCGGTCGCCGTGGCGACCGGGCCGTGCGACGGGGAGCAGCTGCGGGCCGCCGGGGCCGACGTCGTGCTCGAGGATCTGTCCGCCTTCCCGGTCTGGCTCGCCGGTTACCGCGAGGCGCCGCGCGCCTGACGCCGGCCCGCGGCGATCGAGCGCAGCACACCCGCCCCCGCGACGAGAAAGCCGACGGCCATGAGCATGCTCAAACCGAACATGTAGGTCGGAAAAGGCTTGGCTCCGAGGAGCAGCGGTGCCACGCTGACGAGGGTGGCCACGGCCCCGATGAAGAACACGACGCCACCGGCGCGGATCAGTCGGTCACCGGGCCCGGCGGAATTCGTTTGGGTTTTGTCACGCACCCGACCAGGGTAGTTCCCAGCGCGAGAGAACAACGGGGGACGTCTTGTCACCCGCCCGAAGAGCATTAGCCTTGGTAGCGCTTGGTAGCACTTGGTAGCGGCGGGTCATGGTCGACCCGCTCCAGTGCTGTCAAGAGCCGTTTTCAGAAGTAATTTCCCCAACGAGTACGAGGACGAGGACAGACGTGCCTACCGGCAAGGTCAAGTGGTTCAACAGCGAGAAGGGCTTCGGCTTTCTCTCCCGCGACGACGGCGGTGACGTCTTCGTCCATTCCTCGGTTCTCCCCGCCGGAGTCGATTCGCTCAAGCCGGGACAGCGCGTGGAGTTCGGCGTCGTCGCCGGTCAGCGTGGCGACCAGGCACTCTCCGTGACCGTGCTCGACCCGACGCCGTCCGTCGCGGTCGCGCAGCGCAAGAAGCCGGACGAGCTCGCCTCGATCGTGCAGGACCTGACGACCCTCCTCGAGAACATCACCCCGATGCTCGAGAAGGGCCGCTATCCGGACAAGGTCTCCGGCAAGAAGATCGCCGGCCTGCTGCGCGCGGTCGCCGACCAGCTGGACGTGTGACCCTCAGGGGAAAGCGAGCGCATCCGGGCCGAGGGGCGGTACCAGCCCCTCGGCCGCCGCGCGGGTGAGCAGCCCGCGGATCGCCGCGTAGCCGTCCTCGCCGAGGTCGGCGGTGAACTCGTTGACGTACAGCCCGATGTGCTGGTCGGCGACGGCCGGGTCCATCTCCTGGGCGTGCTCCATGACGTAGGGCCGGGAGACCTCGGGATCGTCCCAGGCGGCCTTCACGGACGCCTTGATGGAGTCGGCGAGCCGGCCGAGCGTCCCGGCGCCCAGCGAACGCCGGGCGATGATCGCGCCCAGCGGGATCGGCAGTCCGGTCGTGCGCTCCCAGTGCTCGCCCATGTCGGCGAGCTTGTGCAGCCCGTAGTTCTGGTAGGTGAAGCGGGCTTCGTGGATGACGAGTCCGGCGTCCACCTTGCCGTCCCGCACGGCCGGCATGATCTCGTGGAACGGCATGACCACGATCTCGCCGACCCCACCGGGCAGCGTCTCCGCCGCCCACAGCCGGAACAGCAGGTACGCGGTCGACTTCTCGCTGGGCACCGCGACCCTGCGCCCCGTCAGTCCTCCACCGCCGAAGGCGTGGGAGGCGCCCCCGGTGTCCGCCCCCCGCGTCAGCACCAGCGGCCCGCAGCCACGCCCGAGCGCGCCGCCGCACGGCAGCAGCGCGTACTCGTCCAGGACGTACGGCAGCACGGCGTACGACACCTTCAGTACGTCGAACTCCCCGCGCTCGGCCATGCCGTTGGTGATGTCGATGTCGGCGAAGGTGACGTCCAGCGCGGGTGCGCCGGGGACGCGGCCGTGGGCGAGGGCGTCGAAGACGAACGTGTCGTTCGGGCAGGGGGAGTAGGCGATCTGCAGGGACTGCTCACTGGTCGTCATACGGTTTTCCAACTCTCCAATGCGGGCGCGAGCTTCCCGAAGCCCTCGGTGAGGGCGGCGAGCGCGTCGCCGATGCGCCAGGCGGCGCGGTCGCGCGGGCCGACCGGGTTGGAGATCGCGCGGATCTCCAGTACGGGCACTCCGTGCGCGGCGGCCGCCTCGGCGACCCCGAACCCCTCCATGCCCTCGGCGAGGGCCTCCGGGTGCCTGGTCCGCAGCTCGGCGGCGCGCGCGGCGGTGCCGGTGACGGTGGAGACGGTGAGAACGGTGCCGGGGCGCGCGCCGATGGCCTCGGACACTCCTCGTACGAGTGATTCCGGCGGCCGGTGGGTGACGGCCCCGAAGCCGAGTTCGGTGACCGGGAGGAAGCCGTCGGCGGTCTCGGCGCCCAGATCGGCCACGGTGATCGCGTCGGCGACGACGAGCGAGCCGAGCGGCGCCCCGGGCTGGAAGCCACCGCCGATCCCGGCCGAGACGACGAGGTCGTAGGGGCTTGCGTCCAGGGCGGCGGCGGTGAGCGCGGTGGCGGTGCTGGCGGCGGCGAGGGCGGCCCCGACACCGGCGGCCAGCAGGTCGTACCCCGCGGCGGTGCGCACCACGCAGACCGCACCGGGCAGCTGGGTCTCCTCGGAACATGTGCCGGGAAACGCCCCTGCCACCGCGTCCCGTTCGAGGGGGACCGCGGTGGCTACGAGGACGCGTACCGAAGGCGTGATCAGGCCTTCTTCAGCTTGAAGGACCACAGGCCCTTGGCCGGGCTGCTGCCCATCTGGATGGAGACCGTGTTGGTGTTGCCCTGAGTGCCGTACTGGACGTTGAAGAATGCGCTGCCCGGGATGGTGCGGTAGGTCTTCTTGCTGGCGTCGGTGAACTGGCGGCCGTTGACCAGGATCGTCCAGCCGCTGTCGGCGACCTTCGGGTCGACACCGAAGCGGACCGTCTCGTCCTGGTCCACCTTGATCGACCTGACGTCGCCGGCGTTCTTGGCGCACTTCGTCAGCGATGTGGCGTCCAGCGCCTTGCCGTCGTTGTAGCAGACGGCCTCCGAGCTGACCGAGTTTCGGCCTACGGTGACGGTCGCGACGGGCGTCGGCTTGTCGCAGGCCGACAGGACGAGCAGTCCCGCGGAAACGGCGCCGGCGGCGGCGACGGCGCGGCGGCGTCGCACAACGGATTGCATCGTGGTCATGGCCGAAGGCTATCGGGCGCCCACGGCCGTCTGCCCATGCGGGGTACGGCGTGCCCGGTTCGTTACGCCACTCGCGCCCGCGGCCGTCCGCCCTGCCGGGCGGAGGCGAGCAGCCCGCGCAGGGTGGTCAGCCAGCCGGCGGCCACGATCGCGGCGGCGACCACCAGCCCCAGGGTGCCGTTGAGCGGCATCACGATGCCGATCGCGCCACCGAACACCCAGGCCATCTGCAGCAGCGTCTCCGAGCGGGCGAACGCCGACGTCCGCACCAGCTCGGGCACGTCCCGCTGGATCAGTGCGTCCAGGGACAGCTTGGCCAGCGCCTGCGCGAACCCGGCGACCGCGGCCAGACAGGCCACGAGGAAGGCCCCGAAGAACAGGGCGGCCACGATCGCCGTGCCGAGCACCACGGCGACGACGGTCACGATGATGATCTCGGGGCGCCTTCGACTTCAGCCAGGCGCCGACGGCCGTACCGAGCGCGTTCCCCGCGCCCGCGGCGACGCCGACTATCCCCAGCGAGACCGCCGCGCTCTCCCCGGTCAGCGGGTGCTCGCGCAGCAGGAAGGCGAGGAAGAAGATCAGGAAGCCGGACAGGCAGCGCAGGGCGGCGTTGGCGCCCAGGGCGTGCGTGACGGCGGGCCCGACGGTCCGCAGCCCCGGCCGCTTGGCCTCTTTGCGGTGCGGCCCGTGCAGATGCTGCTCGTCGGCGGCGAGCAGCGCCACGGCCTCGCCCTTGGCGGAGTCCACCTTGGGCGGCAGGGAGAAGGACAGGAACGTCCCTGCGACGAAGATCACGAAGGCGCCGTACAGCGGCCAGGGGTCCCCGACGGCATGCAGTCCCGCCCCGATCGGCGCGGCCACACCGGTGGCCAGCAGCCCGGCGAGGGTGACCCGGGAGTTGGCCTTCACGAGAGAGAAACCAGGGGGCAGCAGCCGTGGCACGACGGCGCTGCGGACCACCCCGTACGCCTTGGAGGCCACCAGCACCCCGAGGGCGGCCGGATACAACTCCAGGCTCCCGCCGGCCACCGCCCCCGAGATGATCAGTGCGAGCAGCGCACGGGCCAGCATGGCCCCGGCCATGGCGGCACGGCGCCCGTGCGGCAGCCGGTCGAGGAGGGGCCCGATGACGGGGGCGAGGACGGTGAAGGGCGCCATGGTGATGGCGAGATACAGCGCGACGCGCCCCCGGGCCTCATCGGTGGGGACGGAAAAGAACACGGTGGAGGCGAGGGCGACGGTGATCATGACATCCCCGGCACCGTTCACCGCGTGCAGTTCGATCAGCTTGCCCAGTCCCGACTCGCCCGCCCCATGGGCATGCGTGGCCCTGCGGATCCCGCGCGCGGTGCCGGTCACGGGGAAGTGCAGGGCACGCCCGACCGTGCGGACGGCACCGCCGACCCGGCCCGAACCGCCACCTCGAACGCTCCCCCTGTCCGCGGCTGCCACGTCGTTCATAGTGCCCCGAGACACCGCCCGATAGTGCGGTTTGAAACCGAGCGAGTCGAGACCGCCCCCGAACTCCCCAGCCCCGGACCACACTCACCACCCCACCCACCCCGACTCACGGCCCCGCTCCCCGCCCCCGAGCCGACTCGCCGGTTCCTGCTGTCCGCCGGTCCGGGCCGACTCCCGGGCCCCCTTCCCGGCCGACCGAGCTGCCCGGCCGGTTCGTTGCCCAGCGCGCCCCGGGCCGACTCGCCGGTTCCTGCTGTCCGCCGGTCCGGGCCGACTCCCGGGCCCCCTTCCCGGCCGACCGAGCTGCCCGGCCGGTTCGTTGCCCAGCG
>NZ_JBIBKS010000019.1:0-77649 GCF_042959345.1 Streptomyces sp. NPDC007905 | reverse complement strand
GCGCCCCGGGCCGACTCGCCGGTTCCTGCTGTTCGCCGGTCCGGGCCGACTCCCGGGCCCCCTTCCCGGCCGACCGAGCTGCCCGGCCGGTTCGTTGCCCAGCGCGACCCGGGCCGACTCGCCGGTTCCTGCTGTCCGCCGGCCCGGGCCGACTCCCGGGCCCCCTTCCCCGCTGGCCGAGCCGACGCGCCGGTCCCGCTTCCTGGGTTCTCGCGTCGGACACCGGGTCCGGTTCTGCCCCGGCCGACCGAGCCGCAGGAGCGCAGGGCTTCCCGGCCGACCGAGCTGCCCAGCCGGTCCGTCCAGCGCCCCGAGCCGACTCGCCGGTTCCTGCTGTTCGCCGGTCCGGGCCGACTCCCGGGCCCCCTTCCCGGCCGACCGAGCTACTCAGCCGGTTCGTTGCCCAGCGCGCCCCGAGCCGACTCGCCGGTCTCGTTTCTCTCGGTCGGCCGAGCCGGATGACGGGTCCGCTTTCCGGCCGAGCGAGACGGGTGGGTGGGTGGGAAACATCGCTGTGAAGCGGCGGACTGTCCCCGACCACCGACGACGGGGTAGCGTGCGTATCTCAGCCATAACGCAGAATGGATGGCAGAGGTGCGCCCGAGCGCGATCGGACGCGGACGTCGATGCGGCCCACAGGTCCGCTCCGTCCGCTTCACCGCCGGAGGCATCCGCACTCGTGTAGACGGCGTAGGAGAGAAGCGATACCTGTGAGCGCAGCGACAACGCGAAGCCGCACCCCCGACCGCCTGTGCGCCGAGGCCGTCGACCTCGCCCGCGCCGCCGCCGAGGAGGCCGCCGCGCCCGGCGTGGTCGGTGAGCACGTCGGCCTGGTGTCGGAGGGCGACCGTGTTGTCACGCACTTCTTCGAGTGCAAGGAACCGGGCTACCGCGGCTGGCGCTGGGCGGCGACCGTGGCCCGCGCCTCCCGCGCGAAGATCGTGACCCTGGACGAGGTGGTCCTGCTCCCCGGCCCCGACGCCCTCCTCGCCCCCGAGTGGGTCCCGTGGAGCGAGCGCCTGCGCCCCGGCGACCTCGGCCCCGGCGACCTGCTCCCGACCGACCAGGAGGACCTGCGTCTGGAGCCCGGCTACCTGGGCGAGGAGGAGCCGCCGCCGAACTCGGTCATCTCCGAGGAGCTCGCGGAACTGGCGGAGACGGAGGACGCCGAGGTCACCCCGGGTGCTCCGGCCGCCCAGCCGGCGACACCGACCCGCGGCTCGATCGCCGCGGTGGCCGAAGAACTCGGTCTGCGCCGCGCCCGAGTCCTTTCCCGCTACGGCCTGCACGTCGCGGCGGACCGCTGGGAGGAGGCGTTCGGCCCCAAGGCGCCGATGGCCCAGGCGGCCCCGGCAACCTGCATGACCTGTGGTTTCCTGATCCCCATCGGCGGCTCCCTCGGCCAGGCCTTCGGCGTCTGCGCGAACGAGTTCTCCCCGGCCGACGGCCGCGTGGTCTCCCTGTCGTACGGCTGCGGCGCCCACTCCGAGGCGGCGGTCATGCCGAAGCCGCCCCAGCCGGCCCCGCCGGTGATCGACGAAACCCGAGTGGATCCCTTCCCGCTCCGCCCGGCCCCCGACTCGGGCTCGGTCCCGGAGACCGGGGACGACGAGACGGCGGAACTCGGCCACTCCTAGGCTCGGTCAGGCACCGTTCCTGTCCGCCGACCCGGTGCGGAAGACACCCGCCGGGCCGCGCACGCCCCCGGGGAGGACCGCCCGCGACCCGCGGGCGGTCCGGCACCCCGCACGGGTGTGCGGCGGCCACGGCCGTCCCCGTGCCTGTCGGGAGAGTCCGCCCCGGGTTCGCGCCCTCACCCACGCCTCACGGCCCTGACCTCTCCCTTCGGTCTCCCCGCCGCACTCGCTGTACCTTCGTCCTCACGTCGATGAGGAGAGTTAACGTGAGCAAGTTCGTGCGGCCGGCGGCCGAGGGCGCCGACCCCTTCGGCACCGCCCGTCTGCGCCGCGGTGTCCTCGACGCCTGGGCCACCAGCCCCGCCCGGTTCCGTGAGGACGCCAACGCCGAGGAGGACCTGGTCCTCGGCGGCTACCGGGACCGGCTCGTGGTGGAGCTGGCCCAGAACGCCGCCGACGCCGCCGCACGGGCGAGGACTCCGGGCCGGCTGCGCCTCACCCTCCGCGACGGCGTGCTGGTCGCGGCGAACACCGGCGCCCCCCTGGACGCGGCCGGTGTCGAGTCGCTGTCCACCCTGCGTGCCTCCGCCAAGCGCGACGCCCAGGACACCCACGGCGCCGTCGGCCGGTTCGGCGTCGGTTTCGCCGCCGTACTCGCCGTCACGGACGAGCCCGCGATCATCGGCCGTCACGGCGGGGTCCGCTGGTCCCTGGCGGAGGCCCGGGAACTGGCCGCCGACACCGCCCGGCACAGCCCCGGGCTCGGGGACGAGATCCGGCGCCGCGACGGGCACGTGCCGCTGCTGCGGCTCCCCTTCGCCGCCGAGGGCTCCGCTCCGGAGCCGTACGACACCGCCGTCATCCTGCCGCTCCGCGACACCGCCGCCACCGACCTCGCCGAACGCCTCCTCAACGCCATCGACGACGCCCTCCTGCTTGCCCTGCCCGGGCTGGAGGAGGTCGTCATCGAGGTCAACGGCGAAGCCCCCCGCAGCCTGCACCGCCGTACCGAGGACGCCGTCACCGTCGTGGAGGACTCGCGGGAGGGGACCACCCGCTGGCGTACCGTCTCCGCGCACGGGCCGCTCACCCCGGATCTGCTCGTCGACCGGCCGGTGGAGGAGCGCCTGCGCCCGCACTGGTCGGTGACCTGGGCCGTACCGGTGGACGCCGACGGCCGCCCGACCCGGCCGCGCACCACGCCCGTCGTGCACGCCCCCACCCCCAGCGACGAGCCCCTCGGCGTCCCCGCCCTGCTCATCGCGTCCTTCCCGCTGGACACCACCCGCCGGCACGCGGCCCCCGGCCCGCTGACCGGCTTCCTGGTGCAGCGGGCGGCGGACGTCTACGCCGAATTGCTCGCCGACTGGCGCCCGGTGACCGAGGGCCTGATCGATCTGGTACCCGGGCCGCTGGGCAAGGGCGAGCTGGACGGCGCGCTGCGCCAGGCGATCCTGGAGCGGCTGCCGCGCACCGCGTTCCTGCCGCCGGCCGTCGACTCCAAGGGGGACGACGAGCTGCCCGAGGCGCTGCGCCCGAGGGACGCCGAAGTGGTGGAGGGCGCGGGGGCGGGCACCGTACGGGTCCTCGCGGAGGTGCTGCCCACTCTGCTGCCCGCCGGGCTGGAACGCCGAGTGGAGCTGCGCACCCTCGGTGTCGCCCGGCTCCCGCTCGCCGACGCCATCGACCGGCTGGCCGGGCTGGAAAAGGCCCCCGACTGGTGGTGGCGGCTGTACGACAGCCTCGCCGGGGTCGATCCCGACCGGCTCTCCGGGCTTCCGGTGCCGCTCGCTGGGAGCACCTCCCAGGCTTTCGGCACCGGGGGAGGGCGCACCACCATCGGACCCCGGCAGGTCCTGCTTCCCACCGCGGACGCCGCCCGGATCGACCCCGACATGCTCGGGCGGCTCGGGCTCAAGGTCGCCCACGAGGACGCCGCGCACCCGCTGCTGGAGAAGCTGGGCGCGCTGCCCGCGACCCCGCGCGCGGTGCTGACCACCCCGCAGGTGCGGGCCGCCGTGGCGGCTTCGCTGGACGACGAGGGCGGGGCGCTGTGGGAGGAGGACGCCCCCGGCGCCGAGGAACTGGCCGACACCGTCCTGGCTCTGGTGCGCGACGCCGGTCTCGAGCCCGGTGACGAGCCCTGGCTGGGCGCCCTCGCGCTGCCCGACGAGGACGGGGAACTCGCCCCGGCCGGTGAGCTGGTCTTTCCCGGCAGCCCCTTCGCCCGCGTGCTCCGCGATGACGAACTGGCCGCCGTGGACACAGAGTTGGCCGAGAAGTGGGGCGAGCAGCCGCTGACCGCCTGCGGAGTCCTCGCGAACTTCGCACTCGTGCGCGCCACGGACGTCGTCCTGGACCCGGACGAACTGGAACCCCGGGAGGGCGACTTCGCCGAGCCGGACGACGCGGGCCTGCTCGACGCCGTGGACGTCTGGTGCGAGGACATCCTCGACCGCTTCCCCGACAGCCCGGTGCCTCCGGTGGCCACCGAACTGGTCGCCGTACGCGACCTCGACCTGGTGGACGACGACCACTGGCCCGAGGCGCTCGCGCTGCTCGCCCAGCCGCCGCTGCGCGACGCTCTCACCCAGCCGGTGCGGATCCTGTTGCCCGACGGCACCCACGAGGTCGTACGTCCGTACACGGCGTGGTGGCTGCGCGGACATCCCGTCCTCGACGGGCGTCGGCCCGCCGGTCTCCTCGCGGCCGGCGGGGATCCGCTGCTGCGTGGCCTGTACGACGAGGCCGACGCCACCGGTTTCGACGACGAACAGGTGCTGCGCGCGCTGGGCGTGCGGACCTCCGTGTCCGCCCTGCTGGACGAGCCCGGCGGCGCGGCCGAACTGCTGGACCGCCTCGCCGACCCGGAGCGGTCGGTCACCGCGGCCCAACTGCACGGCTTGTACGGAGCGCTGGCCGAGCTGGACCCGGAGCGGGTGACGCTGCCGGACGAGCTGCGGGCCGTGGTCGACGGGCGGGTGACGGTGGTGGACGCGGCCGACGCGGTGGTCGTCGACTCGCCCGACCTGCTGCCGTTCACCTCCGGGGTACCGCTGCTGCCCGTGCGGCCGTCCCGGGCCGCCGAACTGGCCGAGCTGTTCCAGGTGCGGCGGCTGAGCGAGTCCGTGACCGGCGAGGTCCACTCCGAGGGCACCGAGCACGACGTGCCCGAGCCGGTGCGGGTCCTGCTCGGACCGCGTACGCCCGACACCTACGTCGAGCACGAGGAACTGATCGTGGACGGCGTCGAGATCGACTGGCGCCTCACCGACGACGGTGTCCTGCACGCGGCCACCCTGGAGGGTGTCGCCGCGGGCCTGGCCTGGGCGGCCGGCCAGTGGCCGCGCCGCTTCGAGGTGGCGGCCCTGCTGGAGGACCCGTCGCGGACGGAGGAGCTGGCGCGGGACCGGTGGTTCGACTGAGGCGCCGGTCCCGCCGGGCCGTCTCTTCACTGGTTCATTCCGAAAAATTCAAAACCTGTACAACCATTCGCATGCGTCGTTGATCTGTTCACGTGAGCCAGCAGGCTCCCAAGATCACTTGGGGCCGGTGGTGACGACCCACCCGTGTGGTGGGGCCGCCGCCGGCCTCACTCTCCATACAGGGGAACGCATGCGCATTCGTGCCACCGTGGCCGCCGTCTCCGGCGCCCTGGCCCTCTCCGCTCTCGTCGTGCCGGCCGCGCAGGCCGCCGACTCCGCCTCCTCCTACAGGGCGGAGGCCGCGAAGGTCCTCCACGCCGCGCACTCCGCGTCCGGCAAGAGCGCGTTCAGCACCGCCGACGACGGTCCGTACGCCATGGACGTCACCTTCTCCGACTTCAAGATCGCCGCGGCGGTCAAGGTCGGTACAACCAACCACGTCTCCACCACGGTCACGTACACGATGACCCACGGTGCGGACGTCGACATCACGGCCGACGACTTCGTGACCGGTCCGTACATCTACCGGGGCTCCTTCGACACCCCGGACAACATGCTGTTCGGCGACCTGCCGGCCACCTGCACGGAGACCTCGGCCAGCACCGCCACCTGCACGGGCAAGATCGACGTCTACCCGAGCGAGGGCGAGCTCCTCAACTCGGACGCCGGCACCTGGAAGGGCGGGGCGCTGGCCATCGCGTACAACGGCCAGGACCCGAGCAGCGACAGCTTCGACGTCACCAAGGTCGGTTACGCCGACCAGGGTGACCTCGGCAGCACGCTGGTGCAGCGCTACTCCAAGCTGACGGTCAACGCCTCGCCGGAGCCGGTGAAGAAGGGCAAGACCATCACGGTCACGGGCAAGCTGTCCCGCGCCAACTGGGAGGACAACCAGTACCACGGTTACACCAAGCAGCCGGTGAAGCTGCAGTTCCGCAAGAAGGGCACCAGCACCTACACCACGCTGAAGACCATCACGTCGGACTCCACGGGCTACCTGAAGACCACGACCACCGCGTCGGTCGACGGCTACTTCCGTTACTCCTTCGCGGGCACCTCGACCACCCCGGCGGTCAACGCCACGGGTGACTTCGTCGACGTGCAGTAAGCGGCACGCGCCACGATTCCGGCCCCGGAAGCGCACCGCTTCCGGGACCGGAACGTTCCCTCTCACTTGTGTCATGGGATGGCAATGGCGGCCCAAAATCTGGCCGGATGCCGTTCCCGCCGTACAACCAGCCACACCCCTCGCGGATCTGATCGCGTGGGTCAACCGACTCCACGATCACTTCTCCCTCCAAGGGAACGCACATGCGCATACGTGCCACCGTGGCCGCCGTCTCCGGCGCCCTGGCCCTCTCCGCCCTCGCAGTCCCGGCCGCGCAGGCCGTCACCGACTCGGGCACGCCGTACACGCTCAACGTCAGCTTCTCGAACGTCACGATCGCCAATGCGATCAAGGTCGGCGTCAGCAACGAAGTCAGCACGAAGTACTCGTACACGCTGACCCACGGCGCGGACGTGGACATCACCGCGAGCGACTTCTACACGGACGCCTTCCTCTACAAGGGCTCCTACAGCGACACGGCCCCCGAGCTGTACGGCGACAATCCGGCCACCTGCACCGCTACCTCGTCCACCACCGCCACCTGCACCGGCACGGTCGACATCTACCCGACCGACGCCGACCCGAAGAGCGCGGACGCCGGCACCTGGAGCGTGGCCGCCGAGGCCGTCGCCTTCAATGGCCAGGACCAGAACAACCCCGACCTGAGCAAGGTCGGCTACAAGGACCAGAGCGGCCTGGGCAGCACCCTGGTGCAGCGTTACTCCAAGCTCACGGTCGACGCGGGCCCCGAGCCGATCGCCAAGGGCAGGACGCTCACGGTGACGGGCAAGCTGTCCCGCGCCAACTGGGACGACAACAACTACCACGGCTACACCAACCAGCCGGTCAAGCTCCAGTTCCGCAAGGCGGGTACGACCACCTACACCACCATCAAGACGGTGTACACCGACTCGTACGGCAACCTGAAGACCACCACCACCGCGAACTACGACGGCTACTGGCGCTTCAGCTTCGCCGGCACGTCGACCACTCCGGCGGTCAGCGCCACGGGTGACTACGTCGACGTCCGGTAAGGGCCGCTGAGCGGCACCCCTCCTGCCGTCAGACGGGAAAGCGGCGGTCGACCCACTTCCACAGGAACTCCAGGGCGACCGCCGCCACCACGGCCACCCCCACCGCCGTCCACGGCATCGCCTTGCCCACCAGTTTCAGCGCGAAGAAGCTCTGCAGGGCCGGCACGACGAGGACGAAGAGGAACGCCACCCCCATCGACGCCACCAGGACGACGCGCCACCAGGTGTAGGGGCGGGCGATGATCACCAGGACCCACATGGAGATCAGGAACAGGGTCAGGGTCGCCGCGCTGGTCTCCGCGTCCAGGGACCCCGGGCCGGTGTAGTGGTGGCGGGCGATCAGGTACGTCACGAAGGTCGCCACTCCGGCGACCACGCCGCCCGGGATCGAGTGGCGCATGACCCTGCGGACGAAGTGGGGGCGGGCCCGTTCCCCGTTCGGGGCCAGGGCCAGGAAGAAGGCCGGGACGCCGATCGTGAGGGTGGAGAGCAGGGTCAAGTGCCGGGGCAGGAAGGGGTACTCGACCTGCCAGCACACCACCAGCAGCGCGAGCAGCACCGAGTACACCGTCTTGACCAGGAACAGCGTGGCCACCCGCGTGATGTTGCCGATGACCCGGCGGCCCTCGGCGACCACCGAGGGCAGCGTGGCGAAGCTGTTGTTCAGCAGGACGATCTGCGCGACCGCCCGGGTCGCCTCCGAACCCGAGCCCATGCAGACGCCGATGTCCGCGTCCTTGAGGGCGAGGACGTCGTTCACGCCGTCGCCGGTCATCGCGACCGTGTGCCCGTTCGACCGGAGCGCGCCCACCATGTCCCGTTTCTGCTGCGGCGTGACCCGCCCGAAGACGGTCCCCTCGTCCAGCGCGTCCGCCATGCCCCTCTGCCCGGCGGGCAGCCGGCGCGCGTCCACCGCCGTACCGGACAGACCCAGCTTGGCGGCGACCGCGCCGACGGAGACCGCGTTGTCACCGGAGATGACCTTGGCGCGGACGTTCTGCTCCGCGAAGTAGCGAAGGGTGTCGGCGGCGTCGGGCCGCAGTCGCTGTTCGAGGACGACGAGGGCGGTGGGCCGGGCGCCCCTGGCCGGCTCGGGGTCGTCCAGGCCGCGGGTGGCGCGGGCGAGGAGCAGGACCCGTAGGCCCTGCTCGTTGAGGCGCTCGGTTTCGGCCAGGGCGGGGTCGTCGGGGGCTAGCAGCACGTCGGGGGCGCCCAGCAGCCAGGTGCTGGCCTCGCCGTCGCCCTCGCTGAAGGCAGCGCCGCTGTACTTGCGGGCGGAGGAGAAGGGGAGCGACTCGACGCAGCGCCACTCGTCGCTGTCCGGGTAGGCGTCGATGATCGCTTGGAGGGAGGCGTTGGGGCGCGGATCGGACTCGCCGAGGGCGCCCAGCACCCTGCGCACGTACGTCTCGTCGGCCCCGTCCAGCGGCCTGAGGCCGGTCACGTCCATGCCGCCCTCGGTCAGCGTGCCGGTCTTGTCCAGGCAGACGGTGTCGACGCGGGCCAGGCCCTCGATGGCGGGCAGTTCCTGCACCAGGCACTGTTTGCGGCCCAGCCGGATGACCCCGATGGCGAAGGCCACAGAGGTGAGGAGCACCAGCCCCTCGGGGACCATCGGTACGATCCCGCCGACCGTGCGGGCGACCGCGTCCTTCAGGCCGTTGCTCTTCACCACCAACTGGGTGACGACCAGGCCGATCGCGGCCGGGACCATCATCCAGGTCACGTACTTGAGGATGGTGGAGATGCCGGTGCGCAGCTCGGAGTGGACGAGGGCGAAGCGGGAGGCCTCCTCGGCGAGCTGGACCGCGTAGGCCTCGCGGCCCACCCTGGTCGCCTTGAAGGCGCCGCCGCCCGCGACCACGAAGCTGCCGGACCTCACCGGGTCGCCGGGGCGTTTGACCACGGGGTCGGCCTCACCGGTGAGCAGCGACTCGTCGATCTCCAGGCCGTCGGCCTCCGCGCACACGCCATCGACGACGACCTTGTCGCCGGGACCGATCTCCATCAGGTCGTCGAGGACGATCTCGTTGGTGGCCACCTCGATGGCGGTCCCGTCGCGGCGGACGGTCGGCCGGGCCTCTCCGATCACCGCGAGCGAGTCCAGGGTCTGCTTCGCACGCCACTCCTGGATGATGCCGATGCCGGTGTTGGCGAGGATCACGAAGCCGAAGAGGCTGTCCTGGATCGGCGCGACGAACAGCATGACCAGCCACAGCACACCGATGATCGCGTTGAACCGGGTGAAGACGTTCGCGCGGACGATCTCGCCCAGCGAGCGGCTGCTGCGTACCGGCACGTCGTTGACCTGCCCGCGCTCGACGCGCTCCGCGACTTCGGCGCCGGTCAGTCCGTCCGACCGACTCGCGGGCAGGGCCACCGGGTGCACGGGGTCGAGTTCGGCGCCCGCGTCGATGTGGGTCATGCATTCGACGGTACGTGCGGTTTTGCGCCTTCACCTGCCGAGGGGGGAGAAGTTCCGACTTGGGGAGGAGTCGAGTCGTGCGCCGGTCGTAGAGTCCGGCCGCCGGCTACTCCGTGGCGGTCGCGGCCTTCAGTGCCGCGTCCCGCTTGATCGCCGCGTCCCTCTTGCGGACGTACCAGATGCCGATCAGCCCCAGCCCGCCCCCGGCCAGGCACGTCCACAGCCACCAGGTGTGGCCGTGGTCGTCGAACCAGCCGTAGAAGGGCAGCTGGACCAGGAAGAGGACGAACCACACGATCGTGCCGCCGGTGATGGTGGCGACCACGGGGCCCTCCAGGGGCTCCGGCGCCTCGTGCTTGGGGGTCCACTTAGCCATGGGGCACAGCTTACGAGGCGAACCGGGCGGACCAGCAGGCCCGTCCCCTCCGGGGTCTACGCGCGGAGATAGCGATCTGGCAGTCATAGGTTCATACTGAAACTGTTTACCTTTGACCACTTCTGCTCGTATGAAACTCCAACGGGACTCGGGGGAACCCCGTCGGTGATGAGGTCCCGCATGTCCACCTCGGCACCTGCCAAGGTCCCCACTCCCGAGAAGCCGGGCGGTGCGCCCGCCTACAGCGCCCTCGACCGCTACTTCAAGATCTCCGAGCGCGGCAGCACCGTGGGTCGTGAGATCCGCGGCGGTTTGGCCACCTTCTTTGCGATGGCGTACATCATCGTGCTGAACCCGATCATCCTCAGCAGCGCGAAGGACATGTACGGGCACCACCTGAACAACGGCCAGCTGGTCACGGCGACCGCCCTCACGGCCGCGTTCACCACCCTGCTGATGGGTGTCATCGGCAACGTGCCGATCGCGCTCGCCGCCGGTCTCGGGGTGAACTCGGTCGTCGCGCTCCAGCTCGCGCCCCGCATGTCCTGGCCGGACGCCATGGGCATGGTCGTGCTGGCCGGTTTCGTGGTCATGCTCCTGGTCGCCACGGGTCTGCGCGAGCGGGTGATGAACGCCGTGCCGTTCGGCCTGCGCAAGGCGATCGCGATCGGCATCGGCCTGTTCATCATGCTGATCGGCCTGGTCGACTCCGGTTTCGTCACCCGTGTCCCGGACGCCGCCCAGACCACCGTCCCGCTCCAGCTCGGCGCCAACGGTCACCTCAACGGCTGGCCCGTCCTGATCTTCGTCCTGGGCGCGCTGCTCACCTTCGCCCTCATCGTCCGCAAGGTGCCGGGCGCGATCCTGATCTCCATCGTCGGGATGACCGTCCTGGCGCTGATCATCAACTCGGTCGCCACGGTCCCGAACTGGGGCCTGACGGTCCCGAAGTGGCCGGGCAACCCGGTGGCATCGCCCGACTTCGGCCTGATCGGCCAGTTCAGCCTCTTCGGCGGCTTCTCCAAGGTCGGCCTGCTGACCGGGATCCTCTTCGTCTTCACGGTCCTGCTGTCGTGCTTCTTCGACGCGATGGGCACGATCATGGGCATCAGCGACGAGGCCAAGCTCACCGACGCCCAGGGCTACATGCCGGGCATCAACAAGGTCCTCTTCATCGACGGCATCGCGGTCGCGGCGGGCGGTGCCAGCTCCTCCTCGGCCACCACCGCGTTCGTGGAGTCCACGGCCGGTGTCGGCGAGGGCGCGCGCACGGGCTTCGCGAACGTCGTCACGGGCGGCCTCTTCGCGGTGGCCCTCTTCCTCACCCCGGTCGCCACGATGGTCCCGGCCCAGGCGGCCACCCCGGCCCTGGTCGCCGTGGGCTTCCTGATCCTCTCGAACTCCGTCAAGGAGATCGACTGGGCGGACTACACCATCGCGATCCCGGCCTTCGTGACCATGCTGATGATGCCGTTCACCTACTCGATCACCAACGGCATCGGCATGGGCTTCATCACCTTCGTGGTGCTGCGCCTGGCGGCCGGGCGGCCCCGGGAGATCCCGGTTCCCATGTACGTCGTCTCGGCGGTCTTCGCCTTCTACTACCTGATGCCGGCCCTGGGTCTCACCTGAGGCGCGGGCGTCAGGTGACGCCGTAGAACCTCTCCGTCTCCTCGACGGCGGTCTGGAACCGCTCGTCGAAGTCGTCTCGAATGAGCGTGCGGACCACATAGTCCTGCACGCTCATTCCTCTTCTCGCCGCACGGTGCCGGAGCCTTTCGAGCAGCTCCCCGTCCATCCGCAGGCTGAGCACAGTGGTCCCCATGGGTACGAGGGTCGCCACATCCGGCCGCTCCGTGCGTCACTTTCCGGAACCGTCTCACTCGTACGGGTGAAGGGGGTTCAGTGGCGGGCATCACGGGCAGCCGGGTGTGTCGCGGTGGTCCTTAGCGAGAGTAATGAGTTACTCTAAAGAACATGCCGGACCTCACCCATGGCGACGACGCTGCCGCCGTGAACTCCCTCCGCTCCGCCGTGATGCGGCTGTCCCGTCGGCTCAAGCACCAGCGGGTCGACGAGTCGCTGAGCCCCACCGAGATGTCGGTGCTCGGCACCCTGTCCAACTGCGGCCGGGCCACCCCGGGCGAGCTGGCCCGCAAGGAGCACGTCCAGCCGCCGTCGATGACCCGCATCGTCGCGCTGCTCGAGGGCAAGGGACTGGTCCGTCTGGAGCCGCACCCCGAGGACCGGCGCCAGAAGGTCGTCACCAGGACCGAACAGGCCGAGGCGATGCTCGAGGAGAGCCGCCGCAAGCGCAACGCGTTCCTGGCCGGCCTCGTCGACGGCCTCGACGAGGACGAGTGGGCCAAACTGCGCGCCGCCGCCCCGGTACTGGAGAAGCTCGCGCATCTGTAAGGCATTCATCGCAAGGAGGCGAACCCTTTGAGTACGGGCTCCGGAGCAGCTTCCGCCCCCGCACCGACTACCACCCACAACCCCCGCACGTCCTCGATGTTCAGCTCGCTGAAGATCCGGAACTACCGCCTCTTCTTCATCGGCCAGGTCGTCTCCAACACCGGCACCTGGATGCAGCGCATCGCCCAGGACTGGCTCGTGCTCAGCCTCACCGGTTCCTCCGCGGCCGTCGGCATCACGACGGCCCTGCAGTTCCTGCCGATGCTGCTGTTCGGCCTCTACGGCGGCGTCCTCGTGGACCGCCTGCCCAAGCGCCCCACGCTCCTGGTCACGCAGTCGTCCATGGCTGTCACGGGGCTCGCGCTCGCTTTCCTGACCCTCTCCGGTCACGTCCAGGTCTGGCACGTCTACGTCGCCGCCTTCGCCGTCGGTCTCGCCACGGTGGTCGACAACCCGGCCCGGCAGTCGTTCGTCTCCGAGATGGTCGGCCCGGAGCAGCTGCAGAACGCGGTCAGCCTGAACTCCGCGAACTTCCAGTCCGCCCGCCTCGTCGGCCCCGCCGTCGCCGGCCTCATGATCACCGGTGTGGGCACCGGCTGGGCGTTCCTCGTCAACGGCCTGTCCTTCGTCGCCCCCCTCGCCGGCCTGCTGCTGATGCGCGCCCGCGAACTGCACGTGGTCGAGCGCGCCCCGCGCGGCAAGGGCCAGCTGCGGGAGGGCCTGCGCTACGTCGCCGGCCGCCCGGAACTCATCTGGCCGATCGTCCTCGTCGGCTTCATCGGCACCTTCGGCTTCAACTTCCCGGTGTGGCTGTCGGCCTGCGCCGACGACGTCTTCCACGCCGGCGCCGGCGCCTACAGCCTCTTCAACACGCTGATGGCCGTCGGCTCCCTCGGCGGTGCCCTGCTGGCGGCCCGCCGAGGCACGGCCCGCCTGCGCGTGCTGATCGCCGCCGCGCTGGCCTTCGGCACCCTGGAGACCGTGGCCGCGCTGGCGCCGTCGTACTGGCTGTTCGCGCTGCTCATGGTCCCGATCGGGATCTTCGGTCTCACGGTCAACGTCACCGCGAACACCGCCGTGCAGATGGCCACCGACCCAGCCATGCGCGGCCGGGTGATGGCCCTGTTCATGATGGTGTTCATGGGCGGCACGCCGCTCGGCGCACCGGTCGTCGGCTGGATCACCGACACCTACGGCGCCCGCGTCGGCTTCGCCCTCGGCGGCATCATCTCCGCCGCCGCGGCCGCCACCATCGGCCTGGTCCTCGCCCGCATCGGCGGCCTGCGGCTGTCGGTGGTCTGGCACCACGGCCACCCGCAGGTGCGGTTCGTCCCGCGCGAGCGGGAGCGGCTGGCGACCGCCGCGTGAGCGCCCGGCCCGTGGGGTCCTACAGGACCCTGCGGGCCAGCACCTGCCCCGGCCACTCGTCCTCGCCGTGCAGGAAGGACTCGGTGCGGATGAAGCCGTTGCGCTCGTAATAGGCGACCAGCTTGCCGTCGTCGCCCGCGTAGCAGTCCACGCGCAGCAGGGAGACCCCGGCCCGGCGGGTCTCCGCGGCCGCGTGGGCGAGCAGGGCGGCACCGGCGCCGTGGCCCTTGAAGCGGCGGTCGGAGGCGAGCAGGTGGATGTACCGCTCGGGCTCGTCGGCGGGCTCCAGATAGGAGCCGGGGGCGTCGCTGAGGGTGAGGGTGGCGGCCGGGGTGCCGTCCACCTCGGCGATCCAGGGCGTGCCCGAGGTGACGAGCCGCTCGACCAGTGCCACCGCCCGCGGGTTTGCGGACCAGGGCTCGGTGCCCCACTGCCGGGTCCGGCCCTGTGCCACCAGCCATGCCACGGCACTGTCGAGCATGCCGAGGATCACGGGTATGTCGTCCGGCCCGCCCGCCCTGATGCTGATCTTCCCGTTGCTCTCCATGGCTCCGATCATGCCCGCGCGGGGGCGCCGGGGCAGCGGCTTCGGCGAACTCCCGGATGCCGGTGAACTGCCGCCGGGCGGCGGCTGGCTGGGTGATCCGTTCCCTGGGAGGGTGACGGCATGAGACTCTTCGCCGCCGTGCTGCCCCCTCAGGACGTGACGAACGAACTCGCCGCCGAGGTGGCCCTGTTGCGCCGGCTGCCCGGCGCCGACGGGCTGCGCTGGACCGGCCGTCCCGGCTGGCACTTCACGCTCGCCTTCTACGGCGAGGTCGGCGACGAACTCGTACCGGACCTGTCGGACCGGCTGGCGCGCGCGGCCCGGCGCACCGCCCCGTTCTCCCTGGCCCTGGCGGGCGGGGGGCAGTTCGGGCACGGCAAGGCGCTCTGGGCGGGCGCCGCCGGTGACGTGGACGCCCTGCGGCTGCTGGCCGACCGGGCGGAGGCGGCGGCGCGGAAGGCGGGAGTGCCGATGGGGGAGCACCGTCGGTACAAGGCCCACCTGACGGTGGCGCGGAGCCGGGACGCGGTGGACGTACGGCCGTACGTCGAGGGGCTGCGCGGCTTCACGAGCCGCACCTGGACCGTGGCCGACCTGGCCCTGGTGCGCAGCGACCTGCCCAGGTCCGGGGTGCCCGGGGAGCAGCCCCGGTACGAGGCGGTCGCCCGCTGGGCGCTCGGCGGGGCCGGTTAGGCTCGAGTACGTGGACCCGAAAACCCGGAACCGGATCATGGCCGGTGTGCTTGTGCTGATGTTCGTGGTGGTGGCTGTGGCGGCGGCGGTCAAGTAGAGGCTCGGCCGAGCGCCGGGGAACCGCGGCCTGCGCGCGGTTCCCCGTGCCCTTCGGCGGTGCCGCCGTCGAGGTGCTACCAGGCGAAGGCCTCCGGGGAGGGCCCCGGGCCCGGGAAGATCTCGTCCAGGCCGGTCAGCAGCTCGTCCGACAGCTCCAGGTCCACGGCCCTGAGGGCCGACTCCAGTTGCTCGGCGGTGCGCGGGCCGACGATCGGACCGGTCACGCCGGGGCGGGTGAGCAGCCAGGCCAGTGCGGCCTCGCCGGGCTCCACACCGTGCTTGTCGAGCAGGTCCTCGTAGGACTGGATCTGCGCGCGGGCGGTGGGGTCGGCGAGGGTGTCGGCGGCCCGCCCGGAGGCGCGGCGGCCGCCCTGCACCTCCTTCTTGATCACCCCGCCGAGCAGGCCGCCGTGCAGCGGCGACCAGGGGATGACTCCGAGACCGTAGTCCTGCGCGGCCGGGATGACCTCCATCTCGGCGCGCCGCTCGGCGAGGTTGTAGAGGCACTGCTCGCTGACGAGGCCGATGGTGCCGTGGCGGCGAGCGGCGATCTCGTTGGCCTGGGCGATCTTGTAGCCGGGGAAGTTGGAGGAGCCGACGTAGAGGATCTTCCCCTGCTGGACGAGGACGTCGATCGCCTGCCAGATCTCCTCGAAGGGCGTGTTCCGGTCGATGTGGTGGAACTGGTAGACGTCGATGTAGTCCGTCCGCAGCCGCTTGAGGCTGGCGTCCACGGCGCGCCGGATGTTGAGCGCGGACAGCTTGTCCTGGTTGGGCCACGCGTCGCCGTCGGCGGCCATGTTCCCGTACACCTTGGTGGCCAGCACCACCTTGTCGCGCCGTTCGCCGCCCTTGGCGAACCAGTTCCCGATGATGGACTCGGTCCGCCCCTTGTTCTCGCCCCACCCATACACGTTGGCGGTGTCGAAGAAGTTGATGCCCGCGCCCAGCGCCGCTTCCATGATCGCGTGACTGTCGGCTTCGTCGGTCTGCGGGCCGAAGTTCATGGTGCCGAGGACGAGTCGGCTGACCTTGAGTCCCGTGCGTCCTAGCTGCGTGTACTTCATGGTCCTCTAGCCAACGGCTTGGAGTGCGCTCGAGGCAAGGGCGGCCGGTCAGTCCTGGGGGAACTCGTCGGTCTTGAGAGTGAGCCCCACGACCGTGCCGGTGAGGTCCAGATCGTTGCCGAAGGCCACCGTGGTCTCGATCTCGTAGCCGCCTTCCTTGGGCTGGGTGTAGACGTGGCACCGGCGCTGGTAGGGGTCGGCGACGAGGTAGACCGGGACCTCCGCCGCGGCGTAGGCGGCCTTCTTGGGGCCGTAGTCGTTGACCGCGGTGCCCTTGGAGATGACCTCGGCGGCGAACTCGACATCGCTGTGCCGCCATTGACCGGCGGGTGTCTTCTCGGCGCCTTCGGCGATCACCGTCACGTCCGTGGCGAAGCCGTTGAGGTGGCCCGGGTAGTCGATCCGGACGTCGGACTTCACCCGTTTCCGGGGGTACTTGGTGCGCAACTGCTCGTAGAGGTCGGCGATGATTTCCCAGTGGGTGTCCCGCTGCGGCGACATGAAGACGGTCCCCTCGACGATCTCGACCTTGTATCCCTCGGGGACGGGCATCTTCTCGAGCCGCTCGAACAGATCGTCGAGCGTGATCGGGTTGTCGCTCTCGGCCATCGCGATCCTGTCTTCGAGGACGGTCATCGTGGCGCTCCTCCCCGGCCGCTCCGTCGACGATTGCGGCCGCGCTGTTCAACGATACGCACGGTGACCGGGAAGCGCCGGGATCAGGTCACTCTGTTTCGGCCCCGTACGCCTGTCCGAATCCCCACGCCTCCCACATCGCCCCCGCGAAGGCCTTCGCGATCCGGTGCTCGCCGCTCTCGTTGGGGTGCGTGCCGTCGTACGTGTCCGCGTGGATGTCGTACGGCCGCGGCGGCGAGGCCGGCAGGATCGGGGAGCGGGGCTCGTCCAGGTCGGCGACCGCCTTCGCGAGCAGGACGTTGAACCGCTCCACCTGCTCGGCGAAGGGGGCGTCCAGTTCGGCGCGGATGTTCGGGATCACCGGCAGCAGCACCATCCGGATGCGCGGGGCCGCCGCGCGCGCCTCGGCGACGAAGGTCCGCACGTTCTCGGCCGTCTGCTCCGCGTTGGTGTAGAAACCCAGGTCGATGAGGCCGAGGGAGACGAGCAGGACGTCCGGCCGGCACGTGCGTACCGCCTCGCCGATCAGCGGGGCCATGTGCAGCCATCCCTCGCCCCAGCCGGCCAGGTGGGCACGCGGGAAGCGCGGTTCGGCGTAGTCGAGGGAGGTCGGGGCGTCGGCCTCTTTGTCGTACAGCGTCTCGCGCGGGCCGACGAAGGTGAAGGGTCCGTCGTACGACGTGCGCAGGTGCTGCCACAGCCGGTAACGCCATGTGTGCTCGCCGGCGCTCCCGATCGTCATGGAGTCACCTACGGGCATGAACCTGAGCATCCGCTCATGATGGACGATCACGCGGAGCGGTGGGGTGTGAGGCCCGCCACCCTCGGTGCACCGACGCGGGCGCACACCCCGTAAACTCCCGGCGCGAATGGCAGGCTTGGTGCATGCGTCGACCGTTCGCCCTGCTCGCCGGGGTCCTGCTCATGGGGGCCTGCGCGCTGCCCGCCTCCGCCGCCGACGGTGGCAGCACCGGTGACGAGGGATTCACCATCAAGGACCCACGGATCACCGAGTCCAGCGGCCTGGCCGCCTCCCGTCTGCACCCCGGCATCTACTGGACGCACAACGACAGCGACGACGGGCCGTACATCTACGCCGTCGACAGCCGGACGGGGAGGACCGTCGCCACGGTGACCCTGCGCGGTGTCGGTTCCCCGCGCGACGTGGAGGCGATCTCCATCGGGCCGGATCACCAGATCTACGTCGGTGACATCGGCGACAACCTCGGTGGCAAGTGGCCGTACGTGTGGATCTACCGGCTGCCCGAGCCGAAGGTGCTGAAGGACCAGACGGTCACGGCCACTCAGTACGTCGTGAAGTACGCCGACGGAGCGAGGGACGCCGAGTCGCTGGTCGTGCACCCCAGGACCGGGCGCGTGTACATCATCGACAAGAAGGAGGACGGCGGCCATCTGTACGAAGGGCCCGCGCGCCTGACCACCTCGGGTGCGAACATCTTCAGGCCGGTCGCCGTCGTCGACCTCTGGGCCACCGACGCGGCCTTCTCGCCGAACGGCCGACAGCTCGCCGTCCGGGGCTACTTCGGCGGGATCTACTACGACTGGAACGGCGGCAGGATCAAGCGGGAAGGGCGGCTCGACGTGCCCCTGCAGGGGCAGGGGGAGTCCCTGTCGTACTCCGTCGACGGAACCAAGCTCATGTACGGCAGCGAGGGCGCCGACAGTTCGGTGCTGGCGCAGGACGCGCCGGAGGGGGCCAAGGCCAAGTCGCCTGCCGGAGGCGGGAGTTCCGCTTCCGGTGGCGGCGGGGTCGGCGACAGCGGAAGCCTCAAGATCGGTGCCGTCGTCGTCGCCGTCGGTGCGGCCGCCCTCTTCGGGCTGCGGCGGCTGCGGCGCAGGAACTGAAGGGCGCCCGGTGCCGCACCGGGCGCCCTCGTGCTCGTACCGAAGAGGTCAGAGCTTCTCGATCACGTAGTCGATGCACTTCGTCAGCGCCTCGACGTCCGCCGGGTCGATCGCCGGGAACATCGCGATGCGCAGCTGGTTGCGGCCGAGCTTGCGGTACGGCTCGGTGTCCACGATGCCGTTGGCGCGCAGCACCTTGGCGACGGCCGCCGCGTCGATCTCGTCGGAGAAGTCGATCGTGCCGATGACCTGCGAGCGCTTGGCCGGGTCCGAGACGAACGGGGTGGCGTACTTGGACTCCTCCGCCCAGGTGTAGAGGCGGGTCGAGGAGTCCTTCGTGCGGGCCGTGGAGAAGGCCAGGCCGCCCTGGCCGTTGAGCCACTCCAGCTGCTGGCCCAGCAGGAAGAGGGTGGCGAGGGCCGGGGTGTTGTACGTCTGGTTCTTGCGGGAGTTGTCGATCGCCGTGGGGAGCGAGAAGAACTCCGGGACGTGCCGGCCGGAGGCGTGGACGCGCTCGGCGCGCTCGATCGCGGCCGGGGAGAAGACGCCGATCCACAGGCCGCCGTCGGAGGCGAAGGACTTCTGCGGGGCGAAGTAGTAGACGTCCGTCTCGGCGACGTCGACCGGGAGGCCGCCCGCGCCGGAGGTGGCGTCCACGAGGACGAGCGCGCCCTCGTCGGCGCCGGCCACGCGCTTGATCGGCATGGCGACACCGGTGGAGGTCTCGTTGTGGGTCAAGGCGTACACGTCGACGCCCGCCTCGGCCTGCGCCTCGGGGTGGGTGCCCGGGTCGGTGGCGATGACGGTGGGCTCGGCCAGCCAGGGGGCGAGCTTGGCGGCCTTGGCGAACTTCGAGGAGAACTCACCGAAGCTGAGGTGCTGGGACTTGTTCTCGATCAGCCCGTGGGTGGCGATGTCCCAGAAGGCCGTGGACCCGCCGTTGCCGAGGACGACCTCGTAGCCGTCGGGGAGGGAGAACAGGGAGCTGATGCCTTCACGGACCTGGCCCACCAGGTTCTTGACCGGGGCCTGGCGGTGGGAGGTGCCGAGCAGAGAGCTGCCGGTCGCGGCGAGCGCCTCGAGGGCCTCGGTACGCACCTTGGAGGGGCCCGCGCCGAAGCGTCCGTCGGCGGGCTTGATGTCAGCGGGAATCTGGATGTCGGCCACGAGTCGGAGGGTATCGCCCACGCGAAACGGGACGGAACCGTGTCCGTCCGATGAGACAAGATCGCTGAACTGTGGACTTGTGAGGTTGTACGACGAAACCGGTGCGGCTGTGGAAAGTTTCGGTGACTGTGCGTGATCGGATGCATCCTGGACGCATGACGGATCTCTCGGGCCTCGAGGCGGAGCTGCGTGGGGTCGTCCGGGGCGAGGTCGGCTTCGATGTCACCGCCCGGGCGCTCGTGACCATGGACGCGTCCAACTACCGGCGGGTCCCGGCGGGGGTGGTGGCCCCGCGGGACGCCGAGGACGTGGCGGCGGTGCTGGAGGTGTGCCGGGCACGCGGAGTGCCGGTGGTGGCGCGCGGCGGGGGCACCTCGATCGCGGGGCAGGCGACCGGCACGGGCGTGGTGCTGGACTTCACCCGGCACATGAACGGCCTGCTGGAGCTGGACCCGGCCACCCGCACGGCCGTCGTCCAACCGGGTCTGGTCCTCGACCGCCTCCAGGAGGCCGCCGCCCCGCACGGCCTGCGCTTCGGCCCCGACCCGTCCACACACAGCCGCTGCACGCTCGGCGGAATGATCGGCAACAACTCCTGCGGCTCCCACTCGGTCGCCTGGGGGACGACCGCGGACAGCGTCCGGGAGCTGTCCGTCATCACCGCGCGCGGCGGGCGGCTGCGGCTGGGCCGGGACTGGGCCGGAGCGCCGGACGGGCTGCGCGCCCTGGTGGAGGGCGACCTGACCCGCCTGCGCACCGGCTTCCCCGACCTGCCCCGCCGTATCTCCGGATACGCCCTGGACGCCCTGCTGCCCGAGAGGGGAGCCGACGTCGCCCGCTCCTTCTGCGGCTCCGAGGGCACCCTCGGCATCCTCACCGAGGCGGTCGTACGGCTGGTGGAGGCCCCCCGCGCGCTTGCCCTCGCGGTGCTGGCGTACGGCGACGAGTCCGGCGCCGCCGAGGCCGCCGTCGGACTCCTGCCTCTCCGACCGCTCACCGTGGAGGGCATGGCGGCCGACCTGGTGCGCTCGCCGGCCGGGCTGCCCGAGGGCGGCGCCTGGCTCTTCGTGGAGACCGGCGGGGAGACACCGGCCGAGGCACGCGCGCATGCGGAGGCGATCGTCCGCGCGGCCGACGTCGTCGACTCCCTGGTGGTGACGGACCCGGCGGCCCAGCGGACCCTGTGGCGCATCCGCGAGGATGCTTCGGGCACGGCGACCCGTATGCCCGACGGCAAGGAGGCCTGGCCCGGCTGGGAGGACTGCGCGGTACCCCCCGCCCGGCTCGGCCCCTACCTCAGGGACTTCCGCGCCCTGCTCGCCGCCCACGGCCTGCGCGGCACTCCGTACGGCCACTTCGGCGACGGCTGCATCCACGTCCGTATCGACTTCGACCTGCTCACCGAGGCGGGCGTCGGCCGCTTCCGGCGCTTCTCCGAGGAACTGGCCGACCTGGTGGTCGCCCACGGCGGCTCGCTGTCCGGGGAGCACGGCGACGGCCAGGCCCGCGCGGAGCTGCTGCCGCGGATGTACGGCGAGGAGACCGTGCGGCTCTTCGAGCGGGCCAAGGCGATCTGGGACCCCGACGACCTCCTCAACCCCGGCATGCTGGTCCGCCCGGCCCCGCTGGACGCGAACCTGCGCTTCTCCGTCCTGCCCCGCCGCCCGGTGGACGTGGCCTTCGGCTACCCGGCCGACGGCGGTGACTTCGGCGCGGCCGTCCGCCGCTGCGTCGGCGTCGCCAAGTGCCGTACGACCACGGCCGCCGGACCCGCCGTGATGTGCCCCTCCTTCCGGGCGACCGGCGAGGAGGAGCACTCCACTCGCGGGCGGGCCCGGCTGCTGCACGAGATGCTCGCGGGCGAACTGGTCACGACGGGCTGGCGCTCCACCGAGGTCCGGGACGCCCTGGACCTGTGCCTGTCCTGCAAGGGCTGCCGCTCGGACTGTCCGGTGGGCGTCGACATGGCCACCTACAAGGCCGAGTTCCTGCACCACCACTACGAGGGCCGACGCCGCCCCGCCGCCCACTACACGATGGGATGGCTGCCGGTATGGCTGCGCTGGGTGGCACGAACCCGCACGGCCCCGCTGCTCAACAAGCTCGCGTCCGTGCGTCTGTCGGCCCGGACAGGCAAACGCCTGGGCGGAATCGCACCGGAACGGCAGATCCCGAGGATCGCGAAGGAGCCGTTCACCCACTGGTGGCGACGGCGGAAGCGGCGCACCACGGGAGACCTGGTCGTCATGTGGCCGGACACTTTCACCGAGCACCTCTCGCCCTCGGTCGGGCAGGCGGCCGTACGGGTGCTGGAGGCCGCCGGCCTCAGGGTGGTCCTGCCACCGTCCCGCCCACGGGGCGGCGGGGTCTGCTGCGGCCTGACCTACGTCTCCACCGGCCAGCTCGACCGGGCTCGCGCGGTGCTGCGCCGCACGCTGGACCTGATGGAACCGGTGCTGCGCAGGGGCGCCCCGGTCGTCGTCCTGGAACCGAGCTGTGCGGCGGCCCTCCGCGGCGACCTCCCGGAACTCCTGCACGACGACCCGCGAGCGCCCCGGCTGGCGTCATCGATCCTCACCTTCGCCGAGGCACTCGAACGCCACGCCCCCGACTGGACGCCGCCCGCCGTCGACCGCCCGGTCGCGGGCCAGACCCACTGCCACCAGCACGCGATCCTCGGCGACACCGCCGACCGCGGCCTGCGCGAGTCCGCGGGCCTGACCGGCGAGCTGAGCGGCGGCTGCTGCGGACTCGCGGGCAACTTCGGCTTCGAGAAAGGACACTTCGAGGTGTCGAAGGCGTGCGCGGACGAGCAGCTGCTGCCCTCGGTACGGGAAGCACCACAGGGCGCGGTGATCCTGGCGGACGGTTTCTCGTGCCGCACCCAGCTGGAGCAGCTGGCGGGGGTGCGGGGGCGGCATCTGGCGGAGGTGCTGGCGGAGGGCCTGGAGAAGGAAACGGGGTTGGAGAAGTGACCGAGGAACACGGGCGGCTGGCAGTCCTCTCGGACATCCACGGGGTGCTCCCCGCCCTGGAGGCGGTCCTGGCAGAGCCCGAAGTGGCCGCCGCCGACCGCATCGTCCTCACCGGGGACATCACGGCGGGCCCCCAGCCGGCCCAGGTGCTCGACCTGCTGCGGTCACTGGGCGACCGGGTGCTGTGGGTCGGCGGGAACGCGGACCGGGAGCTGGTGGAGTACCGGCGGGGCGAGCGCACGGAGATTCCGGACCCCATCGGCCCGTTCGCGGCGCAGGCGCTCCGCGAGGACCAGGTGGACTTCCTCGCCACCCTGCCCGGAACCCGCACCCTGCGTGTCCGCGGCCTGGGCAAGGTGCTGTTCTGCCACGCCACGCCGCGCGACGACGAGGAGGTGGTGCTGGTGGACTCCCGCCCTGAGCGCTGGGCCGAGATCTTCACCGGCCTCGACCCCGACGTCGGCACGCTCGTCTGTGGTCACACCCACATGCCGTACGTCCGCCTGGCCCAAGGTCGTCTGGTGGTCAACCCGGGCAGCATCGGTATGCCGTACGGGCGCCCCGGCGCCCACTGGTGCCTCCTGGGCCCCGGAGCAGACCTGCGCGTGACGTCGTACGACATACCGGGGGCGGTGGCCCGGCTCACCGCCGAATGCGCGTACCCGGAGATCGCGGAGTGGGCCGACTTCTACCTGAACTCCCGTGTGACGGACACGGAGGCGCTGACGGCGTTCGGGCCGAGGGACGGCAGAGAAACAGCCTCCGAGGTTTCGTAGCGGCGGGTTCATAGGCAGGCGCGAGGTTCAGCCCAACAACGCCATGCAGTGGCGGACGATGGCCGATGCCCACGAACTCGGCGCCCACGTCTACGACTTCAGGGGCATCACCGACACCCCTGGAGGAGTCCGGCCACCTGCTCGGACTGCTCCGCTTCAAGGTGGGCGCGGGCGGCGAGGCGGTGGAGTACGTGGGGGTGTGGGACTTCCCGCTCAACCGGCTGCTGCACAAGGCGTTCGACGTCTGCATGTCCCGGCGCTGAGCCCCCTATGCAACTCCCAGGTATTCCAAGGGGAATCACAGGGCTCCTGTGTAGCTTCTTCGGTGTCGGGAGCCGGACGCGGAATTCCCGGACCACCGAACCGCGAAACACTAGGAGTCGAAATGAGCTTCAAGAAGCTTGCCCCGCTGCCCCCGAAGCCCAAGTCGAAGCAGCTCCCCCCGCCGCCGAAGCCGAAGGCGAAGAGGCACGCGCACAAGCCGCTGCCCAAGCCGCTGCCCGGCCAGGACCACTGATCCTCCTCGTCCGGCGCTGAAACGAAAGGGGCCGATGGTGCACCGTCGGCCCCTTTCGTCTGTTCATTCGGGAAGGTGATCCAGAAGGGAATTCGTGATGGATGACGAGGGTGAGGAATTCGAGTACGGCACCCCGACCATTCCCGCTCGCACGGCGTTCCGCCGTTTCTGGCCGCTGACCAGGGGCCTCAGGAAATGGCTGCTTCTCGTCTGGGTGTGCACGGTGCTCGCCGCGCTCGCCGAGACCGAGGCCATTCTGCTCTTCGGCGACCTCACCGACCACGCCCTGCAGAAGGGCTCGCCGGCCGCGTTCTGGAGTCCGGCCGTCAAGTGGCTGGGCGTCGCCGTGGTCGGCGCGCTGGTCGCGTACGCGGGCAACTCTCTTGCCGCGTGGGCGACCGAGCGCTTCGTGATGCGGCTGCGCGAGCACGTCTTCGACCATGTGCAGCAGCTGCCCCCGCACTTCTTCCAGCGCCACCGTCAGGGCGACCTGCTCTCCCGCCTGACCAGTGACGTCGAGGCGATCGAGACGATGGTCGTGTCCGGCCTGGTCGGCGCCGCCTCGGCCGCCTTCTCCGCCCTCTTCTACGCGGCCGCCGCGTTCTGGCTGCGCTGGGACCTGGCCGTCGCCACCTTCGTCCTCGCGCCCCTGTTCTGGCTGGCCGCCCGCCGCTTCTCCGGATCCATCAAGGACGTCTCCCGTGAGGGCCGGGTCGCCGACGGCGCGATCACCTCCGTCGTCGAGGAGTCCCTCGGCAACATCGTGCTCACCCAGGCCTACGACCGCCGGGACGCCGAGCGCCGGCGGCTGGGCGAGGAGGCGAACGCCTGGTTCCGCGCCTCGGTCCGTTCGACCCGGCTCAACGAGGCCTACGAGCAGCTCGTCCAGGTCATCGAGACGGTCTGCGTGCTCGCCGTGATCGGCATCGGTGCCTGGGAGATCTCCACCGGCCGGATGACCCTCGGCCGGCTCCTCGCCTTCGCCGCGTTCCTCGGCTACCTGTACCCGCCCGTGCGGGGTCTGGCCCAGCTCGGGCTCACGGTCACCGCGGCCACGGCGGGCGCCGAGCGGCTGATCGAGATCCTGGACGTGCGGCCCTCGGTCAGCGACCCCCGGCGGGGCACGGAGACCGGCCGCCCGGACGGCACGATCGAGGTCCGCGACGTCTCCTTCCGCTACCCGGGCGCCGACCGCACGGCCCTCGAAGGCCTGTCCTTCGCGGTCAGCCCCGGCGAACTGGTGATCGTCACCGGCCCGAGCGGCGCCGGAAAGTCCACGGTGTCCAAGCTCCTGCTCCGCTTCTACGACCCGGACGCCGGCGAGGTCCTGCTGGACGGCGTGCCCCTGCGCGACTTCCCGCTGGCCCGCCTGCGCGAGTACGTCACCCTCCTCCCGCAGGAGACCCTGGTGCTGCACGACACGGTCCGCGCCAACATCGCCTGCGGCCGGCCCGGCGCCAGTGACCAGGCCATCGAGGAGGCGGCGCGGGCGGCCGACGCGCACGACTTCATCGTCCGGCTCCCCGACGGCTACGACACCAGGGTCGACCCCAACTCGGCCCGGCTGTCCGGCGGCCAGCTCCAGCGCCTGGCCATCGCCCGCGCGATCCTGCGCGACGCCCCGGTCCTGGTCCTGGACGAGCCGACCACCGGCCTGGACGCGATGGCCGCCCGCCGGGTGGTCAAGCCGCTGCGCCGACTGATGACCGGCCGCACGACGATCATGATCACCCACGACCTCAACCTGGCCCCCGACGCCGACCGCATCCTCGTCGTGGACCGCGGCCGCATCGTCGAGACGGGCCGCCACGAGGAACTGCTCGCACGGGGCGGGGCCTACGCACGGCTGCACCGCTCGCAGAACAACGCGGTGATGGACACGGCCGAACTGCGACTGCCGCTGTTCGAGGAGGCGCAGCCCTCTGCGCCGACGCCGGCCCCGGCGCATGAATACGCGCCCGGTTATGTGGCGTACGGCTACGACCCGTACAGCACGGCCGCCGCCGAGGCCACGGTCTGGCCCCAGCCCGTGTACGAGCCTCACGTGCCGGAGGTCCACCTGCCGGAGGTCGATACGCCGGAGGCCCACGCGCCGGTGCCCACGACCCTCCCCGACGGCCGCCCCCTGTTCCGAGACGAGGAGCAGCCCTGGTCCGGCATCTGACCGCCACGCATCTCAGCATCCAGGACAGCTGCACAAGGGGTTCACACTCCTGACGGGGTCTATTACCTTGGACTCAGTAGTGCATCGAGATGAACAATGATCCGAGCCAGCCCCCAGGAACGCCCGTGAGCACCCCCAGCGCCACCGCACCCACGACGCAGCAAGCGCCCGCACCCCCGGGTGGCGCCCCGGGCCGCCTCGGCTCGCTCGGACCCGTCGGGCTGGTGCTGGCCGGCGGGATCTCGGTCCAGTTCGGCGGGGCGCTCGCGGTGACCCTGATGCCGAGGGCCGGCGCGCTCGGCGTCGTCACACTGCGGCTTCTCGCGGCGGCCGGGGTCCTCCTGGTGGTCTGCCGGCCCCGGCTGCGCGGCCACTCGCGCACCGACTGGGGCACGGTGGTCGTCTTCGGCATCACCATGGGCGCGATGAACGGCCTCTTCTACGAGGCGGTCGCCCGCATTCCGCTGGGCCCCGCGGTCACCCTCGAAGTCCTCGGCCCGCTGGCCCTGTCCGTCCTGGCGTCCCGTCGTGCGATCAACGCGGTGTGGGCGGGTCTCGCCCTCGCGGGCGTCTTCCTGCTCGGCGGCGGAGGCTTCGGCGACCTCGACCCCACCGGTGTCGCCTTCGCCCTGGGGGCCGGCACCATGTGGGCGGCCTATATCGTCTTCAGCGCCCGTACGGGCCGACGCTTCCCGCAGGCGGACGGACTGGCCCTCGCGATGGCCGTGGCGGCCCTGCTCTTCCTGCCCCTGGGCATCGCCGAGGCAGGTACCCGTCTCCTCGACCCCACCACCGTCGCCCTCGGCTCGGCGGTGGCCCTGCTCTCCTCGGTGCTGCCCTACACCCTCGAACTCCTGGCCCTGCGCCGCCTGCCCGCCTCCACCTTCGCCATCCTGATGAGCCTCGAACCGGCCATCGCGGCCACGGCCGGCTTCCTCATCCTCGGCCAGGCCCTGTCCGCCACGGAGGCCGCCGCGATCGCCCTGGTCATCGCGGCGAGCATCGGCGCGGTGCGGACCCAGGTGGGCCGGGGGAAGGTCCGGGCGCAGACGCCGGAGGCCTGACGCACGCCTGCCGGCCGGGCTCGGCCGCTCGGCCTCTCCCACCCCCGGTCAGTGGGCCTTCTCCCACACCGACACGTGCTGCCGGCTCTCGCTCGTGAACGGCTCCCTGCTCCAGCCGTCCCACCGCTCGCGCAGCCGCAGCCCCGCGAGCCGGGCCATCAGATCCAGCTCCGCCGGCCACACGTACCGGAACGGAACGGACAGGTACGTGGCATGGCCGTCCACCACCCGCACATGGTGCGAGCTCATCGACTGCGTCGCCAACTTCCTGCTCCAGCAGCGCTGCCTGCAGGACTGTCGGCAACGCCAATGTCCGCGTGGTCTACCCCGGTACCGGAGCACCTGGTGAGACGATCTTCGACACCCATATCTCGGGCGGGGTCAAGGGCGCGGGCGGTATAGGCGCGGGCACCCCCCGGGCCAGTGGCGAAGGCGAGGGCGAGGGCGGCGGCGGCAAGCGGGGCGGCGGCGGCCGCCTCGGCGGGAAACTGCTCGGCGGCGCGGGCGTCCTGGGCGACTTGCTCTTCATCTGGGAGGGCGCGAAGACCCTGGAACGCGGATGCGACGATGTGGTGGTCCAATGCGGGCCGCCGCCGACCGCCTGAGGCCCGGCCACCGCCCCACCCGACGACGACACGACAAGAACAGCATGGGCAAACAGCGCATGACCGTCTGCATCCCGCCGCTCGGCGGCCCCGCCGACCCCCAAGCCCTGCGCCGGGCGATCGGGGAAGCCATGGCGCCGTACTACTACGACCGTGAGCCCATCCCGCACCCCGGCTGGGTGGGCGAGTGGGACTACTGGTACGTCTCCGGCTCCAACTGCCCCTTTGCGGTTCTCCCCGGTCACGAGGACGACCCCCGGCTGGTCCGGTACGACGAGTGGGAGAAGTCGTCGGAGGAACTGCCCCTGGACCGTTGCCACGGCGGGCCCCGGGCCCTTCTCGACCTCGACACTGACCGGAGGGCCGTCGCGGACGAGGCCGCCAGGAGGTGGGACGGTTGGGTACGGTTCGCCGCCGGCCACCCCCCGGCGCTGCCCGTCGGCCCCTATCTCGATCGGGCGTACCTCGACCCGGTGGGCTACCCCGAGCAGCGTGCCCGGGCCGAGTACGCCTCCCAGCCGCTGATCCGGGCCGTGCTCGAGGACCCGGAGCTGGCGGATCGGTTCCCGTACGACCCGATCGGCTACTTCGGCCCCGACCGGGAGGCGTTCGTGGCGGACCGCGTCGCAGAGGTGCTGCCCACCCCCGCCCTGCTCACGCTGGACGGCCGGTGGGTCGAGTACGGCGGACCGGACTACCGCCGGGAGTTCAACGCCTACCTCGACGCCCTGCCGCCCGAGACGATGGTGGTCAGGGTGCTGTACCACTCGTAACCACTCGTGGGCACCGCCGCGTGCCAGAGACCAACTGATCAGCCCCCGTCGGCTCCCGGCGGGGGCTGATCAGTTGGCGGGCTCAAGCCGCGGAAACAAATTCATGCAAGCATGCTTGATTGTTTCTCGGGCCGCTGCCATGCTCCCTGCCATGGCCGACCCGACGCCCGTCATCGACGACCTGCGTGCCGAAAGCGACGAACTCGACCTGCTCGTAGCCGAGTTGAGTACCGAGCGGTGGGGGCTTCCGACTCCCGCGCCCGGCTGGACCGTCGCTCACCAGATCGCGCACCTCGCCTGGACCGACCGCTCGGCGCTGCTGGCCGTCACCGACGCCGACGCCTTCCAGGCCCTGGTGGAGAAGGCGCTCACCCGCCCCGACTCGTTCGTCGACGAAGGGGCGGAGGAGGGTGCTCAGCTCCCGGCCGCAGAGCTGCTGTCGACGTGGCGCGAGGGGCGCGCCGCCCTGGACACGGCCCTCCGCGAGGCGCCACCCGGCGCCCGATTCCCCTGGTACGGCCCACCCATGTCCGCCGCCTCCATGGCCACCGCCCGGCTCATGGAGACTTGGGCCCACGCACTGGATGTCGCCGACGCCCTCGGTGTGGTGCGCCACCCCTCCGACCGCCTCCGGCATGTGGCCCGGCTCGGCGTGCGGACCCGCGACTTCGCCTTCGGGGTGCACGGACTCACTCCGCCGGCCGAGGAGTTCCGTGTCGAACTGACCGCGCCCTCCGGCGCCCTGTGGACCTACGGCCCCGAAGACGCCCCGCAACGCGTCACCGGTCCCGCCCTCGACTTCTGCCTCCTGGTCACCCAGCGCGCCCACCGCGCCGACCTCGCCCTCCATGCCGAGGGCCCGGACGCCGACCCCTGGCTCGACATCGCGCAGGCCTTCGCGGGCCCACCCGGCACCGGGCGCCCGCCGAAGGAGGGCAGCCGGTGAGCCCGTTGCGCATCGGCAACTTCTCCGGGTTCTACGGCGACCGCGCGGACGCCCTGCGCGAGATGCTCACGGGCGGCGAGGTCGACGTCCTCACCGGCGACTATCTCGCCGAGCTGACCATGCTGATCCTCGGCCGGGACCGGCTGAAGGACCCGGCCGCCGGGTACGCCCGTACCTTCCTGCGGCAGCTGGAGGACTGCCTCGGTCTCGCCCACGAGCGCGGGGTGCGGATCGTCACCAACGCGGGCGGTCTGAGTCCGGCCGGTCTCGCCGCCGCCGTACGGCAGTTGGCCGAGCGGCTCGGTATCCCGGTGCGGGTCGCCCACGTCGAGGGTGACGACCTCACCGCCGAGTATCCCGGCGCCCTCGCCGCCCACGCCTACCTCGGAGGCTTCGGTATCGCCGAGTGCCTGCGGGCCGGCGCCGACGTCGTGATCACCGGGCGGGTGACCGACGCGGCGCTCGTCACCGGGCCCGCCGCCGCCCACTTCGGCTGGCAGCCGGGGGAGTACGACCGCCTCGCCGGGGCCGTCGTCGCCGGGCATGTGCTGGAGTGCGGGACACAGGCGACCGGCGGGAACTACTCCTTCTTCCGCGAGGGTGACGTACGCCGTCCCGGCTTCCCGCTCGCCGAGATCCACGCCGACGGCAGCAGTGTCATCACCAAGCACCCAGGCACCGGCGGCTTCGTGGACGTCGGCACGGTCACCGCGCAGCTGCTCTACGAGACCGGCGGCGCCCGGTACCTCGGCCCCGACGTCACCACCCGGCTGGACACCGTACGGCTGAGCCAGGACGGGCCGGACCGGGTGCGCGTGCAGGGCGTGCGCGGGGAGGCACCCCCGCCGACCCTCAAGGTAGGGCTCAACCGGCTCGGCGGCTTCCGCAACGAGGTCGCCTTCGTTCTCACCGGGCTCGACATCGAGGCCAAGGCGGATCTCGTGCGGGAGCAGCTGGGCGACGTGCTCGCCAAGTCGCCGCTCACGGAGGTCCGTTGGGACCTCGTCCGCACCGACCGGGCCGACGCCGACACCGAGGAGACGGCCGGCGCGCTGTTGCGGCTCGTCGTACGGGACCCGGACCAGCAGGTTGTCGGGCGTGCGCTGAGCGGAGCCGCCATCGAGCTGGCGCTGGCCAGCTACCCCGGGTTCCATGTGCTGGCGCCACCTGGAAAGGGCGCACCTTATGGGGTCTTCGAGGATGTGTACGTCCCCCATGGTGCCGTCGACCATGTGGCGGTCCTCCATGACGGGCGTCGGGTGACCGTGGCACCGGCCCAGGACACCCTCGTCGCCGACGACCTGCCGCAACCGCCGCTCCCGGAGCGGCTTCCGCCCGGGCCCGTCCGCCGCGCCCCTCTCGGCCTGGTCGCCGGGGCCCGCAGCGGGGACAAGGGCGGGAACGCCAACGTGGGGGTGTGGGCGCGGTCGGAGGAGGCCTGGCGGTGGCTCGTCCACGAGCTGACCGTGGACCGGTTCCGGCAGCTGATCCCCGAGAGCCGGGAGCTGCCCGTCACCCGGCACGTGCTCCCGAACCTCCGCGCCCTCAACTTCGTCGTGACCGGCATCCTCGGTGCCGGCGTCGCCGCCCAGCACCGCTTCGATCCGCAGGCCAAGGCTCTCGGCGAATGGCTGCGCTCCCGCCACCTGGACATCCCGGAGGCCCTGCTGTGACCGTTCTCGAGACGGCCCTGGACACCCAGCATCCCGACTACCAGGCCCACCGCGAGGCCATGCTCGCCAAGCTCGCCGGCCTGGAGGCCGAGCACGCCAAGGCGCTCGCGGGCGGCGGTGAGAAGTACGTCCAGCGGCACCGGAAGCGGGGCAAGCTGCTCGCCCGCGAACGCATCGAGCTGCTCCTCGACCCCGACACCCCCTTCCTGGAGCTGTCGCCGCTGGCCGCCTGGGGCAGCGACTACACGGTCGGTGCCTCCCTGGTCACCGGGATCGGCGTGGTCGCGGGCGTGGAGTGCCTGATCACCGCCAACGACCCGACCGTGCGCGGCGGCGCCAGCAACCCCTGGAGCCTGAAGAAGGCCCTGCGCGCCAACGACATCGCGCTCGCCAACCGGCTGCCCTGCATCAGCCTGGTGGAGTCCGGAGGCGCCGATCTGCCGTCCCAGAAGGAGATCTTCATTCCCGGCGGTGCCATCTTCCGGGACCTCACCCGGCTGTCCGCCGCCGGCATCCCCACCGTCGCCGTCGTCTTCGGCAACTCCACCGCAGGCGGGGCGTACGTCCCCGGCATGTCCGACCACGTGATCATGGTCAAGGAGCGGGCGAAGGTGTTCCTGGGCGGCCCGCCGCTGGTGAAGATGGCGACCGGCGAGGAGAGTGACGACGAATCGCTCGGCGGTGCCGAGATGCACGCGCGCGTGTCGGGTCTCGCCGACTACTTCGCCGTGGACGAGCAGGACGCCCTGCGCCAGGCCCGCCGGGTCGTCGCCCGCCTCAACCACCGCAAGGCACACGGCGATCCGGGCCCGGCGGCCCCGCCCAAGTACGACGAGGACGAACTGCTCGGCATCGTCCCGGGCGACCTGAAGATCCCCTTCGACCCGCGCGAGGTCATCGCCCGCCTGGTCGACGCCTCCGACTTCGACGAGTTCAAGCCGCTGTACGGGACGAGCCTCACGACCGGCTGGGCAAGCCTGCACGGCTATCCGGTCGGCATCCTGGCGAACGCCCAGGGTGTCCTGTTCAGCGCGGAGTCGCAGAAGGCCGCCCAGTTCATCCAGCTCGCCAACCAGCGCGACATCCCGCTTCTGTTCCTCCACAACACCACCGGCTACATGGTCGGCAGGGAGTACGAGCAGGGCGGGATCATCAAGCACGGCGCGATGATGATCAACGCGGTGAGCAACAGCAGGGTCCCGCATCTGTCGGTGCTGATGGGCGCGTCGTACGGCGCCGGCCACTACGGCATGTGCGGTCGGGCCTACGACCCCCGCTTCCTGTTCGCCTGGCCCAGCGCCAAGTCGGCCGTCATGGGCCCGCAGCAGCTCGCGGGCGTGCTGTCGATCGTCGCCCGGCAGTCGGCGGCGGCGAAGGGGCAGCCGTACGACGAGGACGCGGACGCGGCCCTGCGCGCCATGGTGGAGCAGCAGATCGAGTCCGAGTCGCTGCCGATGTTCCTGTCCGGGCGGTTGTACGACGACGGCGTCATCGACCCGCGCGACACCCGCACCGTCCTCGGCCTGTGCCTGTCCGCGATCCACACCGCCCCCTACGAGGGCGCGCGCGGCGGCTTCGGCGTCTTCCGGATGTGAGGCTCATGATTTCGACTCTGCTGGCCGCCAACCGGGGCGAGATCGCCTGCCGGATCTTCCGCACCTGCGGCGAGCTGGGAATCCGGACCGTCGCCGTGCACTCGGACGCCGACGAGAACGCGCTCCACGCGCGCGAGGCCGACACGGCGGTACGGCTGCCGGGGGCGACGCCCGCCGAGACGTATCTGCGCGGCGACCTGATCGTGAAGGCGGCGCTCGCCGCTGGCGCGGACGCCGTGCACCCCGGGTACGGCTTCCTCTCCGAGAACCCCGAGTTCGCCCGCGCCGTCCTCGACGCCGGCCTGGTCTGGATCGGTCCGCCGCCGGAGGCGATCGAGGCGATGGCGTCCAAGACGCGCGCCAAGGAGCTGATGGGGATCGCGCCCCTGGGCGAGGTCACGGAGGCCGACCTGCCGGTGCTGGTGAAGGCGGCGGCGGGCGGCGGCGGGCGCGGGATGCGGATCGTGCGCCGTCTGGAGGGCCTGCGGGCCGCGCTGGAGGGTGCGCGCGCCGAGGCCGCGAGCGCCTTCGGCGACGGCGAGGTCTTCGTCGAGCCGTACGTCGAGGACGGCCGCCACGTCGAAGTGCAGGTCCTCGCGGACACCCACGGCACGGTGTGGACCCTCGGCACCCGCGACTGCTCGCTCCAGCGCCGCCACCAGAAGGTGATCGAGGAGGCCCCGGCACCGGGTCTGACCTCCCGCCTCACCGAGGAGCTGCACACGCTGGCCGTACGCGCGGCCCGGGCCGTCTCCTACGTCGGCGCCGGCACGGTCGAGTTCCTGGTCGCCGACGGCAGGGCCCACTTCCTGGAGATGAACACCCGCCTCCAGGTCGAACATCCCGTCACGGAAGAGGTCTTCGGCCTCGACCTGGTCGCCGAGCAGCTGCGCATCGCCGAGGGCCATCCCCTGCCGGCCGACCCGCCCCGCGCGCGGGGCCACGCCGTCGAAGCCCGCCTGTACGCCGAGGACCCCGCCCACGACTGGGCCCCGCAGACCGGCGTGCTGCACCGCCTCGCCGTACCCGCCGGCGTCCGCCTCGACACGGGCTACACCGATGGCGACACCATCGGCGTCCACTACGACCCGATGCTCGCCAAGATCGTCGCCCACGCCCCCACGCGCGCGGAGGCGGTCCGCAAACTCGCGGGCGCCCTGGAGCGAACCGCGCTCCACGGGCCGGTCACCAACCGCGACCTGCTCGTCCGCTCCCTGCGGCACCCCGAATTCGCCGACGGCCGCATGGACACCGGCTTCTACGGCCGCCACCTCGCCGAACTGACCGTCCCGGCCCCCGACCCGCACGCCCCCCTGGCCGCCGCCCTCGCCGACGCCCACGGCCGCTCCCGCTTCGGCGGCTGGCGCAATGTGCCCTCGCAGCCGCAGGTCAAGCGGTACGAGATGGCGGGGCAGGAGCACGAGGTGCGCTACCGGCACACCCGGCAGGGCCTCGCGGCCGACGGCGTCCGGGTCGTGCACGCCGACGCGCGACTGGTCGTGCTCGACGTGGACGGCGTACAACGCCGCTTCGAGGTCGCACGCTACGGCGACCGGGTCCACGTCAACGCCACCGCCCTGACGGCCCTGCCCCGGTTCCCCGACCCGACGACCCAGCACGCACCGGGCTCCCTGCTGGCCCCGATGCCGGGCACGGTCGTGCGCATCGCCGAGGGCCTGACCGAGGGCACCGCCGTACAGGCCGGACAGCCCCTGGTCTGGCTCGAGGCGATGAAGATGCAGCACCAGATCTCGGCACCCGTCACGGGCACCCTCAGCGCTCTGCACGCCACAGCCGGACAACAGGTGGAGCCAGGAACGCTGCTGGCGGTCGTACAAGAACTCTAGGAGTCACATGACCCTCATCGAGTCCGAAGAGCACAAGGCCCTCCGGTCCGCGGTCGCCGCCCTCGGCAAGCGCTACGGCCGCGACTACCTCACCCGCACCATCGCGGAGGGCCGCCACCCCACCGAACTCTGGTCGGAGGCGGGCAAACTCGGCTACCTCGGCGTCAACCTCCCCGAGGAGTACGGCGGCGGAGGCGGCGGTGTCTCGGAACTGTCCATAGTCCTGGAGGAGTTGGGAGCGGCAGGCTCCCCCCTGCTCATGCTCGTCGTCTCACCGGCCATCTGCGGCACCGTGATCTCCCGCTTCGGCACGCAGGACCAGAAACGAACCTGGCTCCCCGGCATCGCCGACGGCACCCGCACCATGGCCTTCGGCATCACCGAACCCGACGCCGGCTCCAACTCCCACCGCATCACCACCACCGCCCGCAAGGACGGCCCCGACTGGCTCCTGACCGGCCGCAAGGTCTTCGTCTCCGGCGTGGACCAGGCGGACGCCACCCTCATCGTCGGCCGCACCGAGGACGCCCGCACCGGCACCCTCAAGCCCTGCCTCTTCATCGTCCCGCGTGACGCCGAAGGCTTCGCACGGCACCCCATCGACATGGAACTCAACGCCGCCGAGAAGCAGTTCGAGCTGGTGCTGGACGACGTACGGCTGCCCGCCGACGCGCTCGTCGGTGGGGGCCCCTCCCACGCTGTCGGCCGTGGGGGAGAGGACGCCGGCCTGCTGCAGCTGTTCGCCGGCCTCAACCCCGAGCGGATCATGACGGCGGCCTTCGCGATCGGCATGGGCCGCTACGCACTCTCCAAGGCGATCGAGTACGCCCGCGACCGTACCGTCTGGAAGGCCCCGATCGGCGCCCACCAGGCGATCGCGCATCCCCTGGCGCAGGCGCACATCGACCTGGAACTGGCCAGGCTGATGATGCAGAAGGCGGCCCATCTGTACGACGCCGGCGACGACATCGGCGCCGGCGAGGCGGCCAACATGGCCAAGTACGCGGCCGGGGAGGCCTGTGTGAAGGCCGTCGACCAGGCCGTGCACACCCTCGGCGGCAACGGCCTCACGCGCGAGTTCGGACTCGCCTCGTTGATAACGGCCGCACGCGTGGCTCGTATTGCTCCGGTGAGCCGGGAGATGATTCTCAACTACGTTTCCCACCAGACCCTGGGCCTGCCCAAGTCCTACTAGGCCGCCGCAGCCGCTTGGAGGAACCGTGTTCCGCAGCGCGTACGCAGACGTCCCGCCCGTAGAACTCCCCATCCACGAGGCCGTCCTGGGCCGTGCCGCCCACTTCGGTGAGCGGCCCGCCCTGATCGACGGCACGGACGGAACCACCCTCACGTACGAGCAGGTGGACCGGTTCCACCGGCGCCTCGCCGCCGCCCTCGCCGACGCCGGGGTCCGCAAGGGCGACGTCCTCGCCCTGCACAGCCCCAACACGATCACCTTCCCGACCGCCTTCTACGCGGCCACGCGCGCGGGTGCCTCCGTCACCACCGTGCACCCGCTCGCCACCCCCGAGGAGTTCGCCAAGCAGCTCCGCGACAGCGCGGCCCGCTGGGTCATCACCGTCTCCCCGCTGCTGGAGTCCGCCCGCCGGGCCGCCGAACTCGCGGGCGGAGTGGGGGAGATATTCGTGTGCGACAGCGCTCCCGGGCACCGCTCGCTCATCGACATGCTCGCCACCACCGCACCCGAACCGCAGATCGCCCTCGACCCGGCCGAGGACATCGCCGCGCTGCCGTACTCCTCCGGCACCACCGGCGTTCCCAAGGGCGTGATGCTCACCCACCGGCAGATCGCCACCAACCTCGCCCAGCTCGAACCAGCCGTCCCGGCCGGCCCCGGTGACCGCATCCTCGCCGTGCTGCCGTTCTTCCACATCTACGGCCTGACCGCGCTGATGAACGCGCCCCTGCGCAAGGGCGCCACCGTCGTCGTCCTGCCCCGCTTCGACCTCGAGACCTTCCTCGCGGCCATCGAGAACCACCGCATCACCGGCCTGTACGTCGCCCCGCCGATCGTCCTCGCCCTCGCCAAGCACCCCGCGGTCGCCCGCTACGACCTCTCCTCCCTGAAATACGTCATCAGCGCCGCCGCCCCGCTGGACGCCAAGCTCGCCGCCGCCTGCGCTGAACGCCTCGGCCTGCCCCCGATCGGCCAGGCCTACGGCATGACGGAGCTGTCGCCCGGCACCCACATCGTCCCGCTGGAAGCCCTGCACCAGGCGCCTCCCGGCACGGTCGGCAAGCTCGTCGCAGGCACCGAGATGCGGATCGTCTCCCTCGACGACCCCGGGAAGGACCTCGCCACCGGGGAGCCCGGCGAGATCCTGATCCGCGGCCCGCAGGTGATGAAGGGCTACCTCGGCCGCCCCGACGCGACCGCCGCCATGATCGACCCCGAGGGCTGGCTGCACACCGGCGACGTCGGCCATGTGGACGAGGACGGCTGGCTCTTCGTCGTCGACCGCGTGAAGGAACTCATCAAGTACAAGGGGTTCCAGGTGGCCCCCGCCGAACTGGAGGCCCTGCTGCTCACCCACCCCGGCATCGCCGACGCGGCCGTCATCGGCACCTACAACGACGACGGCAACGAGGTCCCGCACGCCTTCGTCGTCCGCCAGCCCACCGCCGACGGCCTCAGCGAGAACGAGATCATGCTGTACGTCGCCGAACGCGTCGCCCCCTACAAACGCGTCCGCCAGGTCACCTTCATCGAGGGCGTGCCCCGCGCCGCCTCGGGCAAGATCCTGCGCCGGCAGCTCAGGGAGCACACATGAGCGCACTGATCGGACGCACGCGCGCGCGTGCCGTCGAAACCCTCAGCCTCGACGCGGCCGGCACCCGCAACGCCCTGTCCGCCGCGCTCGTCGCCGAACTCGCCGCCGCCCTCACCGACTGCGGCAAGGACCCGGACGTACGCGCCGTCGTCCTCACCCACACCGGCACCACCTTCTGCGCCGGAGCCGACCTGCGCGACCCGCCCGACCCCGAAGCCCTGGTCGGTCTGCTCCGCCGGCTCGTGGAGCTGCCCAAACCCGTGGTAGCCCGGATCACCGGACACGTCCGCGCGGGCGGCCTCGGCCTCCTGGGCGCCTGCGACATCGCCGCCGCCGCCACCGGCGCCACCTTCGCCTTCACCGAGGTCCGCATCGGCGTGGCCCCCGCGGTGATCTCCCTGCCGGTGTTCCCGCGCGCCGACCCCCGCGCGCTGGCCCGCTACTACCTCACCGGCGAACGCTTCTCCCCCGTCGAGGCGGTACGCACAGGCCTCCTCACCGTCACCGCCGACGACGTGGACGAAGCCCTCGCCCCGATCCTGGACGGCCTGCGCCGTTCCTCCCCCGAGGCCCTGGCCGAGACGAAACAGCTGCTCACGGCTAGGGTGCTGGAGACGTTCGACCGGGACGCGGCGGAGCTGACCGCGCTCTCGGCCCGGCTGTTCGCCTCCGCCCAGGCCCGGGAGGGGATGACGGCCTTCCTGGAAAGACGGGATGCGGCATGGGTGGTGTGAGTACGGCGGAACGCGACCGCGTACCCAAGCAGGACCGCAGCCGCGCCACCCGGCAGCGGCTCCTGGAGGCCGCCGTGGCCTGCCTGGCCGAACACGGCTGGGCGGGCTCCACGGTCGCGGTCGTCGCCGAACGCGCCGGAGTCTCCCGCGGCGCCGCCCAGCACCACTTCCCGACCCGCGAGGACCTGTTCACGGCGGCCGTCGAATACGTCGCCGAAGAGCGCTCCACCGCGCTCAGGGCACTGTTCCCGGACGGCGCCGCCGACCGTCGTGCCGTCGTCTGCGCCCTCGTCGACCTCTACACCGGCCCCCTCTTCCGCGCCGCCCTGCACCTGTGGGTCGCCGCCTGTGACGAGGACCAGCTGCGCCCCCGCGTGACCGAGCTGGAGGCCCGCGTCGGCCGTGAGACGCACCGCATCGCCGTCGAGCTGCTCGGCGCCGACGAGTCCCGCCCCGGCGTCCGGGAGACCGTCCAGGGCCTGCTCGACATGGCCCGCGGCCTGGGCCTCGCCAACCTCCTCACCGACGACACCGCCCGCCGCGAGCGCGTAGTGGCCCAGTGGGCGGCGCTGCTGGAGGACGCGCTCGGCTGAGGGGGCCACCACGGGGGCGCGTTACCCTTGGGCCCATGCCTCCGATGCTCGTTCGCCGCCGCCGCGTGGACTACGTGCGCGTCACGAGCACGGGCTGTCGGCCTTCGGCCTGAAATCAGCCCCTTTTTTTCCCCTTTCTTACGGCATCCTGGGCGCCGCCCTACCCTCGGCGGCCTGCCCGTGGCCCACACACCCTGTGGACGCACCCATGACGACGCACACCGCGACGACCCCGTCGTACGACCAGCTCCCCATCATCGACCTGTCGGCCGCCGACCGCGGCCCCCGGGCCCGGGCCCTGCTCCACGCCCAACTGCACAGCGCCGCCCACGACGTCGGCTTCTTCCAGCTCGTCGGACACGGCGTGACCCCGGCCGAGACCGCCGCGCTGCTCACCGCCATGCGCGCCTTCTTCGACCTGCCCGAGGCCGACCGGCTGGCCCTCGACAACGTCAACTCCCCGCACTTCCGGGGCTACACCCGCACCGGCGACGAGCGCACCCGCGGCGCCCGCGACTGGCGCGACCAGCTCGACATAGGCGCCGAACGCCCCGCCCACGTCCCCGGCCCGGGCGAGCCGCCGTACTGGTGGCTGGAGGGCCCCAACCAGTGGCCGGCCGCCCTGCCCGAGCTGCGCACCGCCGCCCTGGCCTGGATCGCCAAGCTGAGCGCGGTCGCCCAGCGCCTCCTGCGCGAACTCCTCACCGCCATCGGCGCCCCCGCCGACTTCTACGGCCCCGTCTTCGGCGAGCACGCCCACCCGCACCTCAAGCTCGTCCGCTACCCGGGCAGCGCCGGCGACGGCACCGACCAGGGCGTCGGCGCCCACAAGGACTACGGCTTCCTCACCCTGCTCCTGCAGGACACCGTCGGCGGCCTCCAGGTCCAGCGCGAGGACGGCCGCTTCCACGACGTGCCCCCGCTGGACGGCGCCTTCGTCGTCAACCTCGGCGAACTCCTGGAGGTGGCGACCAACGGCTACCTGATCGCCACCAACCACCGCGTGATCAGCCCGCCCGGAGCGACGGAACGCTTCTCGGTCCCGTTCTTCTACAACCCCCGCCTGGACGCACGGGTCGAGCCCCTGCCCTTCCCGCACGCCTCGACGGCCCCCGGCATCACCACCGACCCGGCCAACCCCCTGTTCGCCGAGTACGGCTACAACGAACTGAAGGGCAAGCTCAGGGCACACCCGCTGGTCGCGGAACGGCATCACACGCACTTGCTCACCGCGGCGTGATCAACCCCTGGGGGCGCGGGGCCGCACCATACGCGGCTCCGCCGGGTGGGCTCGACCGGCCACGACGGATCCTCAGCCGCCCGCGGCCCCAGCGATCCCTTCAGCGGGCGATGTCCGCGTACCCCTCGATCTCCTGCGGACGACGCGCCCCCGGCCCCACATACCGAGCAGAAGGCCGCACCAGCCGCCCCGTCCGCTTCTGCTCCAGAATGTGCGCGGACCAACCAGCGGTCCTCGCACACGTGAACATCGACGTGAACATGTGCGCCGGCACCTCGGCGAAGTCCAGCATGATGGCGGCCCAGAACTCCACGTTCGTGGCCAGCACCCGATCCGGCCGGCGGTTGTGCAGCTCCTCCAGCGCGGCCTTCTCCAGCGCCTCGGCGATCTCGAACCGCGGAGCACCCAGCTCCCGCGCCGTACGCCGCAGAACCCGCGCCCGCGGATCCTCGGCCCGGTACACCCGGTGCCCGAACCCCATCAGCCGCTCACCACGGTCCAGGGCCTGCTTGACGTACCCCTCCGCGTCACCGGTCCGCTCGATCTCCTCGATCATGCCGAGGACCCGGGAGGGCGCGCCGCCGTGCAGCGGTCCGGACATGGCACCCACCGCTCCGGACAGCGCGGCCGCGACGTCCGCGCCGGTGGAGGCGATGACCCGCGCGGTGAAGGTGGAGGCGTTCATGCCGTGTTCGGCGGCCGACGTCCAGTACGCGTCGACGGCCGCGACATGCTTCGGATCCGGCTCACCCCGCCAGCGGATCATGAACCGCTCGACCACCGACTGCGCCTTGTCGATCTCACGTTGGGGCACCATCGGCAGCCCCTGCCCGCGCGCGGACTGGGCGACGTACGACAGTGCCATGACGGCGGCGCGGGCGAGGTCCGCGCGGGCCTGGGCCTCGTCGATGTCGAGCAGTGGTTTCAGGCCCCAGACCGGGGCGAGCATGGCGAGTGCGGACTGCACGTCCACGCGGATGTCACCGGAGTGCACCGGGATCGGGAACGGCTCGGCGGGCGGCAGGCCGGGGTTGAAGGCGCCGTCTACCAGCAACCCCCACACGTTCCCGAAGGAGACGTGGCCGACGAGGTCCTCGATGTCGACGCCGCGGTAGCGCAGGGCGCCGCCTTCCTTGTCGGGTTCGGCGATCTCCGTCTCGAACGCGACGACTCCTTCGAGCCCGGGTACGAAATCGGACATCAGGCGGCTCCTAGTGAATGTTCGGCGGCGGTCACCCCGGTGATGCCCTGATCGGCCGGTGGTCACCCAATCCGCAAGGGGAACCAGCACGATAACCCCCAGTGCCATAGTTGGGGAGACCACGCGACACTGAGTGCCACGCTCGTTCGATACGGCAGGATGACCGCGTGACCGACCGCGAACCCAGCCTCGACCCGCTCGTCGATCCCGCCGCCATGCGCAAGCAGTACCGGGCCGCCGGTCTCGACGAGAAGGACCTCCCGGCGCACCCGATGGACCAGTTCGCCGGCTGGTTCGAGGACGCCGCCCGTGCGGCCCTGCACGGCACGCTCTACGAGCCCAACGCGATGGTCGTCTCCACGGCGGACGCACGCGGCCGGCCCAGCTCCCGCACGGTCCTGATGAAGCACTACGACACCGAGGGCTTCGTCTTCTACACCAACTACGACTCCCGCAAGGCCCGCGATCTGGCGGAGAACCCGTACGTCTCGCTGCTCTTCCCATGGCATCCGATCGCCCGCCAGGTGATCGTCACGGGCGTCGCCCGCCGAACCGACGGGGACGAGACCGCCGCCTACTTCCGCACCCGCCCGCACGGCTCCCAACTGGGCGCCTGGGCCAGCGCGCAGTCCTCGGTGATCACATCCCGCGACGAACTGGACGCCGCCTATGCCGAGCTGGGCGCCCGCTATCCGGAGGGCGAGCAGGTACCGGTCCCGCCGCACTGGGGCGGTTTCCGGGTCGCGCCGGAGACGGTCGAGTTCTGGCAGGGCCGGGAGAACCGCCTGCACGACCGGCTGCGCTACGTGGCGCGGCCGGACGGCGCCTGGGACGTGGAGCGGCTCAGCCCCTGAGGGTCCCGCGCCCTCCCCGCACGCAGACGACCCGCGAGCTCGGTTCCTCCGCCTGCTCGGCGGGGGAGCCGGCCGGACGTACCGGCGAGCTCGCGGGTCGGGTGACTGCGTTGGATTAGGCCGGCTGCGTGTCGATCGCACACGCTGGTCCGGCACCGCACATGGTGTGGTGGCGAGCCGCTAGCCCGCAGCCACCTCGCGCGTCCGGGTTTCACTCATTTACCCGATCACCTCCCTTCTACGTAACCGCCACCCTAAGGAGCTGCCGGGCGGGGCTCAACTGTTTTTTCGCAGGACGATCCGCCGGTCCTCGTCCTACGGTTCCGTCCATGACCGATCTTCGAATCGAACCCGTGGGAGACGACCACGAGCTCGCCCGGTGGCGGCACGTCCACAACGTGGTCGTGCCGCCCGCCGCCATGTCGCTGGACGATGCCAGGGAGCGGCTCGGGCGGTACCGGCTGGAGAACGCGTACCTCGGTGATGTGCTCGTCGGCTGCTCCACCGTCCGGCCGCCGGCCGGCGAGGACGCCGTCGCGACGGTCATCGCGCGTGTGCTGCCCGGGTTCCGGCGGCGCGGCTTCGGTACGGCCCTGTACGAGAAGGGGCTCGCCCACGCGCACGGGCTGGGCGCGAAGGCGGTCGAGACGTGCGTGCTCGCCGTGAACGAGGACGGGCTGCGGTTCGCCGAGCGGTGCGGGTTCGTGGAGATCGACCGGTATGCACTGGACGGGGAGAGCGACGAGTGGGTCGACCTGCGTCTGGGGCGGGATTCCGGCGCCGGGCATTGATTCCTGCAATCTTGCGGGAACAGGATGTGGGCTGCATCACGTTCGAGTTGAATGAAGGCCAGTGAGCGAACCGAGCGCCGCACGTGCGCGGACGCAGCCTCCAGGGGGTCCAGGTGAGTGCTTCCCGGCGGAGTGGGACCACCGACGAGCTGGGGCCGGACGAGCCCGAGCGGGACGGCCCGCACGGCTCCGACGGTCCCGACGATCCGGCTCCGGAGGAGTCCGGCGGCTCCGATCTGCTCGCCGCACTGCTCGACGGCATGGACGCGGCCCTGTGCGCCCTCGACGCGGACGGCGTGGTGACGCACTGGAACCGCGAGGCGGAGCGCATCCTGGGCTGGACCGCGGCCGAGGCGGTGGGGCGGCACGGGTTCGCGGGGTGGGCGGTGCGCAGCGCCGACGCCGAGGAGGTCCACGCCCGTCTGATGTCCGCCATGCACGCGCCCGGCCGGCAGGTCCACGAGTTCGCCCTCGTCACGAAGGACGGCGGCCGGGTTCTGGTGCGGACCCAGTCCGCTGCCGTACGCGGACCCGACGGGGAGCCGGCGGGTGTGTACTGCGCGTTCAGCGAGGTGCACGCGCAGATCGACCTCGAGCGGTCCATCGCGCTCAGCGAGGCGTTGTTCGAGGACGCGTCCTGGGGTGTCGTCCTGGTCGACGCCGATCTGCGGCCGGCCGTCGTCAACGGGTATGCGGCGCGGGCCCTGGGCATCGGGCGTACGTCCGCGCTCGGGCGGCCGCTCGGCGATCTGCTCGCGCAGGGCGTGGAGGAGCTGGAGAGCGCGCTCACGCACGTCCTGGCGGAGGGTGCGCCGCCCGCGCCCGCCGAGATGTGGGTGACCGTGCGCACGTCGTCCGAGGGCGAGAAGCGGCGCTGCTGGCGCAGCGGGTTCCTGCGGCTGGCCTCGCCGCTGGCCGAGGAGCCCGTGCCGCTCGGGGTGGGCTGGCTGTTCCAGGACGTCACGGAGGCCAAGCAGGGTGAGCAGGAGGCGGCCCTGCTGCGCTTCCGCACCAATCAGCTGCACCGCGCGGCCCGTGCCGCCGCCGAGTGCGAGGATCCGGCGGAGGCGGCCGTCGTGCAGCTGGACTTCGCGCTCGCCGGCTTCGCCGATCACGCGCTGCTCGACCGCCTTGCGGGCGCTCCGCGCGCGGAGGGCGACGATGCGGTTCCGGTGCGGCTGGTGCGGATCGCCGCCACGCCTGCCGGAGCTCCGGGACCCAGCCTGGTCACGGGCGCGGCCGGGCTGCCGCTGCGCTACGAGGAGGGGCACCCGGCGCTGAGCTGCGTCGAGCGGGCCGGAACCGTGCGCGCGGACGCGGGGTCGGTGCCGGCCGAGCGGGCGCGCGCGTGGGCGCTGGCGCGGCAGTGGCCCGGCGACGCGGTGCACGCGCTGTGCGCGGTGCTGCGCAGCCGGGGCCGGACGCTGGGCGTGGTCACGTTCCTGCGGGGGGCGGGGCGCAGCCGTTTCGCGCGTGTGGACGCGGCCTACGCGGAGGACGTGGCCCTGCGGATCGCGGCGGCGCTGGACCTGGCGGAGGCGGTGCGGGAGAAGCCGGGGGAGTAGGCCCTTCGCCGTCCCAGGTCCTGCCCGGCGGATCGGACGGGCTCCGGGCAACGGTGTCCTGTCGGCACGGGTGAGCGCGCCATGCCCCGCGATTCCGGCATGATCCGCCGGACAGGCCCTTAGGGCCCTTCTGATGGACCCTGGTGCCGGTAGAAGATCCGGTCTCCGTACTCGGTCATGATCCGGGCGTTCCAGTCGTGGCCGCCGTCGACGTTGCCGGAGCGCAGCAGCGGGGGCTCGATGCCGCGGTCGGCCAGGGCGGCGGCCGTGGTGGCCATGACGGCCTGCATCAGGGCGGCGGTGACCACGGTGGAGGCCGGGGCGAAGGGTGCCGGGATGGTGTCGAGGGTGAGTTCCGCGTCGCCGACCGCGATTCTCGAGTCCAGGACGAGGTCGCAGTGGTCCTTCAGGAAGGTGCCGGAGGCGTGCCGGGACGTGGTCTGCGAGGCGTAGGCCACCGACGTCACGCCGATGACCTTCACGCCGAGGGCGCGGGCGCCGCGGGCCATTTCCACGGGCAGGGCGTTGCGGCCGGACAGGGAGATGATCACGAGGGCGTCGCCGGCGCGCAGGGGCGAGGTGTCCAGGACGGCGCTCGCGAGTCCGTCGACGCGTTCCAGGGCGGAGCCGAGGGTGGCCGGGGTGACGTCGACGCCGACGACGCCGGGGACGGCGAGCAGGTTCATCAGGGCGAGTCCGCCGGCGCGGTAGACGACGTCCTGGGCGGCCAGCGAGGAGTGCCCGGCGCCGAAGGCGAACAGGCGGCCGCTCGCGGCGACGGTGTCGGCGAGCAGGGTGCCGGCCGCGTTGATCGCCTCGGCCTCCTCCTCCCGGACCCGTTGCAGCAGGCCGATGGCGGCGTCGAAGAACAGGTCGGCAGGCGTGCCGTCGCTCATGCGGTGCCCCTTCGCAGCGTCTGTGTCGCGGATCACCGTGCGGTCTGGACCAGTGCGGTGTCAATACGGCCGCCGCAACGCCTGGGGGCGCGGGGAACTGCGCGGCCGGCCCCTGGCGGCCGCCCCCGGAAACCGTCCGCGGCCCCGGGCGGCCGCCCCCGGAACCGTCCGCGGCCGCCAGGGAGCCGCCCCCGTTTCCCCGGTACCGCACGCTTGTCAGTGGGATCCGGCAGAATTGAGGCCAGGGCCAGCGCACGCGCCGGGCTTCCGGCAGAGGTAATCGAGGGGCACGTATGTCCGGACTGATCGACACCACGGAGATGTATCTCCGCACCATCCTCGAGCTCGAAGAGGAAGGCGTCGTCCCCATGCGCGCCCGCATCGCGGAGCGGCTCGACCAGAGTGGGCCGACGGTGAGCCAGACGGTGGCGCGCATGGAGCGCGACGGGCTGGTCTCGGTGGCCAGCGACCGGCATCTGGAGCTGACCGACGAGGGCCGCCGGCTGGCCACGCGGGTGATGCGCAAGCACCGCCTCGCGGAGTGTCTGCTGGTCGACGTGATCGGCCTGGAGTGGGAGCAGGTGCACGCGGAGGCGTGCCGCTGGGAGCACGTGATGAGCGAGGCCGTGGAGCGCAGGGTCCTGGAGCTCCTGCGGCACCCGACCGAGTCGCCGTACGGCAACCCGATCCCGGGTCTGGAGGAGCTGGGCGAGAAGGACTTGGCCGATCCGTTCCTGGACGAGGGCATGGTGTCGCTGGCCGACCTGGACCCGGGCACCGACGGCAAGACCGTCGTGGTCCGCCGCATCGGCGAGCCGATCCAGACGGACGCCCAGCTGATGTACACGCTGCGGCGGGCGGGCGTGCAGCCCGGCTCGGTCGTGAGCGTGACGGAGTCGGCAGGCGGGGTGCTGGTGGGCAGCGGTGGCGAGGCGGCCGAGCTGGAGGCGGACGTCGCCTCGCACGTGTTCGTCGCCAAGCGCTGAGCGGGAGAGGGCCCCGGCGCCGTGTGGCGCCGGGGCCTGTCCTCCCCTGTGCTGACCCGGAGCCCCGAGCTCTCAGGGTCATCCCCCTCGGACCGTTTTTCCCCGAGCGGTCCGCCTCCCGCCAGAAAGATCCCCTCGGCGGCGGCGATCATTCCTTGAGGGGTGTCACTCGAATGAGGGGTGTTGTCCGCAGAGGAAGTATTTTCGAATAGGTATTCGATAGTCTGCGGCGGCAAGCAGCACGGCAGCACGACGGCGACAACGGCAGTACACCGGTACGAGGCGGGCGGAGCTGGGGGGTGCCAGACCGATGGCACGGCGTATCGATGTGACGGGAGCGGGCGGGGTGCGCCTGGCCGCCTGGGAGTTCGCGGACCCGCCCAAACCGGAGGCGGAGCCCGGCGCCCCTGGCGTGCTGTTACTCCACGGCCTGATGGGCCGTGCCTCGCACTGGGCGTCCACCGCCCGCTGGCTCGCCGAGCGCCACCGCGCGGTCGCGCTCGACCAGCGCGGCCACGGCCGGAGCGACAAGCCCGCACAGGCCGCCTACACCCGCGAGGCCTACGTCGAGGACGCCGAGGCCGCCCTCGAACAGCTCGGCCTGGCCCCCGCCGTCGTCATCGGCCATGCCATGGGCGCGCTCACCGCCTGGCAACTCGCCGCGAAACGGCCCGACCTGGTGCGCGGCCTGATCATCTGCGACATGCGGGCCTCCGCGCTCGGCGCGGCCTCCCAGCGCGAGTGGGCCGAGTGGTTCCGGTCCTGGCCCGTCCCCTTCGCCACCCTCGCCGACGTCCGCAAGTGGTTCGGCGAGGACGATCCCTGGGTGGAGCGGCCGAGCCCCGCCCGGGGCGCTTTCTACGCCGAGGTCATGCACGAGTCCGCCGACGGCTGGCGCCCCGTCTTCGAGCCGGAGGAGATGCTCCGGACCAGGGAGAGCTGGGTGTACGACGCGCACTGGGAGGAATTGGCTCAGGTCCAGTGCCCCGCGCTCGTCGTTCGGGGCCTCGACGGTGAGTTGGGGCGGGCCGAGGCGCAGGAGATGGTGCGGGTGTTGCCTCTCGGCGAGTACGCCGAGGTCGCCGATGCCGGCCACCTCGTCCACTACGACCAGCCGTCGGCCTGGCGGGCGGCCGTCGAACCGTTCCTGGAGCGGGTTCTGTTGGCCTGAGGGCAGCTCGCCCGGGCCGTGGAAGGCGCCCTCAGCCCTTGCTCACCGCGGTCAGGATCTCCGGCAGGCGGGCCGCCGTTCGCGGTGCCGCGAGCCTCAGGCCCAGGAACGTGATCGTCGCCCCGTACCCCGCTCCCGTCGGCAGCAGCGCCCAGCTCCACGCGTCCCCTCCCGCGCTCACGTTCAGCCAGATCGTGAGGACGATGACGGGGGAGCACAGCAGGGCCGCCGCGACCATGCCGCCGAAGATGGAGATCCAGGCGAGGCCGGCCTGACCGGGTGCCACGTTCTTGTGGCCCTCCTGGGGGATGGAGTACGGGAAGCGGGCCGAGGTCCAGGCGCCGGTGGCCAGCATCGCTCCGAGCAGCGCGAGGGACAGTCCCAGCACCTCCGGCAGCCGGGGCCAGTCGCCGAGCAGGGCCGTCGTCAGGACGGTCACGAGCGTGGCGTACGGCAGGGTGATCACCAGCAGGGCCAGCGCCCGTCCGCGCAGCTCGGCGTACGCGTCCCGGGCCGAGGAGATCGTCAGGGCCACCATCCAGAAGGCGGAGGTGTCCTGCCCGAACTGGTTGTACATCTGGATGCCGAGCATGCCGGCGGCGAAGCACGCGAAGTAGACGGAGCCGGTGCCCTGCACCGCGTTGAACACCGGCACGATCAGCCCGATGGCCAGCGAGGTCACCCATGCGGCCTTGGTCTTCGGGTCGCGCCAGAGGTAGCGCAGGGTGCGCTCCATGACCGTGCCCGTGCGCCCGCCCGGCAGCAGCCGCACGGACCCGCCCGCGAAGGCACGCTCCCGGGCCCCGGCGTCGGGGGCCTGCAGGGTGGAACCGTCCGGCGACGTCATCAGCCGGTTCAGGCTCCGCGCCCATACGACGATCAGCAGCGCCAACCCGGCCACCGCCGACAGAAGTTGGCCGGCCGCCGCGCCGTACGCCCCCTCGCTCGCCGACCGCACCGCCCCCACCGCCGACGCCGGCGGCGCCCAGGACAGCACGTCCGCGACCGGCTGCAGCTGTCCGAGTCCCGAGGAACCCAGCCGCTGCGCACCGAAGTTGACGAGCTGGGCCCCGACCGCGATCACCAGGCCGCTCAGCACGGCCAGATCGCGGCCCTTCCTGCTGGTCAACAGCCGTACGTTGGCGGCGGCGACGGCCCGCGCGAGCGCCACGCAGACCAGCAGCGCGAGGACGGCCGCGGCGACGGCGATGACGTACCCCGCCGTGCCGTGCGCCACCGACAGGACGCAGCCCACCAGCACCAGCAGCGTGAACACGGGCCCGATGCCGACCAGTGAGGCCGCCAGCATGGCCCGGACCAGCGGCCGGGGCCGCAGCGGCAGCATCACCAGGCGGGTCGGGTCCAGGGTCTCGTCACCGCTCGGGAAGAACAGCGGCATCACGGCCCAGCCCAGCGCCAGCACGGCCGTGCCCGGCACGGCGACGGCCTCGGCGTGCGCATGGCCGTGCAGCGCCAGCAGGCCCAGCAGTTGCAGTAGCGCGAACAGCAGCGCGACGACGGCCGAGGCGACGAAGGCGGCCCGGCGGCCCGCAGACTGCCTGAGGCCGTTCCGCAGCAGCGACAGCTTCAGGCGTACGACGGTGGAGGTCACGCTCGTCATCGGGCCGCCCTACCGCCCAGCCAGTCCAGATCGGACCCGGCGTCCCGGCCGTGCGCCCCCACCAGCTCCAGGAAGGCGGCCTGCAGCGTGGGATGCTCCCCGCGCACCTCGACCAAGGGCCCGGTGGCGCGGATGCGTCCCGCCGCCAGCACCGCCACCCAGTCGCACAGCGACTCGACCAGCTCCATCACGTGCGAGGAGAAGACGACGGTGGCCCCGGAGGCGGTGTACCGCTCCAGCACTCCTCGGATCGTCTGCGCGGACACCGGGTCGACGCCCTCGAACGGCTCGTCCAGGAAAAGCACCTCGGGATTGTGGAGGAGGGCGGCGGCGAGCCCGATCTTCTTGCGCATGCCGGTCGAGTAGTCGACGACGAGCTTGTGCTGCGCCCCGGCCAGGTCGAGCACGTCCAGCAGTTGCGTGGCCCGCTTGTCGACCTCGGAGCCGGGCAGCCCCCGCAGCCGCCCCGAGTACCCGAGCAGCTCCCGTCCCGAGAGCCGTTCGAACAGCCGCAGCCCCTCGGGCAGCACCCCGATCCGGGCCTTGACGGCCACCGGATCCCGCCACACGTCGTGCCCGACGACCTCGACGGACCCCTGATCGGGGCGCAGCAACCCGGTCACCATGGAGAGCGTGGTGGTCTTCCCGGCCCCGTTGGGGCCGACGAGCCCGATGAACTTCCCGGCGGGCAGATCGAGATCGATCCCGCCCACGGCAACCTGCTGCCCGAATTGTTTCCAGAGTCCCCGCACACGCACCGCAGCCTCGGTCATGCACCGAACCCTACGGCGACCGCCAGGTCCTCAGGGGCGGGGGCCTGTGCTCGTCATGCGGCTCCGCCGCGTGGGCGCACGTCACCTGTCCCGACCGCACGCATAGGCAAGCGGCGAGATCAGCTCCTCCACATCCGGCAACCACCGATTCGCCGGGGTGGGCCGGCAAGCCCACTGCACGGCCCCCCGGGACCCGAACCGGGTGGGCGGAGCAGCCACATAGCCCCCCTCGCCCAACGGCACGAGATCCAGCGAGGACAACGACCACCCCAGCTTCCGCACCAGGTCGGCAACCTTCACGCAGGCCCCCGGCAGGACGAAGAAGTGCATCCGCCGGTCAGGGGCGAGCGTCACCGGCCCAAGGGTCAGCTCCATCCGTTCCATACGCGCCAGGGCCAGGAACCCCGCGCTCTCCGGGACGGACAGCGCATCGAACGTACGCCCCGTCGGCAGCAGGATCGACGCCGTCGGTTGCTTCTGCCACATCCGGCGCGCGACGGTCGCACTGCCGGTCGCCTGCGTCGCCCAGTCGGGGCGCGCGGGATGCGCACCCGGCGCGGGGCAGGAGGCATGGCCGCACGAGCAGCGCTGCACCCCGTCGACGGCTTCCAGCCAGGTGCCCGGGAACACGTCCCAATGGCGCTCCTCGGCGTAGCGTACGGCGGTGTCCAGCAGCGATTCCCCGCGCTGCTGGGGAATCTGAACGGCTTCGGTGCCCGCGATCGTCTCTTCCACGCCCCACTCAACTCCCGCACTCACCTGGAGTTACGGCCGCGGCGCGCGCGGGGGAGGAGCATCGATTCCGCACTTGGGGCGCATGGATGCACGGGTGGGGGCGCGCGGGAGGAACCGGGGTGCGGGCTGGGTAGCCAGGGATGGGGTTGGCATCAGCCTTTACCCCGGCAAACCGCACATGTCACGCATTGACGGTATGTCAGCTGGGCAGTGATCTTCGTGACCGGAACCTTCCGGCCGGAACGTCACGCTCCAGGGGTTCGCAGGGGGTAGCACATGGCCGCAAGGCCTCTCGTGGCGAGGCAGCCCAACGAACGGCTGCAGGCACTCATCCAGGAAGCGGGGTGCTCGAACGCCGGGCTGGCCCGGCGGGTCAATATGTGCGGCGCCGAGCACGGTCTCGACCTGCGCTACGACAAGACGTCCGTGGCCCGCTGGCTGCGCGGCCAGCAGCCGCGGGGCCGGGCCCCGGCGATCATCGCCGAGGCGCTCGGGCGCAAGCTCGGCCGTACGGTCACGATCGACGAGATCGGCATGGCCAACGGCAAGCACCTTGCCTCGGGGGTCGGTCTCCAGTTCTCGCCGACGGTACTGGGGGCCATCGAGCAGGTCTGCGAGCTGTGGCGCAGCGACGTGGGCCGGCGGGACTTCCTGTCCGGCTCCTCCGTCGCCGCCTCCGCGCTGGTCGAGCCCAGCCGCGACTGGCTGATCTCGGTGCCGGACGCCCAGGTGGCCCGGCAGGCGGGCCCGCGCGTGGGCCCGTCCGACGTGGCCGCCGTACGGTCCATGACCCAGGCGCTGGTGGACCTCGACCACCAGTACGGCAGCGGGCATGTGCGCCCGGTCGTCGTGCACTACCTCAACAGCGTCGTCTCCGGGCTGCTGGCGGGGTCGTACCGCGAGGCGGTCGGGCGTGAACTGTTCGCCACCGTGGCCCGGTTGACCGAGCTGGCCGGGTACATGGCGGTCGACACCGGGCAACCGGGCCTGGCCCAGCGGTACTACATCCAGTCCCTGCGCCTCGCGCAGGCCGCCGGTGACCGCGGTTACGGCGGTTACGTCCTCGCCGCCTCCATGAGCCACCTCGCCGCACAGCTCGGGAACCCTCGTGAGATCTCCCAGTTGGCGCGGGCGGCGCAGGAAGGGGCGCGCGGGCGCGTGACCCCGCGTGCGGAGGCGATGTTCCACGCGGCCGAGGCCCGTGGGCACGCCCTGCTCGGTGACGTCCGTGCGGCACAGGCCGCGTCGGGGCGGGCGATCTCGGCGATGGAACAGGCGGACGCGGCCTCCGGGGAGGACCCGGTGTGGATCGCCCACTTCGACGAGGCCTACCTGGCCGACGAACTGGCGCACTGCCACCGTGACCTGGGGCAGCCCGAGGCCGCGGCCCGGTACGCCGAGCAGTCGCTGGCCGGACACCCCGAGTCCCGGGCCCGGCGCCGCGCCATCGGTCATGTGCTGCTCGCCACGGCCCAGGTGCAGCAGCGCGAGATCGAACAGGCGTGCAGCACCGGGATGAAGGCGGTGGAACTGCTGGAGACGCTCCGCTCCAACCGGGGCGCCGAGTACCTGGAAGACCTCCAGCAGCGCCTCGAACCCTTCCGTGACGAAGCGGTCGTACGGGAATTCGGGGCCCGCCTCGAACTCCAGCAGGCCGCATGAACACCGGCCCCGCGGTTGCGTGAACGCACGGGAAACGGCACCCGGACGCGCGAAGGGTGCCTGATACAGCGTGCCGCGGGGCGGTTTTGTTACCGCTGTCACAGGGAAAAAGATCGCGCCCTGAGCTGCGTGGCACCGGGCTCGGGAGACCCGGTAGCGTGAGCCGACGATTCCGAAGGTCCCCCATTCGTAGGAGTCCCGGTGACGCAGAGTGGACAGGGCGAGGAGCCCTCGGCGCGGCCCGCGCGCGAAGGCATCGTGCTGCCCTCCGACGGAGGCGAGCCCCTGCTGCCGGGCATGACCGGCACCCCGGCCTCCGCGGTGCCGGCCGGTGGGCAGGCCTGGGGCGGCCCGTGGGGCCCCGGCGTGCAGCAGCCGCCCCAGCAGGACCAGGGCTGGCCCCCGGCGCCCGCCCGGCAGTGGGGCACCCCGGACCAGCAGCAGCCCGCCGGCAACGGCCCCGGCCCGCTCCCTCCGGAGGGCGCACCGGCTCCGACGTACGGCGGTCAGACCTACGGTTCCGGCGACCAGGGCGGTCAGACCTACGGTTCCGGCGACCAGGGCGGTCAGACCTACGGTTCCGGCGACCAGGGCGGTCAGGCCTATGGCTCCGGTGACCACGGTGGTCAGGCCCACGGCTCCGTGGGCCAGGCTCCGGCCCACGGTCCGGGCGGCCCGCAGCCGGCGTACGGCGAGGCCCAGCAGCCCGCCTACGGCGCCCCCGCCCCGTACCAGCAGCCGCAGCGGCAGTACCCGGCCGAGCCCGCGCCCCTGCCCCCGGCCGCCGCCCCGGGCGCGTACCCGGCGCAGAGTGCGCCCCTGCCCCCCGCGGCCGACGGCGCGACGCAGTACATCCCGCCGGCTTCCGCCGCCCCTGCTCCCGCGGACGAGGGCGCGACCCAGTACCTCCCGCCCGTCCCGGCGGGGCATGCGGCCGCGACCCAGTACCTGCCCCCGGTCCCGGCGGCCGCCTCGGACCAGGGCGCCACGCAGTACATCCCGCCGGTGGCCCCCGGCGCGCTGCCGCCCGAGTCGGCCGGGGAGGAGACGCGGTACCTGGGGCGCGCACAGCAGCCGGCCGCGCCGGCCGCGCACCCCGACGCGCAGGCCACGCAGTACATCCCGCCGTACTCCGCCCAGGCGCCGGGCGGCGACCGGCAGCCGCCCGCCGAGTTCGACAACCTCTTCCGCAGCGGGCCCGGGGGCGGCGAGAGCCCGGCCGGTGCCACGCAGCAGATGCCGCGCGTGCAGCCGCCGAACGCCTACCCGGGGCCGACGCAGCAGTCGTCGTACGGCGCGCCCGTGGACGACGACGGCGGCCGCCGGGGAGGCCGCGGGGGCTCTCGGGTGCCGCTGATCGCCGCCGTGGGCGTCGTGATCGTCGTCCTGGGTGTCGGCGCCGGCGCGCTGCTCAGCGGCGGTGGCGGGGACAAGGGCGGCGACGACAAGACCGGCGCCGCCTCCGCCCCGGCCACCCAGGACTCCACCTCGGCCGCCGCCGACCCCGCCCAGCAGCAGGCGGTCGCCCTGGACAAGCTGCTCGCCGACAGCGGCAGCAGCCGTGCCTCGGTGATCCAGGCGGTGGGGAACGTCAGGCGGTGCAACAACCTCGGCCAGGCCGCATCCGACCTGCGGGACGCGGCCAAGCAGCGTGCCGACCTGGTCACCCGGCTCGGCAAGCTGCCCGTCGACAAGCTGCCGGGCAACGCCGAGCTGACCGCCGCGCTCACCCAGGCCTGGCAGGCGTCCGCGGCCGCCGACAACCACTACGCGGCCTGGGCCGACCAGGTCGGCGGCAAGAAGGGCTGCAAGAAGGGCCACGCCCGCGTCACCGGTGAGGTCCAGGCCGGCAACCGGGAGAGCGGTACGGCCAGCGCGCAGAAGGTGAAGGCGGCGGGGCTGTGGAACACCATCGCGCAGAAGTACGGCCTGACCCGGCGCCAGCCCACCCAGCTGTGAGGGAGGCGGGTGCCGGGGAGCCGGGCCGGTCGCGTCAGCCGCGTCAGTCCAGGTCGGCGCTCTCCAGCGTGCTCGTCATGTCGGTGATCCCGTCGATGCCCGAGCCCGCGGTCTTCTTCGCCGCGACCAGCCGGCCGTCCTGGACCACCTGGAGGGTCACGTCGGCGTTGACGAGCCGCGGAAGGCCGAGCCCGGCCAGCTTGCCCTCGTAGGGCCAGTGCAGGGCCGGGGTGAGGCCGCCGGTGGACACCTTCAGGCCGTCGTCGAGGGTGTGCCGCACGCTGTCGGCGCTCACTTCCCTGTCGCCGATCTTCGCCAGGACGGCCTTCAGTACGGTGTAGGCGATCCAGGTGGTCTGCACTCCGGCGTCCGCGGGGTCGATGCGGTTGTCGCCGAAGGCCTCCTCGTTGATCACCTTCTTCATCGGGTCCCACCGCGAGTCGGACGCCGGCGGGTACCAGCCGGTGATGTACGCACCCTCGTACGGGCCCGACGCGCCGCCCGTCGCGTTGATCACCGTCTGGTCGACGCTGCCCAGCACGGTCGCCGTCCGCACCGCGGTGAAGTCCTTGCGGGTCCGTCGGAAGGAGTCCATGAAGGTGTCGGTGCGGTCCCCGAGCGCGGGTACCACACAGCCCTTCTTCGCCACGTCCTTGGTGGCCGACACCAGCGCACGCTCGGCCTGGCTGCCGTACTCGGTGGCGTTCTCGGCGGCGAGCTGGTCCTCGGCCGCCGCGTGCCGGCCCGCCTTCAGGCCCGAGTCCAACAGGGCGGGCAGCTGGTCGCCGGCGACGCTGTCGGGGCGGACCAGGGCGATGGGGCCGCAGGTGGCGGCCAGCGCCCTGCCGAGGCCGGCCAGAAGGGCGGCCTGGCCGCCGTTGACCGGGTACGACATCGGGCCGGTGAACTCCTCGTTGGTGACCCCGTAGCCGCCGATGTAGGGGATGCCGGCGCTCTCCAACGGGGCGCGGTAGGAGTCGCCGAACTGGCTGTAGGAGCCGACGACGGCGACCACGCCCTCGGCCGCCGCGCGCCGGGCGCACTTCGCCGCGCCCACGCTGTCGTTGTGGTCGTTGCAGGTCAGGACCTCGAGATGGCGGCCGTTGAGGCCGCCGTGGGCGTTGATCCACTTGCCGTAGGCGCGGGCCATCGCGGGCATGCCGGGCTTGTTGGTGGCGTCGGTGTCCTGGGGCGCCCAGGTCATGACCTTGATCGGGCCCTCCCCGGAGCCCCCCGTGGCACCGGGGAGGGCCCCGCATCCGGCGGTGAGCGACGCACACACGGCCAGTGCGCCCGCACAGAGGGCGGTCGCTCTGACGGGCCGGGAGAGGGAAAGGGGGAAGGTGCTGCGGAAGCATCGCCTGCCGGTCATGCACACACACGATTCCCTCACACCGCGAACCGGGGAGTGACCCTCGGTCAACGAAAGGTGACACAGAGGTGAATTGCAGGGGCCGGTGAGGCTGGTGTGGTGGAGAACGTACGATCGATGACCGTGCAAGGTACGGAGAACTCTTCCCGTCGCGGCCGTCGCTCCTCCACCATGGGCGGCATGCCCCTGAACGACATGCCGTGGTGGCGCTGGCGCAGCAATGTGCGCTCCGCGCTGCACATGCTCTCCGATCCGGTGTTCCAGCGGGACGTCTGGCTGGCCGGCGTGGAGGGGTACGGCGACGTCACCGACGCCGTCTACCGGCTGGTGGAGGACACCTGGCTGGACAGCTGGTCCGCGGAGAAGTACGTCGGCACGATATTCCGGGACTCGCAGGAGGCTGCGCTCGTCGACACCGCCGTACTGCGGGTGCTGCGGATCATGCACCAGGTCGGCCCGGACGCGCCGGTCGCCGCCTACCTGGACCACCACGCGTGGCCGGAGGCGGTGCGGGCGGCCCGGGACGCGCACCTGCGCCTCGCGGCGAGTGACGGCGACGATCCCGACGCCCCTCCGCGGAGCCTGGAAGTACTGCGGATCATGACGAGGACCGCGTAGGACGGTGCCCGGCCTCCCGGGACGGCGCCCGGCGCCCCGCGGGCCGCGCCCACCTGTCCCGCCCTGCGGGACAACCGCCCACGGCGGGTCGGCCGTATGGGACGCTGTAGTGCATGAACGAGCAGTCCGCCCCCGGGGCCGCCCCGGCAGACCAGTACGTCCTCACGCTCTCCTGCCCGGACAAGCAGGGCATCGTGCACGCCGTGTCGAGCTATCTGTTCATGACCGGCTGCAACATCGAGGACAGCCAGCAGTTCGGCGACCACGACACGGGTCTGTTCTTCATGCGCGTCCACTTCTCGGCGGAGGCGCCGGTGACGGTGGACAAGCTGCGCGCGAGTTTCGCGGCGATCGGTGACACCTTCCACATGGACTGGAAGATCAACCGGGCCGACGAGAAGATGCGCATCGTGCTGATGGTCAGCAAGTTCGGCCACTGCCTGAACGACCTGCTGTTCCGGGCGCGGATCGGCGCGCTGCCGGTCGAGATCGCCGCTGTGGTGTCCAACCACACCGACTTCGAAGAGCTGGTGGGCTCCTACAACATCCCCTTCCACTACATCCCGGTGACGAAGGAGACCAAGGCGGAGGCCGAGGCGCGGCTGCTGGAGATCGTGCGCGAGGAGAACGTCGAGCTGGTCGTCCTCGCCCGCTACATGCAGGTCCTCTCGGACGACCTGTGCAAGCAGCTCAGCGGCCGGATCATCAACATCCACCACTCGTTCCTGCCGAGCTTCAAGGGCGCCAAGCCGTACCACCAGGCGCACGCGAGGGGCGTCAAGCTGATCGGTGCCACGGCCCACTACGTCACCGCCGACCTCGACGAGGGTCCGATCATCGAGCAGGAGGTCGAGCGGGTGGGCCACGGGGTGACGCCGGACCAACTGGTCGCGATCGGGCGGGACGTGGAGTGCCAGGCGCTGGCGCGCGCGGTGAAGTGGCACGCGGAGCGCAGGATTCTGCTCAACGGACGCCGCACGGTGATCTTCGCCTGAGGGCCGTCTAGTGCTGTGACTGGCAGGGTTTGCCGGAAAGCTCGCGGCGTCCGGTGCTGGGGGCACCTCCCACGCCGTTCAGGCAGTGGGAGAGCATCGCCAGGCGGAGCATCGCCCGCGTACTGGATGTACTCGGGTGATGCGACAACGCGGCGAGGTGCCGTGCCGGACGCCGCGAGCCGGTGAACCTTTCCGGTCACAGCACTACGCTTCGGCCATGACTTCGCGGGCGGCCTACCTCTCCGAACTGTTCTCGCTGGACGGCCGGGTCGCCGTGGTGACCGGTGGCAGTTCCGGCATCGGCCGGGCCGTCGCCGGTGCGCTGGCGCGCGCCGGGGCGAGCGTGGTGGTCGTGGCGCGCAAGCAGGCGCAGCTGGCCGACACGGTCGACGAGCTGGTGGCCGACGGCTGCCGGGCGGCCGGGGTCAGCGGCGACCTGAGCACCCGTGACGGCGTGCGCGAGGCGGCCGAGGAAGCGGCCGGAAGGTTCGGGGAGCCGGACATCCTCGTCAACTGTGCCGGGGTCAACCTGCGGCCGCCGATGAGCGAGCTGGGCGAGGACGTGTGGGACGCCACCATGGCCCTGAACCTGGAGGCGCCCTTCCTGTTGGGGCAGAGGTTCGGGCCCGGCATGGCCGAGCGCGGCTACGGCCGGATCATCCACATCACCTCCCAGCAGGCGCACCGTGCCTTCGTGCAGAGTGGCGCCTACGGGGTCTCCAAGGGAGCGCTGGAGTCGCTGGCCCGCTCCCAGGCCGAGGCCTGGTCGCCGTACGGCGTCACGTGCAACACCCTGGTACCGGGCTTCGTGATGACGCCGCTCAACGCACGGCTGTCCTCCGACGCCGAGAAGGTGGCGGCGCTCGCGCAGCGCACGATGGTCGGACGCAACGGGCTGGCCGAGGACTTCGCGGGCGCGGCGGTGTTCCTCGCGGCTCCGGCCTCCGCCTATGTCACCGGCCAGTCGATCTTCGTGGACGGCGGGTTCTCCGTCCACTGAGCAGCAGTGCGGCGCCCCGGCCCGGACTGGGCGGCGCCTCCCGCGCAACCACTCCCCCTGCCGGAGCTCAGGCTCACATCCGGCTCAGCCCCGCCGCGGCGAACAGCACGTCCTTGATCGCCTCCCGGTCGCCCACCTGTCCCGCTGCGGCCTCCTCCGGTGGGACATGGCCCGCTGCCAGGCGGCAGAACTCCACGCCGTCGAGGGCGACATGGGCGACCTCGAAGTCGGCGGAGCCCACCGCCGCCGGCGAGTCCAGCGGGATCAGCCACTCCCCGCCGGCCGCACCCTCGATCTCCAGGCGCAGACTGCGGCCCGGCGTCCCCGCGGGCACCAGGTGCGGGGTCCGCCCCGGTGCGGACAGCCCCGCCCGGCGCCGCTCGGCCAGCGCGACGGGCAGCATCCGGGCCGCGAGGTCGATCATCCTGTTCAAGTGACGCGGCGCGGGGGGCTCGTACGGATAGTCCACCGCCTCCGCGATGTCCTCCGCGTGCACCCAGCACTCGAAGGCGCGGTCCAGCATCGCATCGTGCAAGTGCAGTTCGAAGTCGCCGTACGGCACCGCGAGCCCGCCGGCGGTGCTGCCCGTGAAGGACACCGTCCGTACGAGGCTGTGGCTCTGCTCCCGCCACGGGCCACGCACGGACCGCGTCGGCGGGAAGTGGGACGCACGCCAGAACGCCTCGGTCCGCCCGGCCGGCCCCGCCGCCCCCTGCTCGCCGGCCTCACCCTTGGCGCCTTCCTGGACGAGCTCCGCCAGCGGGTCCTCCAGACCGAGCGCCACCGCGACCAGCCCGTCCACCGACAGCAGATGCGCGATCACCCCGGCCACGGTGGTACGGCGACTCGTCGCCGCGTCGGCCTCGAACCACCGCAGCCGCACCGGCGCATGCCACTCGGCGTCCCCGAAGTCCTGCAGCAGCGCGTCCAGCCGCGCGGTCTCGGCGTCGTACGCGGCCGCCCACTCGGGCACCGGGATGCGCGGCGGCCTGCGGTCCAGGCAGCTCTCCAGGACGCGGGTGCGCAGGGCGGGGTCCAGGTCGAGGCTCTCGGGCTGGTGCAGCAGACCGACCGCCTCGCGCAGCCGCAGTGCCTCCTCCGCGCAGGAACCGCAGCTGCCCAGGTGTTCCTCCACGGCCGCCGTCTCGGCCGCCGAGCAGGCGGCCAGGGCCCAGGCCCCGAGGAGCGACTTCAGGACGTCGTGCGACAGGTCGAGCGGCACGGGTGCGCGGTTCCCCAGGTCGGTGAGGTCGGGCAACGGCCTGCCGCTGTCCTCGACGGAGGCGCGGGGCAGCGGTATCCGGGGCGGCGACCGGTCGGGTCCGGGCCCGCCGACGCCCGGCGGCACGTCACCGGAGCCCGTCACCCACGCGCCCCCGTACTCGTCCCGTCCCGCGTCCTCGTCGTGACCGTCGTGTGCCTCGAAGCCTCCTGTCCCGCTCACACCGCGCCCCCGTACCCAGGCGGTGTGCCCACGTCATGGGCGGTGGACAGGAGTTGGAGCCCGAGGCGGAGCCGGCGGCGGGCCTCGTCCTCGGTGACGCCCAGGTCGGCGGCGGTCTGGCGGTAGTCGCGGCGCTGGAAGTAGGCCAGTTCCAGGGCGGCGCGCAGCGGGGCGGGCATGGAGTGGACGATGTAGTCGGCGCGGGCGGCGACCGAGGCGCGGCGCACCTTGCTCTCCAGGCTCTCCAGCTCCTGCGCGGAGCCGCTCTCGCCCCGGGTGAGCGCGGCGGTCTCGGTGGCGCGCAGCCGCTGCACGGCCAGCCGGTGCGTCACCGCGGCCACCCAGGAGCGCAGCGGACCCTGCTTGGGGTCGTAGGTGTCGGGGTGTTCCCAGACGTGGGCGAAGACCTCCCGGGTGACACCGTCGGCGGCCCGCTCGTCGCCGAGGACGCGGTGGGCGAGGCTGTGCACCAGGGAGGCGAACCGGTCGTACAGCTCGCCGAGGGCGGCCGCCTCACCCCGCGCGAGCCGCTGCTGCATCTTGCGGTCCCAGCGGGGCGGTACCCCCTTGTGCGCCATGCTGCCCTCCCCTCGGTCCTGTCCTGCCTGTCCAGCGTCTCCGCACCGTCATCTCGAATGTAGTCGGCACGTATGACAGCGCACGCCCCTTTGTGCCAATGTGCGCCCCCGGAGGCGTCGCAGGTGATAGTGCCCTCTTCACGCATCCTTCACTCGAATCGTGTCTATCTTCGATCGAACAGGATCGATAGTGACTGAAATAGGCCCCTTGTCGATCGCCCGCCGTTTGCTGCTCGAAGTTTCAGGGAACGGCCGCTGGGCAGCCGCGCGGAATGAAACGTAGGAACTGCTTCCGTTTCCGGGCGGTCCTGCGAGATCCGGCGAGCGGAGGGGCGTGGCCGTGGCATTCAGGGTGACCGGCGTCGAACAGGGTGAGTGGGCCGTGCTCCGGGTGTCCGGGGAACTGGACCTGATGACCTCCCCGGTGTTGCGCCAGGGCGTGCACGATGTGGTGGCCGAGGGCCACCACAGTCTGATCCTCGACCTCTCCGAGGTCTTCTTCTGCGACTCCAGCGGGGTCGGCGTCCTGATCGCCGCGCGCCGGCTGATCCGCTCCTGCCAGGGGCGGCTGCGGTTGATCCTGCCGGACCGGGGCGCGGACGACGGCTCGCACGTCAACCGGGTGCTCGGCGCGCTCGGTGTCCGCCGTCTCTTCGATGTCCACCCCGATGTCGAGTCCGCCACCACCGACGAGGCGGGCCCCCTCTCGGCCTGAGCGTCGCCGCGCCCGCCGCCACAGGGTTGTCGCGGAATTTCCCCGGTCTTGGCACAACCGCCGCTTTCCCGCCACCTCATCGCCGCCCACGACGTACGCTCCCTGCCAGATCAACCCCACGTCAACGTAAGGCGGCCCGAACAGACATGGTCAGCACCGAGTACGAGCGCAGAATCGCCGCCCGGTTCGCCACCTTCGACCAGGACGGCAACGGCTACATCGACCGCGAGGACTTCAACGCCGCGGCCAAGGCCCTGCTCGCCGAGTTCGCCGTACCCGCCCGCTCCGACAGGGGCCAGGCGCTGTACGCCGGCGCGGAGGCCTTCTGGCAGGGCATGGCGGGCATCGCGGACCGGGACGGCGACCAGCGCATCACCCGCGAGGAGTTCGTCACCGGTGCGGTCAAGCGCCTGCGCGACAACCCCGACCGCTTCGCCGAGATCGCCCGCCCCTTCCTGCACGCGTCGCTGGCCGTGGCGGACCCGGACGGGGACGGCCGGGCCACCGTCTCCGACACCATCCGCGTCCTGCGGGTCTTCCACGTCCCGGAGGGCATCGCCCGGGCGACCGCCGCCGCACTCGACACGGACGGCGACGGCAAGATCGGCGAGGCGGAGATCATCCCGGCGTTCGCGCGCTACTTCACCGTTCCCGAGTAGCGCACGCAGCCCCGGAACGCGTACCCCATGGCAGGGTGCGCCTCGCAAAGGGCCCCGGGATCCCGGCGAGCAGCAGGACGAGAAGGCATGGGCACACCCCCCACGCCCCGACCGCCTAAGGGACGGGTCCCGAAAAGCGCTCCCGCAGCTTGTGCTTGAGCACCTTGCGCAGGGTCTCGTTCCGTGGAAGGGCGTCCACCACCTCCAGCCGCTCCGGCAGCTTGTGCACGGACAGCCCTCCCGCCCGCAGGTACGAGACGACCTCGGCCAGCGTCAACTCGTGGCGTCCCGAACATCGTTCGACCACCGCGCACACCAGTTCCCCGCGGTCGGCGTCCGGCAGCCCGATCACCGCCGCGTCCGCCACCGCCGGATGCGCGGCGAGCAGATCCTCGATCTCCTTGGCCGAGATGTTCTCACCCTTGCGGATGATCACATCCTTCAGCCGCCCGGTGAGCACGAGATGCCCGGAGTCGGTCAGGTGTCCCAGGTCGCCGGTGCGCAGGAAGCCCTCCTCGTCGAAGGCCGCCGCCGTCTGGGCGGGGTCCAGGTAGCCCTGGCAGACGGCCTCGCCGCGCAGCCGCACCTCCCCGTCCACGATCCGTATCCGCATCCCCTCCGGCGGGCGTCCCTCGGTCGTCGCGAGGTTCTCGGGCGTGTCCTCCGGATCGCCCATGGTGATCATCGGCACCTCGGTCATGCCGTACCCGTGGGTGAGCTGCACGCCCATCTCGCGTACGACCGCGTGGTAGACCTCAGGGGGCTTCGGTGCCCCGCCGCCCGCGAGGAGCCGTAGGGAGGGGATCACCTTCGCTCCGGGCCGTTTGCGCTGCTCGGCCAGGAACATGGAGTAGAAGGCCGTCGAGCCGCCGGCCACCGTGACCCCGTGCCGCCGGTATCCCTCCAGCGCGTCCGGCAGTGCGAACTGCTCGAACATCACCGCCGGGAAGCCGTACAGCAGGAGCATCACCGTGTAGTCCGGCCCGGCTATGTGGGCGTACGGGAACGCCATCGAGCCCACGTCGTCGGGTGTGAGACGCAGTGCGTGGGCGAGGCAGGAGCCGCCCGCGATCAGGGAGCGGTCGGTGTGCAGCACGCCCTTGGGATCGGAGGTCGTCCCCGAGGTCCAGTAGATCCAGCGGACCGAAGTGCCTTCGGCGGGCGGCGCGGGCAGGACCGACGGATCACCGTCGGGCAGGTCTTCGTACGCCTCGAAGACGCCCTTCGCACCGAGGCGCCGCGCCATCTCCGTGTGGTCGTGGCCGCGCCAGACGCCCGGTACGGCGAAGAACTCGGCCCTGGACTCGCGCAGCGCGAAGCCGACCTCACGATCCCGGTAGAGCGGGATGACCGGGGACTGCACGGCGCCCAGGCGGGCCAGCGCGAAGGACAGCAGGGCCGTTTCGATGCGGGTGGGCAACTGCCAGGCGACCACCGTGCCCGGGCGCACCCCCATGCCGTACAGGCCGGCCGCGACCCGCTCGGCCCGTTCCCGCAGCTCGCCGAAGGTCAGCCGGCGGTCGTCCTGGAGCAGGACGGGCCGGTCGGGGGTGAGTCGGCCCCGGCGGTCCACCAGCTCCCACAGGGTGCGCGAGGCGCTCAGGTGGTGTGCGGTGTCGTTCACGTCGACCCCCATGGCTGACGAAGCGTCAGATCGTGGGCAGAGCGTAGGGCCGTGCGCCTTGTCGGTCCAGGGGGCGGGGGCTAGCCTGCTGGAAACCAATCTGACGGTCCATCAGATATGTAGGTGGGGGACCCATGACCGAACTGCCCCGCATCATCAGCGTCGACGACCATGTGATCGAGCCCGCCCACCTCTTCGAGACCTGGCTGCCGGCGAAGTACCGGGAGCGGGGACCCAAGCCGCTGACCGCCGGGATCGGGGAGCTGGCGTACGTCGGCGGGAAGTACCAGATCACCATGGACCCGGACGGCCGGCCGACCGACTGGTGGATCTACGAGGACCTGAAGTTCCCGTACAAGCGCAACATCGCCGCCGTCGGATTCGACCGGGACGAGATGACCCTGGAGGGGATCACCCGGGAGCAGATGCGGCGCGGCTGCTGGGATCCCGCGGCCCGGCTCGCAGACATGGACCTCAACCACGTCGAGGCCAGCCTCTGCTTCCCCACCTTCCCGCGCTTTTGCGGGCAGACCTTCGCCGAGGCCCACGACAAGGAGGTCGCCCTCGCCTGCGTGCGGGCCTACAACGACTGGATGGTGGAGGAGTGGTGCGGTGACAGCGGGGGCCGGCTGATCCCGCTGTGCCTGATCCCGCTGTGGGACGTGGAGCCGGCCGTCGCGGAGATCCGGCGCAACGCGGAGCGCGGGGTACGGGCGGTGACCTTCTCCGAGATCCCCACCTACCTCGGGCTGCCGTCCATCCACTCCGGGTACTGGGACCCCTTCTTCGCGGTGTGCCAGGAGACGGGGACCGTCGTCAACATGCACATCGGCAGCAGCTCGCAGATGCCCGCCGCATCGCCGGACGCGCCGCCCGCCGTCCAGGCCTCGCTCAGCTTCAACAACGCGATGGCCTCGATGATGGACTACCTCTTCAGCGGGGTGCTGGTGAAGTTCCCCACCCTCAAACTCGCCTACTCCGAGGGCCAGATGGGCTGGATCCCGTACGCCCTGGAGCGCGCCGACGACGTGTGGGAGGAGCACCGCGCCTGGGGCGGGGTGCGCGATCTGATCCCGGAACCGCCGTCGACGTACTACTACCGGCAGATCTTCTGCTGCTTCTTCCGCGACAAGCACGGGGTCGCGTCCCTGGACGTCGTCGGCCGCGACAACGCCACGTTCGAGACCGACTACCCGCACGTCGACTCGACCTTCCCGCACACCAAGGAGGTCGCCCTCGACCATGTGAAGGGCCTGGACGACGAAACCGTCCACAAGCTGATGCGGGGCAACGCCATCCGCATGCTCGGCCTGGACCTCGACAGGTAATGGACCTCTCGTACACGCCCGAGGAGGAGGAGTTCCGGGCCCGGCTGCGCGAGTGGCTCGCCAAGGCCCTGCCCACCCTGCCCGCCAAGCCGCCCCCGGACGACTGGCCCGGCCGCCGCGCCTACGACCTGGGCTGGCAGCGGATGCTCCACGACGCCGGGTACGCCGACGTCCACTGGGACGCCTCCCCGACCATGCGGCTCATCTTCCTGGAGGAGACCGAGCGGGCGGCCGCGCCCTACGTGGGCGCGAACTTCGTCGGGCTGCTGCACGCGGGGCCCACCATCGCCGCCGAGGGCACCCCCGAACAGCGGGCCCGCTGGCTGCCGCCCATCCTGCGCGGGGACGAGGTGTGGTGCCAGGGGTTCAGCGAACCGGACGCCGGGTCCGACCTCGCCGCGCTGCGCACGCGCGCGTGGCGTGACGGGGACGACTACGTGGTGAGCGGGTCCAAGATCTGGACCTCGCACGCCGAGGTCGCCGACTGGTGCGAGCTGCTGGTCCGCACGGACCCGCAGGCGCCCAGGCACCAGGGCATCACCTGGCTGGCCATGCCCATGGACGCCGACGGCATCACCGTACGGCCGCTGCGCACGCTCGCCGGGTCGGCCGAGTTCGCCGAGGTGTTCCTGGACGAGGTCCGGGTGCCGGCCGGCAACCGGGTGGGGGCGGAGAACGACGGCTGGCGCGTGACCATGGTGACGCTGTCCTTCGAACGCGGCACGGCCTTCGTCGGCGAGGTCGTCGCCTGCCGCCGCGTGCTGGGCGAACTCGCCCGCACCGCACGGCAGAACGGCAGGTGGGACGATCCGGTGCTGCGCCGGCGGCTCGGGAGACTGAACGCCGAGTTCCGCGCGCTGTGGCGGCTGACCCAGTGGAACGTGAGCGAGGCGGAGGCGAGCGGCTCAGTGCCCGGCGTCGGCGGCTCGGTCTTCAAGCTGAGCTACTCGCACGCCCGTCAGGAGCTGTACGACACCGCCGCCGAAGCGCTCGGCCCCGACGGTCTCGATCTGGACCGGCCCTGGGTCCTCGACCGGCTCTCCTCGCTGTCGTACACCATCGCCGCCGGCACCTCGCAGATCCAGCGCAACATCGTCGCCGAGCGCATCCTCGGCCTGCCGAAGGGACGCTGACCGTGCGCTTCCGACTCACCGACGAGCAGCGGGCGTTGCGGGCCGGCGTACGGCAGCTGCTGGAGCGCCGGTTCGGTGCGGACGCGCTGCGCGCGGCCGTGGCCCGGCCCGGACACCTGGACCGGGGCCTGTGGCGGGAGCTGGGCGCGGCGGGCCTGTTCGCGCTGCGGCTGCCGGAGGCGGAGGGCGGGGTCGGCCTCGGCCTGCCGGAGGCGGTGCTGGTCTTCGAGGAGACCGGCCGCGCGCTGCTGCCGGGACCCGTGCTGGCCACCCACCTCGCCGCCGGGACCGTACCGGGCGCGGCCACCGGGGAGACCGTGGTGGCCCGCGCGGACGGCTCCCTGGTGGAGTGGCTGGACGCGGCGGACGTCGTCCGAGGGGACACCTCCAAAGCCGTGGCGCTGCGCTCGGTGGACCCGCTGACGCCCCTGCATAGGCTTCCCGGTGTTCCCGGTGTTCCCGGTGTTCCCGGTGTTCCCGGTGTTCCCGGTGTTCCCGGTGTTCCCGGTGTTCCCGGTGTTCCCGGCACCGGCGCACCGGACCCGGAGGCCGTGCTCCTCACCGCCGCCGAGCAGCTCGGCACGGCCACGCGCGCGTGCGAGCTGGCCGTGCAACACGCCCGGGCGCGTGAGCAGTTCGGGCAGCCGATCGGGGCCTTCCAGGCGGTCAAACACCTGTGCGCCGAGCTGCTGGTGCGGGCCGAGACGGCCCGCGCCGCCGTCTACGCGGCCGCCGTGACCGCCGACCCCGCCGACATCGCCGCCGCCCGGCTGCTCGCCGACGAGGCGGCCGTGCGCGGCGCGCGCGACTGCCTCCAGGTGCACGGCGGTATGGGCTTCACCTGGGAGGCAGAGGTCCATCTGCATCTCAAACGGGCCTGGGTGCGGGCCCGGCGGGGCGGCGGGAACACGGAGAGTGAGGAAGCGCTCGCCGCCGACCTGGTGGCCTGACCGTACGGCACCGCGCTGCCAGGGGCCGGTCGGCGAATCGATGGCCCTGGATGTCGCGGATCGTGGCCTACCGGAATCACTGAGCGTTGATACCGTGTTGTGTCCTTTGCGTGACTCGTCACAGCCTGGAGTCGGCTGCCCCCTCCGGTACCTTGTGTGGGATGCGAGTGGCTGCGAGCACGAGCCGTGCCGGTGGTGCCCCTGGGGCGACCCCGGGCCGCGCGGTGCGCGCCGCTGCTGGCAGGGCGGTAAGGGCTTGTGCCCCCGCTTGTTCGACTCCCCGGCACACGCGTCGCACAGTATGCCGCACGCGTACTCCTTCGCGCTGGAATATGCCCGAAGCGCTTGTTGGGGTGACTGTACGTCAACCATGCTGTCTCGTAAGGGAATCACGTTCCGTGACCCTTGCTCTGGCCGTTGTCCTGGCCATGCAGAAAATGGCTACGATCGTGGCCCTCGTCGTGATGCTCGTCGCGGCTTCCGCTGTGGCGTTCGTGTGGCGTGGGGTCATGAGTCCGCCGGTTCGGATGGTGTGAGCGGTGCAGGTGCTTCAAGTGCAGCTGGAGATCCGGCCCGACCCTGCGGAGGTGGGACGGGCCAGACGGTGGGCCCGGTCGCGTCTCGCCGGGCTCGGGATAGGGGCCGACGACACGTTGGCCGAGACCCTGGTCCTGCTCGTCTCCGAGCTGGTGACCAACGCCGTGGTGCACACCGGCCGTCCGGCGGTGCTGCGGCTCTCCCTGCCGGGTACGGCGACCGGGTCGGCCGCCTCGGCCACGGTGCGGCTCGAGGTGGCCGACACCAGCTCCCGTGCGCCCGTCCCGCGCTGTGCGGGCGGTGACGCCACCGGCGGCCGGGGCCTGGCACTCGTCGACTGCCTCGCCGACCGCTGGGGCTGGAGCCCCGAGGGTTCGGGCAAGAGCATCTGGTGCGAGCTGGACCGCTGCTCGCAGCCCCGGGAGGGCGCAGCGGTGGCGTACGGGGGCGGACGGTCCGCGTACGAGGACCTCGCGTTCGAAGCGGTGTAGGCGCCCGGTGCGGTGGTGCGCCGGGGGTGCACCCGTGCGCCGTCGTCACGAAAAGGGCGTAAGTAATAATTCGCCGTACTGGCGTTGACGGCTTGTGACCGTATGACCACGCTTGTGGGCAACGATTCGCCGTGAGGGGACGGCGGGGACTCGGGTGACAGCGGTCCTCGCCGAGTGTGGGTCGCACGGGATGGCGGCGCGAAGTCGAACGCAGGGGGGCGCGCCGCCAACCGGACTTCACAGGACGGCGATCGGCGCGACCGGTGTCCCCGTCGCGCCGACGAACGGCTCCGGCATCGCCGACAGCAGGAACGCGTACCGGCTCTCTTCTCCACAGGCTGTGGACAACTTTTCGAGATTCCAGTTCTGGCCCTGGAGCATCCCCATCTCCACCAGGTCCAGCGCGTGCACGGGCAGCCACAGGTTCTCGATCTCGGGCGGGAACACCTCGAACGTGAGCGTGTCGTTCGCGACCGCGGCCACATCGCGCGCGTGGAACCACTCCGGGCAGCGCACCGACAGGCCCGGTGACGGATAGCCGTACCCGTGCTTGTCCCCGGCCAGATACACCCGCACCTGCCCGGTCCGCACCAGGACCACGTCCCCGGCCCGCACTCGCACCCCGCCGAACTCCTCGGCCGCCTCCAGGTCCTCCGGCGTGACCGCGTGCCCGCCCTCCAGCCGGTCCACGCCACGCGCGCGTGCCACGTCCAGCAGCACCCCGCGCGAGACGACATGCCGGGCCTTGTCGATGCCGCTGAACCGTGCGCCCCCGTGCGCGGTGACGGTGTGCGCCGGGCGCCCGTTGTAGAGCTTCCCGGAGTGCGAGACATGGGTCAGCGCGTCCCAGTGGGTGCCCGCCTGCAGCCCCATGGTCACCGCGTCGTCGCTGCACGCCACCGTGCCGGGCCCGAACAGTTCCTGGTTGAGCTGCACCATCGCGTGCAGCGGATTGACCCGCCCGGGGATCATGCCCGTCTGCACCCCGTCCTGCTGCAGTGGCAGTGCGAGCGGGACCCGGCGCCCGGAGCGCACACAGGCCGCGGCCTCGCGTACCACCGCGTCGGTGATCAGGTTGAGAGTCCCGATCTCGTCGTCCGCCCCCCAACGCCCCCAGTTGTTCACGCGCTTGGCGATGTCATGGAACGCAGGATGCAGCGTCGGCGGTGACATCCGGTGCCTCCCCGGGGCTTGTGTCCGCGCATCTGACGAGTCATAAAATCTAACGGTCCGTCAGAAACTTCGGGAAGGGGCCGGGCGTGGGGAACTTCTTGGCAGGCAGGGTGGTCGCCGTGACGGGCGCCGGACGGGGTATCGGGCGAGCCGTCGCTCTCGCGGCGGCGGCCGAGGGGGCCGAGGTCGTCGTCAACGACTACGGGGTGTCCACCGATGGCACCTCGCCGACCAGTGAGATCGCCGACGCCGTCGTCAAGGAGATCCGGGCGGCGGGCGGCGAGGCGGTCGCGGTCGCCGACGACATCTCCACCATGGCGGGCGGACAGCGGGTCGTCGAGGCCGCCCTGTCCTGCTACGGCCGCCTGGACGGGGTCGTCTGCGTGGCCGGGATCCTGCGCGAACGCATGCTGTTCAACATGTCCGAGCAGGAGTGGGACCCGGTGGTCGCCACCCACCTCAAGGGCACCTTCACCGTCTTCCGGGCCGCCTCCGCCGTCATGCGCAAGCAGAAGTCGGGCACCCTCATCGGCTTCACCAGCGGCAACCACCAGGGTTCGGTCTCGCAGGCCAACTACAGCGCCGCGAAGGGCGGGATCATCTCGCTGGTCCGCAGCGCGGCCCTGGGGCTGCACAAGTACGGCGTCACGGCCAACGCGGTCGCCCCCGTGGCCCGCACGCGGATGTCGGCGAACGTGCCGATGGAGCTGAAGGAGATCGGGGAGCCGGAGGACGTGGCCGCGCTGGTGGTCTACCTGCTGTCCGAACCGGCGAAGGACCAGGGGATCACGGGGCAGGTGTACACGATCGCCGGACCGAAGATCGCGGTCTGGGCGCAGCCCCGCGAACTCCGCGCTGCGTATGCCTCCGGTGGGTGGACGCCGGAGACGATCGCGGAGTTCCTGCCGGGGTCGGTGGGGGTGGATCCGATGCCGATGCTTTCGCAGCTGGCGGCGATGGAGGGGGCGGCTCGGACGGGTTCTCGCCCGAACGCCTGAGAGCCCGGGGCTCTTCGAGCGTCGGCGGCCGCGGGATCGCCGCGGTGTGTCGCGCAGTTTCCCGCGCCCCTGAGGTAGGTGGCGTGATCGGCACGAAGGAGGCCCTGTGGACTTTGGATTCACCGTCGAGGACGAGGCGTTCCGTGCCGAGGCCCGCGCCTGGCTGGGGGCACACGCCAGTTCCGTCACGGATCGCCGTACATGGGAAAGGACGCTCGGCGCAGCCGGCTGGATCGGACTCGGCTGGCCCGAGGCCGGATACGGCAACCGCACGGCCACCCTCACCCAGCAGGTCGCCTGGGCCGAGGAGTACGCCCGGTCGGCCGCGCCACCGCGCTCCGGGCACATCGGCGAGAATCTGTTCGCCCCCACCCTGATCGCTCACGGCACCGATGAGCAGAAGGCCCGCTTCCTGCCCCCGGTCGCCGCCGGTGAGGAACTGTGGTGCCAGGGCTACAGCGAACCGGGCGCCGGGTCCGACCTGGCCGGCATACGCACCTCGGCGGCGCGCGAGGGAACGTACTACCGGATCACCGGGCAGAAGATCTGGACCTCCCTCGCCCACGAGGCCGACTGGTGCTTCGTGCTGGCCCGCACGGAACCGGGCAGCCGTCGCCACCACGGGCTGAGCTTCCTGCTCGTCCCCATGGACCAACCCGGCCGCATCGAGGTCCGGCCCATCCGCCAGATGACCGGCACGAGCGACTTCAACGAGGTCTTCTTCGACGGGGCACGCGCGCGCGTGGAGCACGTCGTCGGGGGGGAGGGGCAGGGCTGGCGGGTGGCGATGAGCCTGCTGGGCTTCGAGCGCGGGGTGTCGACCCTGGCGCAGCAGATCGGTTTCGCCGAGGAGTTGGCACGAGTCGTCCGGACGGCCGCACGCACGGGCGCCGTCGACGACCCGGTCGTGCGTGCGCGGCTGGTCCGCCAGTGGGCCGAGCTGACCACCATGCGCTGGAACGCCCTGCGCACCCTCGGCGGCTCCGGTGACCCGGGCGCCCCCAGCGTGGCCAAGCTGCTGTGGGCGAACTGGCACCAGCGGCTCGGGGAGCTCGCGGTGCGGGTCCGGGGCGCCGGGGCCGCCGCCGGCCCCACCGACTGGTCGCCGTCGGCGCCGTACGACGTCGACGCCGACCAGCACCTGTTCCTCTTCTCCCGGGCCGACACCATCTACGGCGGCTCGGACCAGGTCCAGCGCACGATCATCGCCGAGCGGGTGCTCGGTCTGCCGAAAGAGCCGAGGGGGGTCGTGTGATGCGTGGCGTGGTGTTCGACGGCAAACAGGTCCGGGTGGTGGACGACCTGGGGGTACGGGACCCGGGGCCCGGCGAGGTGCTGGTGGCGATCTCGGCGGCCGGTCTGTGCCACAGCGACCTGTCGGTGGTGGACGGCACCATCCCCTTCCCGGTCCCGGTGGTGCTGGGCCACGAGGGTGCCGGGGTGGTGGAGGCGGTCGGCGCGGGCGTCACCCATGTCGCCCCCGGTGACCACGTGGCCCTGTCCACGCTCGCCAACTGCGGCACCTGCCCGGACTGCGACCGGGGCCGCCCGACGATGTGCCGCCAGGCGATCGGCCGCCCCGGCAAGCCCTTCACCCGCGGGGACCGGACGGTCCACCAGTTCGCCTGCAACTCGGCCTTCGCGGAACGTACGGTCGTCAAGGCCGTGCAGGCGGTGCGGATCCCGAAGGACGTCCCGCTGCCGTCGGCCGCGCTGATCGGCTGCGGGGTGCTGACCGGCGTCGGCGCGGTCCTCAACCGGGCCCGGGTGGACCGCGGGGACAGCGTGGTCGTCATCGGCACGGGCGGCATCGGCCTGAACGTCCTGCAGGGCGCCCGGCTCGCCGGGGCCCTCGGGATCGTGGCCGTGGACGCCAACCCGGCGAAGGAGGCGGTGGCCCGGCAGTTCGGCGCGACCGACTTCCTGACCTCCGCGGAAGGTGTACGGGACATCCTGCCGACGGGGGCCGACCACGTCTTCGAGTGCGTCGGCCGAGTGGAGCTGATCCGCCAGGCGGTCGACCTCCTCGACCGCCACGGCCAGGCCGTCCTGCTCGGTGTGCCCCGGGCGAGCGCGGAGGCGTCCTTCGTCGTCTCCTCCATGTTCCTGGACAAGGCGATCCTCGGCTGCCGTTACGGCTCCTCCCGCCCCCAGCGGGACATCCCCCGCTATGCCGAGCTGTACCGCCAGGGCCGCCTGCTCCTGGACGAGTTGGTGACGGCGGCCTACCCGGTGGAGGACTTCGAGAAGGCGCGGGCGGACACGGAGGCGGGGCGGGTGGCGCGGGCGGTGCTGACGTTCTGAGGTGGGGCCGCGCCGACGTTGTCCACAGGCGGGGGACAATCCGTCGGCGGTTGTCGGCGGCGGCCCCTACCGTCATCGCATGACCTACCGCGACGTCGCCTCGAAACAGGTGCTGACCTGGTCCTGTGTGGCCGTCGGCGCCCGCATGCCGGTGGCCATGGCCCCCTGGCCCTGGTCTTCCTCGTCCGCGAACGCCCCGGCGGCCACTCCCTGGGCGCGGCCCTCGCCGCCGCCCATGTCTGCGCGAGGTCCTCCCGCCGGGTTCCCTGGCCGCCGGCCATTCGGTCGTGTAGGCCGCCGTCGGCACCGGTTACGCCGCCACGGGCTCCCTCGCCGGTGCCCTGCTCCCCGTCACCGCCCCCTCGACGGCGATCCTGGCGGGGGTGGCCATGACCGTGCTGCTGACGGCGATCGGCTGGTGGGGCGAGACACGCGCCGGCCGGTCAGCGCAGGACGACGACCCCGCCGCGGTCCTCGGTACCGCTGCCCCCAGACCGGAAGGTCCGCCGGTACGCGGTCGGCGTGACCCCGACCGCCGCCTGCAGGTGCTGGCGCATCGACTGGGCCGTGCCGAAGCCGGCGTCACGGGCCACCTGGTCGACCGAGAGGTCGGTGGACTCCAGGAGGTGGCGGGCGCGTTCGACACGTTGCTGGGTGAGCCACTGGCCGGGGCTGACGCCGACCTCCTCGCGGAAACGGCGGGTGAAGGTGCGCACCGACATGGCCTCCTGCTCGGCCATGTCCCGCAGCTGGATCGGCTCGTGCAGGCGGCCGAGGGCCCAGGCACGGGCCGCGGTGGTCGTGGCGAGCTGGGGGTCGGGGACGGGGCGGTGGATGTACTGGGCCTGACCGCCGTCGCGGTGGGGCGGGACGACCGTGCGGCGGGCCACGTCGTTGGCGACGGCCGTGCCGTGGTCGCGGCGCACCATGTGCAGGCACAGGTCGATCCCGGCGGCCACCCCGGCCGAGGTCAGCACGTCCCCGTCGTCGACGAACAGCACGTCCGCGTCCATCCTGACCCGCGGGAACATGCGCTGGAAGCGGTCGGCGTCCGCCCAGTGGGTCGTCGCCGGGCGGCCGTCGAGGTATCCGGCGGCGGCGAGGACGTAGACGCCGGTGCAGATGGAGGCGAGGCGGGTGCCGGGGCGGATGCGGGCGAGCGCGGCGGACAGCTCGTCGGTGAGCCGGCCCTCCTCGTAGACCGGTCCCAGCTCGTACGACGCCGGGACGATCACCGTGTCGGCCGTCTCCAGGGCCTCCGGGCCGTGCGCCACGTGCACCTCGAAGTCGGCGTCCGTCCCGACCGGGCCGGGTGGCCGGACGGAGCAGGTCACGACCTCGTACAGGTACCGGCCCTCGGCGTCCCGGGGGCGGCCGAAGATCCGGTGCGGGATGCCCAGCTCGAAGGGGAGCAGGCCGTCCAGCGCGAGGACGACGATCCGGTGCGGGCGGAAATCCTGGCCGACGGTCATGGCCCGATCCTAGCGAATGCTGTCCCCCGGGCCACTCGCTGGGCGAGCCCGGAAACAGGACGCTCTAGGACGTGACTCAGACAAGTGAAGCCGCAGCTCCCCTCCAGGCCCCGCCCGCCCGGCGCCGCCGTGTGCACCGGGCCTGGTTCGTCGCCGCCGTCACCTTCGTCACGATCATCGGCGCGGCCGCCTTCCGCTCCCTGCCGGGGTTGCTCATCGACCCCCTGCACGAGGACTTCGGCTGGTCGCGCGGCACGATCGGCGCGGCCGTCTCCATCAACCTCGCGCTCTACGGCCTCACCGCACCCTTCGCCGCCGCGCTGATGGACCGTTTCGGCATCCGCCGGGTGGTCGCCGTCGCGCTGACGGTGATCGCGCTCGGCTCCGGCCTGACCGTGTGGATGACGGCGGCCTGGCAGCTGCTGCTGTGCTGGGGCCTGCTGGTGGGCCTCGGCTCGGGGTCGATGGCCCTCGCCTTCGCCGCGACGGTCACCAACCGCTGGTTCACCGAGCGGCGCGGGCTGGTCAGCGGCATCCTCACCGCCGCCTCCGCCTCCGGCCAGCTGATCTTCCTGCCGCTGCTGTCCTGGATGGTCGAGGCGTACGACTGGCGGCCGGCCGCCGTGACGGTCGCCCTCGCCGCGCTCGCCGTCGTCCCGTTCGTGTGGATGCTGCTGCGCGACCATCCGGCCGACGTGGGCCTGAAGCCGTACGGCGCGGCGGAGTTCGTGCCGAAGCCGGCGCCGGTCACGGGCGCCGCCCGCCGCACGCTCGCGGTCCTCGGCTCCGCCGTGCGCACCGGCCCGTTCTGGCTGCTCGCCGGCACCTTCGCGATCTGCGGGGCCTCCACCAACGGCCTGATCCAGACGCACTTCGTGCCCGCGGCCCACGACCACGGCATGCCCGTCACGGCGGCGGCCTCGCTGCTCGCGGTCATCGGCGTGTTCGACGTCGTCGGCACGATCGCCTCCGGCTGGTTCACCGACCGTTTCGAACCGCGCCGCCTGCTCGCCGTCTACTACGCCCTGCGCGGCGTCTCGCTGCTCTTCCTGCCCATGCTGCTGGGACCGTCCGTCCACCCGCCGATGATCTTCTTCATCGTCTTCTACGGCCTCGACTGGGTGGCCACCGTCCCGCCCACCCTGGCCCTGTGCCGGGAGCAGTACGGCGAGGACAGCGCCATCGTCTTCGGCTGGGTGCTCGCCTCCCACCAGGTCGGCGCGGCCCTCGTCGCCTTCCTCGGCGGTGTCGCCCGCGACGTCTTCGGCACCTACGACATGGTCTGGTACGCCTCCGGCACCCTGTGCGCGGCGGCGGCCCTGATGGCCCTGGTGATCAGGCGGCGCCCGGCGGTCCCCGCACTCGCCGTGTCCTGACTCCCCGCCAAGCCCTAGAAATCGGCCTCGAGCCGGGCGAACCGCCCGCGGTGGAAAATCAGGGGGTCGCTCCGCTCCCCGGCTCCGAGGGCGTCCACCCGCCCCACCACGACGAGGTGGTCGCCCCCGGTGTGCACGGCGTGGACCGTGCAGTCGATCCAGGCGGTGGCACCGGTGAGCCGCGGGGACCCGGAGACGGGTGCGGGGTCGTACGCCACCCCCGCGAACTTGTCCGCGCCGCTCACCGCGAAGGACCGGCACAGCGCGCCCTGCCCGGCGCTCAGCACGCTGACGCAGAAGACCCCCGCGCGGGCGATGCGCGGCCAGGTGGCCGACGTACGGCCCACCATGAAGCAGACCAGGGGCGGGTCGAGGGAGAGGGAGGAGAAGGACTGGCAGGCGAAGCCGGCGGGGGAGCCGGCGCCCTCGGCGGCCGGCGCGGTGATCACGGTCACTCCGGTCGCGAAGGTCCCGAGCACCCGCCGGAACTCCGCCGGGTCCACCGGTGCCCGCTCGTCCTCCCGGACGCACCGCAACTCCGGGCGCGGCAGCGCCTGCACGGGTCCCGGAGCCGGAACCGACCTGAGGTAACGGACGGCGGCGGCCGCCGCCCCTGCGTGTCCCATCACCCCTCCATTGAAGCTGACGGTATATCAGATAGGAAGAGGGCCGGTGGATGGCCGAAAGTGTGCGCGTACGCTGCCCCCCCGTGGGGTGGGGACAGACCTATGGAACGCAGCGGGAGGCCAGGCCGACCTGGACGCCCGATGACCTGAGCGCGGCGGCGGCCCTCGGGGGCGCCCAGCTGCCTGCGGCCGGATTGCTGTGGTGGATCTGCTCGACCACCACTCAGGAGGACTACGGGGCCGGTACGGGCGGGGCCCTCGGCGCGCTGTGCTTCCTCCTCTTCGCACCGCTGCTGCTGCCGATCCTCGGCGTGCTCTCGGCGTTCGCGCTGACCCTGCCCTCGGTGGTGCTCGCGCGGCTCTCGGGCCGGCGGCTGGGTGGCCCGGGGTGGGTCCGGCATGTGGTGGCACCGGTCGTCCCGGCCCTGTTCTGGGGTGCGCTGACCGGTCCGCTCTTCGGGTGGTCGCTCGGCACCTCGGTGCCCGTCGTGGCCGCCCTGGGGCTTCTGCCCACCCTCTGGGTCGGCCTCGCCCGCAGGCGCGGCTGGCGGCAGTGGGGGGTGTGGTTGCGGGCGGTGCTCGGCTCGGTCGTGCTCTTCCTGCTGGCGTTCGGCGGCGGGGTGCTCGCCACCGAGACCGGCCTGATCCAGGAGTACGAGCCCCCGAAGCTGACCCCCGCCCAGCTGGCCGGGGTCTGGCACGGCCCGAGCGGGGCCGAGCTGCGGCTGCGCCCCGACGGCAGCGCCGAGGCCGTCAAGCTGCCCACCGAGCCCCCCTTCGACGACCACCACGTCGAGGACTACGTCGTGTGCGAAGGTTCCGGTACCTGGGAGCCCAACGAGGACTCGGGCAACGACGGGCGCGCCGGCGTCCTGCTCGAGCTCGACGGCGACTGCGGCGAGGACACCCACTGGTCGATCACCGGCACCGAGGGCGCCCCCCGGCTGTTCGTGCTCTTCGGCGACCCGGACTCGGGCACGCTGCGGATCCTGAAGCCGGCCGAGTCCTGACCCTCACCGCCCCCGGAAGCGGGCCTCCCTCCGCTCCACGAACGCCCGCAGCCCCTCCGGGGCGTCCTCGGTCGTCATGTTGATCTCCTGCGCGGCCGCCTCCGCCGCGAAGGCGGCCGCACGGTCGGTGTCCGGTGAGGCGTTCACCAGCTGCTTGGTCAGCACCAGCGCCCGGGTCGGCCCGCCGGCCAGCCGTGTCGCCCACTCGCGCGCGGTCTTCTCCAACTCGCCGTCCGGCACCACCCGGTTGACCAGCCCCAGCCGCTCCGCCTCCGTCGCCGGGACCGCGTCGCCGAAGAACATCAGCTCCTTGGCCCGCTGCGGACCGATCAGCCGGGGCAGCAGATAGGCGCCCCCGCCGTCCGGTACGAGCCCGCGCCGCACGAACACCTCGATGAACCGCGCCGACTCGGCGGCCAGTACCAGGTCGCAGGCGAGCGCGAGATGCGCGCCGAGCCCCGCCGCCGTGCCGTTCACGGCGGCGATCACCGGCTTCTCGCAGTCCAGCACGGCGGCGATCAACCGCTGGGCGCCGAGCCGGAGGGTGCGGGCGACGTCCCCCGGGACGCGTTCCCCGCCGCCCGAGCCGCCGCGCAGGTCCGCACCCGCGCAGAAACCGCGCCCGGTCCCGGTGAGGACCACGGCCCGTACGTCCGGGTCCCGCGACGCCTGGCCCAGCAGCTCGATCAGCCGGTCCCGCTGCCCCGGTCCGAGGGCGTTGAGGGCCTCGGGCCGGTCGAGGGTGACGTACGAGACGTGATCGCGGACCTCATGCCGTACCGAGTCGCTCATCGGGTCTCCGTAAGTTGTTAGGCGGCCCGGGAGGGCCGGATGTGGCTTATCGGGTCTTGTCTTCAGTGGCTTCCGAGGAGTGGCCG